>NZ_MSQD01000001.1 GCF_002102475.1 Thermoanaerobacterium sp. PSU-2 | reverse complement strand
GTAAGACAGATAGCAGCAGCCACAAAAGAGCAAAGAAATCAAGGGCAAAACATAGTGGAAGCGGTAGAAAATATAACAAATCAAGCAGCACAGGTAAGTCAAGCAACGAAAGAACAAGCAAAAGGAGTAGAAGAGATAGTACAAGGAGTAAACAATGCGAGAGAGCAAGTGAGTCAGATAGCGACAGCCGCAAAGGAAATAAATGCAAATATCGGCGAAGAAATGAACAATTCAAATGTTATAAATAAACAAGCAGAACAAATTGAAGAGTTAATTAAAAAACAAATCTCAGAATTTAAACAAGTTGCGGCATTTGTAAAAGAATTTAGCAGTTTATTAAGCTTAAATGGCAAAGATGTTGAAAAATCTATTGATACTACTGAGGAACTTCTTAGAAATGTTGAACAAATAAAAAATATATTAAAAGAATTTGAAATATGATATGCTTTTTACTACTGAAGAAGTTCCATTCTTCAGTAGTAAAATTTTTGTTTAGGGGATGACAAATATGATACCAAATGAACAGAATTATTTAGGGGATTTGGCGAATTATATATACGATTTTTGTGGAATTGATTATAAAAATAATTTAAACAATCTCAAGATGAAAATTGAAGCAAGGATTAAAGAATTAGGGCTATCTGCTTGGGAATATTTTGGATATATCAAAATGGAACCAGAAGAATTGGATGTGTTAATAGAATTAATAACTGTGAACGAAACATATTTTTTTAGAGAAGAAAATTTGTTAGAAGAATTTAAGAACTCAATTTTGCCTGAATATATTAATTCTGCAAACAATAATGCCATACGTATATGGTCTGCAGCCTGTTCGACAGGTGAGGAGCCGTACACGATCGGTATGCTTATTGAAGATAGCGGTTTGTTTAAAAAACATGAAGTTCAAATTATTGCGACAGACATTAATAAAAAGGTATTGGAAAAAGCTAAAAAAGGTCTTTATAAGAAAAATTCATTATCATTTAGGAGAACTACAAAAGATGTATATGACAAATTTTTTATAGATCATGGAGAATACTATAAAGTTAAAGATGAAATTACCAAAATGGTGGAATTTAAGAGAATAAATCTCTTGGATAACGATCTTGAAGAGAAAATAGGTAAATGTGATATTATATTTTGTAGGAACGTGTTAATATATTTTGATGAACATGCAATTCGAAAGATAATCAATGCTTTTTATAGAATTTTAAATCCTGGCGGTTACTTGTTGCTAGGCCATGCTGAGTCAATAACTGGTATTCACAGTGGATTTGAAGTAATACATAAGCCTTCTGTTTTCTATTACAAAAGAAAGGGATGATATGGTGGAAAAGTTTGGTGTTTTGGTTGTAGATGATTCGTCTTTTATGAGAAAGTGTATCACTAAAATTATAGAAAAGAACCCTAAACTTTCTGTCGTAGGAATCGCCAGAGATGGATATGAAGCGATAGAAAAAGCTCAAAATCTTAATCCAGATATTATAACTATGGATATTGAAATGCCCAATATGGATGGTATTATGGCTCTTAAAAAGATTAAAGAATTGTATGATATACCTATTGTGATGTTGAGCAATTATACAGAGGAAGGTGCTAAACCTACTATAGAAGCGTTAGAAGCAGGTGCAGAAGATTTTTTTCTAAAAAGCGAGTTAATCAATCAAGATGTTGATGATAAGCTTATTGATAATTTTATAAATAAATTGATAAATATTGTAGAAAGCAAAAAAATACAAAAACAATATTCAGAAATTAATAAAGACGAAATAGTCAATAAAAGAGAGCTTAGCAATGATAAACCAAAGGCAAAAGTAAATATAATTATAATAGGTACATCTACAGGAGGACCAGTTGCTTTGCAATCTATACTACCCAATTTTCCAGCAGATTTGCCTATTCCTGTACTTGTTCTCCAACATATGCCTCCAGGTTTTACTAAGTCTTTAGCTGAAAGATTTGATACATTCTGCCAACTTCATGTAAAAGAGGCAGAGGATGGGGAAATTTTACAGGCTGGCAACATTTATATTGCTCCGGCAGGATTTCAAACTACTTTGCATTTGAAAAGCGATAATAAAGTTTCTTTTAAAATCATAGACAGCTCAAATGATAACAATTTATACAAACCATCAGTCGATGTTACGCTAAATTCTGCAGCACCGATTTATAAAGAGCATTTATTAGTTGCTATACTTACTGGAATGGGTAATGATGGACTTGCCGGATGTAAATCAGTAAAAAAATATGGAGGGCATGTCATTATTGAATCTGAAGAGACATGCGTTGTTTATGGAATGCCAAAAGCAGTTTTTGAAGCTAAACTATATGATGTTCAAGTGCCGTTGCAGGATGTTTTAAAGGAAATATTGGCATATGTGTGATAAAGGATTATGTCAACTTTGGTTTTTTAATTATTTTTTAATAATTTCGACATTTGCCTGAAAATAAAATATGATATAATATGATATGGTATAATATTAGTATTAAAATTTTTTTGAGGGGATATGTTATGGAGAATAATACACAACTTAGGCGTAGTGATAGAAATAAAAAGAAAAAAAGCAAAAAAAGCGCCTTTAAGAAAGCCTTCAATGTTGTGCTGTGGGGTGTCATTATACTGCTTTTGATAGGTATTGGCGCTGTTGGCGGTAAAGTTTTAGCTATAATAAAAAACACGCCTCCACTGTCGCAGGATGCCTTGACGAAAATGAAACAGTCGTCCATAGTGTACGCTAAAAACAGCGATGGAAGCTGGAGCCAGGTTGCGATTTTACATGGTTCTGACAATAGACTTTGGGTTTCTATAGATAAGATTCCTGAAAATTTACAAAATGCCGTTGTGGCCATAGAAGATCAGAGGTTTTACAAGAATAATTTAGGCATTGATCCAAAAAGGATAATTGGTGCACTTTTAGTTGACATAAAGGCCGGTGGCAAACCTGTGGAAGGTGCCAGCACCATAACGCAGCAGCTTGTCAAGAATACTATGCTTACAGATGAAAAGACATTGACGAGAAAGATTCAAGAGGCTGTATTAGCATGGCAATTAGAGCAGAAGTACACGAAAAAGCAGATACTGGAAGCATATCTTAATACCATTTATTTAGGCGGTCCACATATAAATGCGTATGGTGTTCAAGCAGCAGCCCTTCAGTATTTTGGCAAGGATGTAAGCCAGTTGGACCTTGCAGAATGTGCTATGCTGGCAGGTATTACTAATAATCCTTCTATGTACTCGCCTGATTCCAATATACAGCAAGCGACGGAGAGGCAGCACCTCGTTTTGAGTGAAATGTTGAAACAGGGCTTTATCACTCAAGAACAGTACAATGCTGCCATAAATGAAAAGCTGCATTTTGTCTTTAAAAATCTTAATTTGTCTACGTATAGTCACGGCTATTTTATAGATCAAGTCATAAATGATGCTACAGATGCTCTTGTCAAAAAACTTGGCATAACTAAATCTGAAGCATTAAATGAAATATACAATGGCGGTCTTAGGATATATTCAACAATGGATCCAAATATACAGACGGTAATGGAAAATGCGTTTAAAAATCCAAAGCTTTTCCCTGTAGATCCGACTACAAAAGAGGCTGTACAGGGTGCGATGGTAGTTATAGATTGGAAGACTGGAGAAATTAAGGGTATTGTAGGTGGTAGAAATACAAATGACTTTAAGTATGTCACAAGAGGTATAAGCTTTGCTGACTCAAAGAGACAGCCAGGGTCATCTATAAAGCCTTTGACCGTTTATGGACCTGCATTACAAAGCGGGCTTACTGCTGCTACAGTTGTAGATGACGTTCCTACCACATTTACGCTTCCTGGTGCAAAACCTTATACACCTCACAACTATGAAAGCAATTATTACCATGGGTTAGTTACATTAAGGGAAGCAATTACAGATTCGTTGAATGTGCCTGCTGTTCAGGTTGTCAATAAGATAGGCATAAATGTCTCCGCAAGTTACGGAAAAAAATTTGGCCTTGACATAACTAAAAACGATATGTACCTTCCAGCATTGGCATTAGGTGGTTTAAGTCAAGGCATTACGCCTATACAAGAAGCGGCTGCTTATGGAGCAATAGCCAATAAAGGCATGTATATAAGCCCTATTACTTTTACAAAGATTACAGACTCTACAGGGAAAGTATTGGTAGACAATAAACCTGAAGAACATGTGGTGCTAAGTGAGCAAAATGCTTATATATTGAGAAGCATGATGATGGATGTTGTAGACCATGGGACAGGTACTGCTGCTAAGCTTTCAAATATGGATGTAGCAGGTAAGACAGGCACATCTGAGAATTCAGGCAACATTTGGTTTTCAGGTTTCACGCCTTACTACGTTGGCACTGTGTGGATGGGTTATCCATCATCAAATAATTCTGTGAAAAATTACGGTGTGCCGCAGGTAGGCGGTACTTTCCCGGCTCAGATGTGGAGGACTGTCATGGCACAAATACATCAAAATCTTCCACCAACACATTTTACAGATAAACCATCTGGAATAGTATATGAGACGGTCTGCAAAGATTCCGGGGAATTGCCGACTGATTTGTGTAGACAAGATCCGAGAGGGGACAGGACATATACTGAGATGTTTGCTGCAGGCACACAGCCTACAGAGTATTGTACTGTTCACGTATCAGCCCAGATAGATACATTGACAGGGAAACTGGCATCTTCATGGACGCCGCCTTTCCTTGTGAAACAAGAAGTGTTTATCAATCCGCCAGGAAGGACGCCAGAGCAGAATGCGTACGCTGCCGATGGCAAATACGTATTACCTACACAGTCGGACAGTGGAAGCGATGTATTGCCGGGAAATAATCAGAATGACAACGGAGCACAAACTGGGAATCCATCGACAAATAGTGGCGATACTACTGCTCCGACAAATGGCACGGAACCGGGAAACACGAATACTGAAAATACGGGACAAAACAGTACATCCGGCAATGGCGGGCAAAGCAATAGTAGCGGTACAAATAGCAGTAATGCTAATAGCAGTGGACAAGGAAATTCTACCACGAATCAAAAGGGCATTGGAAATATAATAAACTCTATACTTGGCCACTAAATCATAACCACTATACTTAGTAGTGAATAAATGTGGTATTGGCACATCTATTTTGTGCATGCCATTTTATCTCGTTTATTAGCCATTAAATCACCTTTCCTTTTGTTATATAGTAGCTTGAACAACTCTATAATAACGGAAAGGTGATTTTTTGCATAACTCATGTCGTGCACCTGTATAGTAGGTGTTTTTTTATTTCGCTGGCTTTGGAAGCTCAAGTAATTTCCCTATTGTGAATAATGTATCAACTCATAGGAAAAAATTATTGAAGGAATATTGAAAAGTCTGTAGAAATATATAGTTAGGGGGCGAATACTATGAAAAGTATGGATTACTTAAAAGAGCTTTCAAGGTTTGAACACCGTGGTTCAGCCACAAAGAATGAAAGAAGGGCAGCAGACTACATCGCAGAAAAGCTTAAAATTTTAGGCTATGATGTGGGTGTACAGGAATTTAAAACGACACGAGACAATCTTTACATTTTGCCTCTTCAGTTTGGTATCCTTCTTTTCATCATGGGAGCGGCATCGCTTGTATACGATAAATTTTTAAATGTCGTGGAGCTTTTAATTTCCATTATTGCAGTATTTTTGCTGGTTTTAGAGCTAAGCGGCAGGTCTTTTGAAACAAGCATAATGCCTAAACACAGATCTAAAAACGTATTCACAAAATTCGAAAAAATCGACAAAAAGAAGATAATTATATCTGCCCACATTGATACTCAAAAAGGCAGCCTGATGTTTAGTCCCAAAATTGTTGGCAGATTAAAAATGATTTTTAACGTTGGCTATGTGGGATTTGCTTTGATACCATTAGGTATCGCATTTAAAGTGATGAACATTTCTTTTGTATCAAACGTTTTATTGGGGTTAGGCATACTAATAACATTTGCAATGGTTGTGTTTTTGCTTATATGCCAGTTAGGTGGAAAGTACACAAACGGCGCTAATGACAATGGTTCTGGTGTATCTTTGGCATTAGCAATTGCAGATCACTATGCAAATAACATGGATAAATTTCCGGACGACGTGCAACTAATTTTCCTCTTTACAGGCAGTGAGGAGACTGGCGAAAGGGGAATGAAATATTTCCTGAAAAAATATAGAAAGTTGTTAAGTGGTGATACGCAGTTTGTAATACTGGATAATCTTGGGGCAGGAAAGTTGACATACCTTGAAGGAGAAGGTATGTTAATATACAGGAAAGCAGGTAAAATGCTTTTAGATGTTGCAGATCTTATGGCAAAAGAGTATCCAAAAAATACGGTTCAGAGAAGGAAAAACTTGCTTTTGCCCACAGATGCACTGCCTGTCTTAGCAAGTGGATTCGACGCTATAGCGTTTTTATCTATGGATGAAGACGGATCTATAAAAAATTATCATTGGTTTACAGATACTATAGAAAACGTTGATTCAAAGCTTTTAAGATATGAAGAAAGCTTTTTGATAGAATATGTCTTAAGGGTTTCAAATAAGATGACCGATTTAAAAAATGTTGAAGCAATTGAGTAGGAGTAGGTATGTACCTACTCCTTTGATTTATTGAAATAACCTGTCAGTATGAATATTAAAAAGATGGATAGTATTCCACCGATTATAGCAGTAGCTAACTGCGGGAATGTAAAGGCTGCTGCAATTTTTTGCGGTACTTTTACGCCAAACATTATGAGGATGTACTTTACGGAAGCTGCCAGCCATAAAAACTTTACAACTGCACCTGTTATCATGCCTATGATGTTGTTTTTAATAGCCGAGAAAAGCACTACGTACAGTGCATTTCCAATCATTATAAACGGTATAAGCATTGGAAATCCCATAAGTCCTACTAAAAAAGCGATGATTGGCGTCAAAAGCCCTATTGTGATGCCAGACCAGACACTTACAAAGTAAGCCGATACAATAAGCATCGCATTTACGATTGAGCCTGTTACAAGCTGTGGCATCTTGATGAATTGTACGATTATAATTAATGCCAGTAAAATAGCTGTTCTTGTTATAAATTTTGCGTCAAATTTTTTGGGTGATGTGCCATTTACCATAATATCACCTCCAACATCAATCTATTTAACTATATTTTAACACTATAGTGTAATGTTGTTAAGCAATTATCAATAAAGTATTAAAAACATTAATTATGTATTAAATCTCCCTTAAAGCCATTGACGAAAGGTACTGCATAAGGTTATCATTTGTGTGGGGGAATAAATAAAAAATTGGAGGATTGATTATGAAAAAATACATCTTATTGATAGCACTTGTTGTTGCTGTATCGATTTTTGCTGGATACCTGCTTTACAATAATTCTAATACAGCACAAAGAGGAAACCAACAATCGCAAAGCCAAAAAACCGCAACAAATAAGAATTCAACTTCTGATAATAATGCAAAAGATGAAAATAAGAGCAGCAATGATAATAATAATGGCAATAGTGATAAACAAGATCAGAATCCTGTTGTAGACAATCGCAACGTTGATTTGATAAATCAGATAGTAAGCCTTGCTAAAGAAGGTAAAGTAATAAACTGCGATTTTGTCACAGGTAAAACTACTATAGATGATATAGAAAAGGTGTACGGAAATCCTGACAAGCAAGAGTATATTTCATCTGCAAAGGGAACTTATACGACTTTTACCAAGAAAGATCTTGTATTTGGATTTAATAAAGGAATGCAGGTTTTTGAGACAAGGTCATTTGATCCTAGATTACAAGCCATTTCAAGAAGCGATATTGAAAATGTATTGGGAAAAGCCCCATATAAAGCCACTATAAGCGGCACTACAAGCCAAACTGTTTTAGGATATACGATGAATTCTGACTACAAGCTTGAATTTGCCATATCAGATACGACAAATCTTGTTGACCATGTAAATGTGCTGTATCCTGCGGCAACAGTTAATTCTATGGCAGACGATCCAGGTCGCCAATGGTGATTTATCATATTGCATTTTAAGAGCATTTGTAATAAAATATTGATAAATATATATTGATAATGCAATGATGTGGAGTAGTAGGCTAAAACTTTTTCAGAGAGCCTTGTGACGGTGGGAAAAGGCATTGTATTAGCTGAACTCGCCATTGAGCATGCATATTAAAAGTATGCACGGTTGTACCGTTATATGAAACAAGTGGGCTTGCGTCAAAAAGAGTGGTACCACGGAAGCGTAGCTTTCGTCTCTTTGTGATGTGAAGCCTTTTTTATGCAAAAAAATATTAATAGGAGTGAGAAGATGGCTTATTCAAGGGATATTGATAAAAAATGGCAAAAGAAGTGGGAAGATACAAAACTATACAAGTTTAACCCGGAAAACATTGATAAAAAGCTGTACTGTCTTGAGATGTTTTCGTATCCGTCAGGTGCTAAACTACATGCAGGGCATTGGTATAACTACGGGCCTGCTGATTCATGGGCAAGGATGAAAAGGATGCAGGGCTATGAAGTTTTTCATCCAATGGGTTTTGATGCGTTTGGATTGCCGGCAGAAAACTATGCCATAAAGACAGGCATACATCCACAGGATTCTACCCTTCAAAACATAAAGACAATGGAAAGACAGTTAAGAGAGATGGGTGCCACATTTGATTGGGATTATGAGGTTATAACATGTTTGCCTGATTACTACAAGTGGACACAATGGGTATTCTTACAATTGTACAAGAAAGGTTTGGCTTATAGGAAAAAAGCTCCTGTCAATTGGTGTCCAAGCTGCAAGACAGTCCTCGCAAATGAGCAAGTTGTAGAAGGCACTTGTGAAAGATGTGGCTCTGAAGTTACTAAAAAAGATTTGACACAATGGTTTTTGAAAATAACTGATTATGCAGAAGAACTTTTAGATAAGCTTGATGAGCTGGATTGGCCTGAGAAGACGAAGATGATGCAGAGAAACTGGATAGGAAAATCTGATGGTGCTGAGATAGAGTTTAAAGTCGATGGCAAAGACATATCGTTTAAAGTTTTTACGACAAGGGCTGACACGCTATACGGTGTTACATACGTAGTTTTAGCTCCAGAAAATGAGATAGTAGATCTCATAACGACAGATGAGCATAGAAGAAATGTAGAAGATTATAAAGAATACGCCAGAAAGCAAAGCGAGATAGAGAGGCTTTCAACGGAAAAAGAGAAGACAGGCGTATTTACAGGAGCGTACGCTATTCACCCTATTACAGGTGAGAAAGTGCCTATATGGATATCCGATTACGTTCTTGCTACATATGGGACAGGCTGTGTCATGGCAGTACCTGCCCATGACGAGAGAGATTATGCATTTGCTAAGAAGTACGACTTGCCAATAAAGAGAGTCATCAAGGGAAATGATGGCGTAGACGACTCACTGCCATTTGTTGAATACGGTATTCTTGTAGACAGCGGTGATTTTACAGGAAGTAAATCAGAAGATGCAAGGATAGAAATAGTGAAGATGCTTGAGAAAGAAGGCAAAGGAGCACTTAAGGTAAACTACAGGCTTAGGGATTGGCTTGTATCAAGGCAAAGGTATTGGGGTGCACCTATACCAATAATACACTGTGAGAAATGCGGACTGGTGCCCGTGCCTGAAGAAGATCTGCCGGTGTTACTACCTTACAATGTGGAGTTTTCACCGGATGGGGAATCACCCCTTAAAAAATCTGAGGAGTTTATGAATACTACATGCCCTAAATGCGGTGGCAAAGCATTAAGAGATCCTGATACACTTGATACATTCGTCGATTCATCGTGGTACTTCTTAAGGTATCCTGACAACAAAAACGACAAAGAGCCTTTCAACAAAGAGCTTATTGATAAGATGCTACCAGTTGACAAATATATAGGCGGTGCTGAGCACGCATGCATGCACCTTTTATATGCCAGATTTGTCACTAAGGCATTGAGAGACTTAGGATATCTTGATTTCGACGAACCTTTTAAATCTCTCATACATCAAGGCATAATTTTAGGGCCTGATGGAAACAAGATGAGCAAATCAAGAGGCAATACAATATCACCTGATGAGTACATCAATGAATACGGTTCAGACGTATTTAGGATGTACTTGATGTTTGGATTTGCCTTTACTGAAGGTGGCCCGTGGAATGATGACGGCATTAAAGCTATGTCCCGCTTCATACAGAGAATTGAAAGGCTTGTAGACAAATTCATAGAGGACAAGTGCAAAGAAGGCAAAGATGAGATTTCAAAAGATGAGAAAGAACTTAACTATGTGAGAAATTATACCATAAAGAGCGTCACAGAAGATGCTGAAAAGTTTCAGTTTAATACTGCCATAGCAAGGATAATGGAGCTTGTAAATGCTCTTTATAAATACGATGCTGACGTGGAAATTAAAAACACAAAATTGTACGAGGAAACTATTGCAGATCTTGTAAGACTTCTGGCGCCGTTTGCACCGCATTTTGCAGAAGAGATGTGGGACAGATTGGGATACACATATTCTGTTTTTAATCAAAAATGGCCAGAGTACGATGATAAAGCTTTAGTAAAAGATGTTGTTGAGATAGCAATACAAGTCAACGGTAAGGTAAGAGGACGTCTCGAAGTTTCTCCAGACGCGAGTGAGAAGGAAATTCAAGATGCTGCGCTTTCAGCAGAAAGCATAAAACAATACATTGACGGCAAAGAAATAGTTAAAGTCGTAGTTGTAAAAGGTAGTCTTGTGAATATAGTTGTAAAATGACAAAAGGCAAGAAAGTAATTCTTGCCTTTTGCAATATTGTTGTCATACGTTAACAAAATAACAAATTATTATAAATCATAATTTCTTATCTATTGACTTGAAATAGCTTTTTCTGCTATATTGACTACTAACTTTGAATCGTTTATAGCTTTCTTTGCGTCTTCTTCTGTGTATTCAAGTGTTGGAATAAAATCGATATCGCCATAAAAGGAAAATTCTCTTTCTTTTCTGAGCCACTTAGATATTGAAGCAAGTTTATCTACTGCTTCTTTTACTTCATCAGAGAACTTATCTTTATATTCAATTAATAAGTATCCTACATCATGCTGTTTTGGCGGTTCAACTCCAATCTTTCTTAACATGCCTTTTAAAGCAAGTTCTACAGCTTCTTGCGCTTCTCTAATCACATCTGAATAATCTTCTTCATTCATAAGAAATTCAATCATCTTAATGCGTGTTTTAGCTTTTTGCAAGTAGCTTTCGGCAAGTGTAATATTATTCATATATGAAACACCTCATCATTTTTGTAATCCGGTTTTATTACCCAGTGCCATTTTTCGTTGTTTCCTACTTTATATGCACCCATTTTTTTAAGATTAGAAGAAAGTTCAGTCAAATACTTTGAGAAGAAATCATTTTTATCATATAATATTTTTGCATCATTTATCATATCAAGAAAAAGCAAGCTGCCTATTTTTACTTCAGAAGGTGTTTTAATAATTGGAGATAATTCCGTGTATATTTTTAAGTTTCTAAGCTTTTCGATGTAATTTTCTAATAATGATTCAACTTTATTAAATTGTTGTACGCGCTTTATTCTTCCATCGGGAATATTTTCAGCGACAATTAATATATCTATATCAGATTCAGGGCTTGGCGTGCCTCTTGCAACAGACCCGAAAATTACAAGACTAATTAAATTATCACCATATACTTCTCGGCAGGCTAATTTTAAAAGATAAAGTATTTTGTTAAAATATTCTATCATCAAACAGATTACCATCCTTTCAAAATCTTACAATTATTATAACACATAATAAATATTAGGACAATTTATAATTATGACATTGCAAATGCATTTATATGATATGACATTTAGATGGTAGTATTCAGAGATTATTATGATGAATTGGGTTTATACTTGCATGCAAGTACAAAAACTAAGGTAAACTTAAAAAATAGGCAGTGAGAAACTGCCTATTTTTAATCTTTTTTGTCTACTCCGTTTCCGGCTTCTACTTCGTCTACGATTTCATCTCTCATGCCATGGATGCTTTCAAGTCTATGGCGATTTTTCTCTTTGATTCTTGCGATTTCTTCTGGAGAAAGTTCTTCAGCGTGTAATTTCAAATAATCTTCAGCTTCTCTGTAATTTTCTATCGTGTCGTGAATCATATCCTGCAATTTTCCGACATTATCAGAACGATCATCCGGCTTTGGAGGATTTTTATAACGCCCTTTTCCCTCAGCCATCTCTATCACACTCCTAAAAAGTATTTTTTCAAAATTATTTTTAACTTTTATATTTAATATATGTATTGAAAAAATTAGAAAAGTTTATGGGTATTATAGTATAATAGGTTTTAGACAAAATAATAAAAGAGGTGCTGAAAATGTATAAAGTGGAAAAATATATGGACAAATTTGAAACATACAAGCTTTATGATTTGAAAAATAATTCCTTTTTTGAAGTTGTGCCAGAGCGGGGAGGAGTTATAACGAAATTTGTATATAATGGAAAAGAGATTTTATACCTTGACAAAGAAACACTGTACGATGCGACGAAAAATTTAAGAGGAGGAATACCGATACTTTTTCCAATCTGTGGGTACCTAAAAGATGAGAAATATACGATAGATGGCAGAGAGTACAACATGAAACAGCATGGTATTGCAAGGCTTTATAAATGGGATGTAGTTGAGACAAATGCTAATGATTCTGCGTCGATAACATTAAAGTTTACAAGCAGTAGCGAGACAAGGAAAATATACCCTTTTGATTTTGAACTTATTTTTAAATATATTCTCAAGAGCGGAATGCTGACAATAGAACAACAATATGTAAATAAGTCAGAGAAAAATATGATATTTTACTCTGGATTTCACCCATATTTTTATATTGAAAATAAGGGCGATGCCTTAATATCAGTTGATTCAGATGTATGCTATGATGCAATAGATAAAAAGCAGATTGCTTTCGATGGAGAGATTGACTTTAAAAAGACGGAGGTAAATCTTATTTTTGAGCCTAAATCAAATAAGTGTTCTATATTAGATAAAAAAAGAAGTATGAAAATTATTCTTGAATACGATGAAGTTTTTAAATACGTAGTTGTATGGGCATTACACGATAAAGAATTTATATGTGTTGAGCCTTGGATGGCTAAGCCTGACTCCATGAATACAAGGGAAGATGTCAAAATTTTAAAGCCTGGTGATCAGCTAAAAGCAGTGTTTAGCATAAGAGCTTCTATGGAATAATATTTATGGTTGTGGTACATTAACGTTTTGAGTCATTTGCACATAATATAATGTACCACAAGAAATATATTGAGGTGTCAAAATGGATTTGCACTATTCTTTAATAGCTTTTATTTTATTATACATCTTTATTACAGGGTTTCACGACGAAGGAAATCTCATAGCTACGATTATTTCGTCAAGATCTATCGGCATAAGAAGTGCCTTCATAACAGCGTCTTTAGCTCAATTTATTGGGACAGCTACATTAAGCACTACAGTCGCATCCACCATAAGCAAAGACGTGCTTAAGCTTAAATACATTACAATTGCTGGCAATGATCTTTATATCATGATATTTACAGGCTTGCTTGGTGCTGTTGTTTGGAATCTTATCACGTGGTATATAGGTATGCCTTCCAGCTCTTCACACGCATTAGTTGGAGGCATGATAGGGCCTTTCATAATTAAATATGGGATTGATTCTATTAACATCTACGGAATATTGCTAAAAGTCGTAATTCCACTTTTTTTATCTCCTGTTTTTGGATTTTTGATAGGGTATTTGGTGATGTATTCCACAAGCCGTATTTTGAGAAGTGCTGGAGTAAAAGTCAATACTGTTTTAAAAAGCTTCAATATTTGACTCTCTTTATCTTAAATGCCGGCCAAGGCGCTAATGATGCCCAAAAAGGAATGGGTCTTATATATATATTGACTATAGGAAGTAGTCTCTCAAGAAGCAGTGAATTTCATAACATGATTAAGGTTTTATCGGCTTTTATGATATCCTTTGGACTTCTTTTTGGCGGTCTTAGAATGATTAAAAGCGTTGGAACCAGAATATACAGGGTTAAGCCGTTTCACTCTTTTAATGCGCAGATATCGTCCCTATTCATAGTTATAGCTGCTGCAGTATTTGGACTGCCTACAAGTGGAACGCAGATAATCAATTCTTCTGTACTTGGAGTTGGTGCAAGAGAAAGACCTACTGCTGTAAGGTGGCAGTTTGCAAGAGGCATGTTTGCATCTTGGTTTATCACAATACCGGCATCTTTTGCGATATCTTCAATTTTATTTTTGATTTGGAAAACTGTATAAAGGTGTGGTGCAAATGGGATTGTTTAATTGGCTATTTTCAAAAGGCGTAGATTTTTACAAATTGTTGCAGGAACATTCTGATTTGGCTTTAAAAGGTGTTCAGGCATTGGCTCTATATATGACAACTGGCAAAGATGACGATGGTGAAAAAGTGATAAATATAGAGAAAGAGGCTGACAATAAGAGAAAAGAGCTTATTGATGAGCTTGATAGCACATTTATTACACCTATTGAAAGAGAAGATATATACGAGCTATCCAGTGCCATTGACAATATATTGGATTACTGCGAGACGACAGTAAAAGAAATGGAGATATATGAGCTTAGTCCGACAGCGGAGCTTAGGGAAATGGTGGATGTCATATTGAGAGGTACAGAGCTTATAGATAAAAGTGTTTATAATCTCGATAAAGACAAAAAATCAGCAATGGATTACGCCCTAAAAGCTAAAAAACTTGAAAATGAGATGGAGTCATATTATAGAAAATATCTAGCGGAGCTTTTAAAGAATGATGATATAAAATACATTTTAAAAATGCGGGAAATATACAGACATTTAAGCAATTGCGCCGATAAGATGGACTTGGCAGGAGAGATATTAGGCCATATTCTTGTAAAGGAAATATGAATATTTATACTAAAAGGCATGATAATAAATGCCTATTTTTTTATGCAATTATACACAAAACCAACTAATAGTTTAACACAATATGCAAATATTTTTTAATTATTAAAATATATTAGTAATATTAATAATTTATTTTGAATTAATATGCATTTGATGGTATAATTTTTTTAAATTTTGAATGGGGGGATTTAGGTGAGGAAGTTTATTGCATTTCTAATCGTGTCAATTCTTTTGACAGCAAGCATTTTATCAGGTTGTGGAAATACCAGCAACAAGACATCTACTCAAAGCAACTCAAATTCGACTCAGCAAGTCTTGCATTTGAATCTTGGTGATGAACCTCCAATGCTTGATCCAGCAAAATCAACAGATGGCGTTTCATTTCAAATACTTAATGCTGTGTTAGAAGGACTTGTAAGAATAGGCTCTGATGAAAAGCCTAAAGAAGGATCAGGGTTAGCAAAGAGCTGGGATGTATCAAATGATGGTCTTACATACGTGTTCCATTTAAAAGACAATATCAAATGGAGCGATGGAAACCCGATAACAGCTTATGATTTTGAATATTCTTGGAAAAGAGCATTAGACCCTAAAACTGCATCGGAATATGCCTACATAATGTATCCTATAAAAAATGCAGAAGCCTACAATTCAGGTAAGGCAAGTGCTGATTCTGTAGGTATAAAAGCATTGGATGACAAGACACTTAAAGTAGAGCTTCAGGAGCCTACACCTTATTTCTTAAGTTTGACGGCTTTTATCACGTATTTGCCACTTGAGAAATCTTTTGTAGAAAAAGAAGGAGATAAGTTGGCATCGAGTCCGTCTGATTTAATATACAGTGGTCCATTTGTATTGAAGACATGGAACCATGAACAAAACATTGTCCTTGTTAAAAATGATAACTACTGGGATAAGGATAATGTCAAATTAAGCGAGATAGATTTTGACATGGTAAAAGATCTAAATACTGTCGCACAGGGCTATGATTCCGGTCAATATGACGAAATCAATATAAGCGGTGATTTCGTGCCAAAGTATAAAGATCAGGTTAAAGTGCATCCAAATGGTTTTACGTATTTCTTAGGTTTTAATACTTTGAATCCGGTTTTCAAAAATGCTAATATAAGGAAGGCATTTACAATATCAATAGACAGAAAGAGCTTTACAGAAAATGTCTTGAAGGATGGTTCTATTCCTGCTTATGCGTTTGTTCCTAATGGCATCACAGGGTTAAATGGAGATTTCAGAAAAGAAGCTGGTGAAGCTTTATTCAAAGAAGATGCAAATGAGGCGAAAAGCCTTCTTAAAAAAGGCATGGAAGAATTAAATATAACACAGCTTCCAAAGATAACTTTGCTTACAGATGATACTGATGTTGCCAAAAAAGAAGCTCAAGCAATACAGCAGTTTTGGAAAAACAATCTTGGTGTAGATGTTGTCATTCAAAACGTGTCATACAAGATAAGGCTTCAAATGTTTTCAAAGCAGCAATACGATGTTTGCTTGACAAGGTGGGGAGCCGACTACAACGATCCTATGACGTTTTTAGATTTATGGACCACAAATGCTGGCAATAACAATGTGAAGTATTCAAATCCTAAATACGATGAGCTTATCAATGAGGCAAAGTCAACAAATGACAATGCTGTACGCATGGAAAAGATGAAAGAGGCGGAAAAGATATTGATGAATGATATGCCGGTAGGACCATTGTTCTACTCTGCAACGGCTTACGTTCAGAGAGACTATGTAAAAGGTTGGGTAAGGCATTCTGTCGGAGTTGATAGCGACTGGAAGTGGACGTATATAGAAAAGCACTGATTAAAAGGCATTCCACATTGTGGAATGCCTTTTACTTAAGTTTCTTTTCGTAATTTCTGTATATTAAGAAGCCTATTATCAAGAAGAGAAGTGTTCCTCCGACTAATTTGACTTCATACCAAAGAAGGCTTCCTAAATTCATGCCTGCAGGTGGAATGATAGAAAGGATTATTGAGAACAACACGACTAAGAAGCCTATTCCACCGACAAGCCAAGCTCCAAAATTTCCAAATGGAACCTTATAAAGCCTTTTGACATCGGGCTTTTTATACCTTAAGACGATCAGTGCAGAAAACATCACAAGGTATGGTATGAAGTAGAGTATTGATGTCATGGCTGATAAAAGCCAATACGCTGACTCTACAGTAGGAGTCGAAAAAGCCATAAGTATAAGAAGACTTACGATGACTGCCTGCGTAACCATGGCATTTACAGGCGTACCATATTTATCGTGGGACTTTGTAAAGAATTTAGGCATGATGCCTTTTGAGCTTGTGAAGATCATGTTTATTGGGCCTATTATCCATGCATTTATACCGCCAATGCCTCCTATGAATATCAAAAATGCAGCGACGCCTATTAAATATTTTAAGCCAATTTTGTCGAATATGATTTGTATTGCCTGCATTATCCCAGTCGCCAAACCTATTTCCTTTTGAGGAACTATGAAGGTTATGGATATAGTGCCCAGGATATACAATGCTGGTATGATGAAAGCAGATAAAACTATTGCTTTCGGGAAAGTTCTCTCAGGGTTTTGCGTCCTTTCTGCCAGCGTCGGTGCTAATTCAAGCCCTGCGTAAGCAAATATCATGGATGAAAAGAAGACGATATTGCTTAAACTTGATAGATTAGGGAAAAGCGATGGAACCGTGTACGTTGCTTGAATTTTCTGATGAAGCCCTGTAACCCAGTATATAGAAAAACCGATAAGCAGTATTCCCGGTATTATTGTTCCAAAAAGGCCGCCTGCATTTGAAAGCCATTTGCTTAAGCTAAGACCATTGACATTTACAAGCGTTATTATCCAAAAAAGTACAAATATGAATATGGATACGAATCGGTCATTATCTGCAAGCTTAGGGTTCACCATGTAAGCAGCAGTGCTGGCTATGTATATAAGCATAGACGGATAATACACTACATTTGTAAGCCAATATGACCATGACGTTAAGAAGCCGTATTTGTCGCCAAATGCTTCCTTTGCCCATACATACAAGCCGCCTTCATAAGGCCATCCTGTAGATAGCTCAGCTACTGCAAGTCCTTGCGGTATGAAGAACAAAATAGAAGCTAAGACCCACAGCATTATAGAAGATGCACCGTATTTTGCGGCAAGTGGGAGCCATCTTAAACCTATGATTGCCACTACATTCATAAGGACGATGTCACGCACTTTAAGAATCTTTTCTTTTTCCACAGTTTTGCCTCCTTAAAATTTTTTAATTAGCAAAATAATTTTATCATAGAAATATACCTATGTATATATTCTGCAGAAAAAAGAATCTTATAAATTTGATTTACACATCAAGAAGTGTTTTGATGTGTATTATGTTATGATATAATAGCCTTGTAGGAGGTATTTTTTATGAAAAGGATTGATAAAGTTTACGAGAAGCTTAAAGAGATATGCTTAAGACAGCTAAAAAATGATGGCGTGATAAAAGGATGCTCTGCAATTGATCTATCTAATGAGCTTAATATTCATAGAGCAAATGTATCAAGCGATCTAAATAAAATGTACAAGGATGGCAAGATAGATAAAATCGAAGGAAAGCCTGTCTTATTCAGCATAAGGCAAGATGAATTGACCAAAAATCTTAATACAGTGGAAGATGACGCTTTTAAAAAGATAATTGGTTCAAATCTAAGCCTTAAAAATGCTGTTCAACAAGCAAAAGCGGCTATCATGTATCCTCCACATGGACTTCATACATTAATATTAGGTGAAACGGGTACAGGCAAGTCGATGTTTGCGGAAACAATGTACGAATACGCCAAAGAGATAGGCAGGATCAAGACAAATGCTCCATTTGTGGCTTTTAACTGTGCTGATTATGCCAACAATCCACAGCTTCTCATGGCGCAGCTATTTGGAGTGAAAAAAGGGGCGTACACTGGTGCAGATAAAGACAAGATAGGGATAGTGGAGAAAGCGGACAAAGGAATACTATTTCTCGACGAAGTTCATAGATTGCCACCAGAAGGACAAGAGATGCTTTTTTATCTTATAGACAAAGGGATGTTCAGACACTTAGGTGAAACAGACGCACAGCATAAAGTGGATGTGCTTATAATATGTGCGACTACAGAAAATGTGGAATCAATACTTCTTAAGACTTTTACGCGGCGAATCCCGATGGTGATAAATTTGCCATCATTAAAAGAAAGAACTTATGAAGAGAGATTTGAAATAATAAAGAATTTTATGATTGACGAGGCATCTATAATCAAAAACGACATATCAATAACATCAAACGCATTGAAAGCATTTCTGCTTTATGATTGTCCAAACAACATAGGGCAGCTAAAAAGCGACATAAAGCTTTGTGCGGCAAAAGCATACCTTGGATTCATGATGAATAGGGACAAAGAAGTTGTTATACACACAGAAGATCTTCCACAGTATATAAAAAGAGGGCTTTTCAAATACAAAGAGGAAAAAGATAAAATCGATAAATTTGTAAAAGACGATAAAATAATGTTTTCTATAGACAAAATGGACATCATTCCATCTGAAGATAGTAAATCATTCAACTTTTACGAAGCGCTGGAAGAGAAGCGTAAATCTCTGGAGAAAAAAGGTATAAATGAAGATGACATAAAACTCATAATGAATTTGGATATAGAAACTTATCTAAAAAGGTATATTGATGAAGCTAAAAGGTACAATTTAGAGGAACTTTATAAAGTTGTCGACAAGAGAATTGTTGATATTGTGGATAATTTTCTGAATCATGCAGGAAAAATGTTAAAAAGAGAGTTTAGTGAAAAGACACTGTATGGTCTTTCTATGCACGTTGCCAGCTCAATCGAAAGGATATCAAGCGGTAAGAAAATAGAAAACCATCAATTAGACGATATAAAAAGGATATACAAAGATGAGTTTGAAGTTTCTAAAGAGCTTAAAAAATTGATAGAGAGAGAATTTGACATAGAGGTTCCAGAAGATGAAGTAGGCTTTATAACCATGTTTTTGTGCCTCGACATAAAACAAGAAAAAGATGAAGAAAAGGTCAGCGTCATAGTTGCAATGCATGGTGAGTCTACGGCTACATCTATAGCAGATGTTTCAAATAGATTGCTGGGGGAAAATTTTGTCGTAGGGTACAATATGCCACTTGACCAGAAGCCTGAAATCGCTCTTAACAACCTATGTGACCTAATTAAGAAGACGAATAAGGGAAAAGGTGTATTGCTTCTTGTAGACATGGGTTCATTAGTTTTCTTTGGTGATATGGTATACGAAAAAACAGGTATTCCAGTCAAGACGGTTGAAATGGCATCAACACCTATGGTATTAGAAGCAGGAAGAAAAGCATTATTAAATGCATCACTTGATGAAGTTTACGATTCTGCGCTTAATTTAAGCCCTTATATAGGAAGGATATATAAGGACAACTTTGAGATGCAAAATGGATTTAAAAATGACGTCATAATAACTGCCTGCATCACAGGTGAAGGCACAGCATTGAAATTAAAATCCATCTTAGAGAAAAAACTCGATCTGAAATCAGCAGGCATTGACATCATACCTTTAAATATAGAAGACAAAAGAGAATTTAAGCGAAAGCTACAGAATATAAAAAGGGAAAAGAATGTATTAGCAGTAGTAAGCGCATTTGACCCAGGCGATGATACAGTTAAATACATTTCAACTACTGATGTGTTTGACAACCGTAAATTAAGATCTTTAAAAGCTATGATTGATTCAAGAGATGCACTTGAAACCATAGACAACATGAAAGAGATAATCGCAGAAAACGTAAATATTGATGCGGGAAAATACATCAATGCGTTTAAAGAATTTTATCTAAACATTGCAGAAAACAATGTAACTCTCGATAATGACAAAATAATCGGTCTAATACTTCATCTTGCTTGTGCAATAGAACGTGTATTAAATGATGGCGAATTAATACGGATCAAAAACTGTAAATCAATCATAGAAAACAACACATCAAAATACGAAATGATAAAGACTGCCGTAAAACCAGTAAACGAAGCTTTTGACATGGCTTTATCAGATGATGAATATGTGAGCATAATGATGATAGTTTTTTCGCTTTAATACACATATGTGTATTGATTACGGTTACAAACAATACAGGTTAATACACATAGACATTAATAAGTGAAAAGGCTTACTGATATTGCAATTGCATAATTAATTTTAATTTGGCATGATTTTTGCATAAATAAAAAGCAAAGAAATCATTATTGAAATATTTTTGATAGTGATTTTGTCTTAAGAGACATAACTTTACTATGAAAGTGAGGGATAATATATGGATGACGAAATCAGCTTAGTGTCGATGACAATCATTGCAAACTCAGGAGATGCGCGTTCTTTTGCATTTCAAGCATTAAAAGAAGCCAAAGAAGGAAATTTTGAAAAAGCAGAAGAATTATTATCTAAATCAGAAGAGGTAGCACATGTGGCACACAAAGCGCAAACTGAGTTGCTATTTAAAGAGGCTAATGGGGAGAAGCAAGAAATTAATGTATTGCTTGTACATGCACAAGACCATTTTATGACAAGTATGCTTGCGTATGAACTTATTAAAGAAATTATATTTCTTTACAAGAAACTGTATGACGAGGAAAAGGTAAAATAATTAGGTATTTAAAAATATCGTGATAAGTATGTTTATAAATATGTAAAATATTAAAAATTTGTAAATTAGTAAAAAAGAGTAAAAAAGGAGGAGAAAAGTATGAAAATTTTATTAGTGTGCGCTGGTGGGATGTCAACAAGCATTTTAATGAAAAAAATGGAAAGCTATTGGAAGCAGGTTGGAGAAGAACTTGATATTAAAGCCGTAGGATTGGGGGAGTATCAAGATGTATATCAAAATTATGATATAATTTTGGTTGGCCCTCAAGTGTCATACCGCTTACAAGAAATAAAGGAAAATACAGGTTTGCCATGTGCTGCAATTCCGTCATTTGATTATGCTGTTGGTAACTGCCCTAATATTATGAAAATAGCTAAAGACCTATACTCAAAAAGATAAATTGAATTTTAAGCAAAAAAAGAAAAAGACATGAACAATATAAAATTATCATAAAAAAAACGTAAATTGGTTATTAAAAGCTTGTTTTATAAGGATACCTCCTATGTCTTCTATGTGTTAATATAACACATTATATATTGAATGTCAAAATTGGAGGTTAATCCTTTATAAATAAAGCAAAACTCGATACTAAATAAGTATAGAGTTTTGAAGAACAAAAATATAAAGGGGAGTGGTATAATGGAACATCTATTAGAAAACAAATTTATGATTAAACTTCAGGACTTTGGACAGAAATTAGGAAAAAACAGATTTTTAACTGCATTACAAGCTACTATGATGTCGTTAATGGGTATCATCATGGTTGGCGCTATATTCCAAATTCTTTCTTCGGTAGGCAGTGAAAGTATGTTAAATCTTTTTAGCACAAAAAGCAAGATTTATTCAATTCTATATCTGCCGTATCAATTTACAATGAATTCATTATCACTGTGGGTTGTTGCAATATTGGCATATAATTATGCTAAAAATTTAAAAATGAAATCACCTATAATGAACGCTGTTGATGCATTGGTAAGCTTTCTATTGGTATCTGGAACTTTAATTACAAATAAACAAGGAATTACAGGCATTGATATGACTTATCTTGGTGCTCAAGGAATGTTTATTGGCTTTGCAGTTGTATTTATATCTGTACACATTGAAAAATTCTGTGCTGACAAAAATATTCGCATAAAAATGCCTGATGTTGTACCTCCATTCCTACAAGACGGTTTTGCATCAATTATACCATTGTTATTCAGTGTCATTTTCTTCTTATCAGTGTCTACGATTGTTTCAGCAGCTACTGGAGGGGCTTATAATGTGTGTTCTGGATTTATGAAAGTATTAGAAATTCCTTTAAATGCTTTGACTTCACTTCCAGGTATGTTTATTCTGGGTATTTTCGCTGCATTATTATGGACTTTTGGAATTCATGGCACAATGATTGTTATTTCGATTATTTTACCTTTAATTATTCAAGCGGCAGCTTCAAATGCTGCGTTACATCAAGCTGGCAAACCATTAGTATTTTATCCAGTCACATTATTTTTAACAATAGCTATTGCTGGTGGTACAGGAAATACTTTACCTCTTGTATTAATGGGATTACGCTCTAAATCAGAACAAATTAAGGCGGTTTCAAAAATTGGTGCTGTTCCTGGATGGTTTGGAATTAATGAACCTGTTACATTTGGTATGCCAATAATGTACAATCCTATTCTTGCCATTCCTTATGTATTAAATATACCAGTTGTTATGTTTTGCACATATCTGGGATATAAATTTGGTTTCTTGCAACCCGCATGGATACCTATCACAGCTTTGCTTCCAATGGGATTTGGTTCATATTTATCGACATTAAGATGGCAAAATGCGATTTGGGATTATTTAATGTTGATTCCTTCTGCGATTGTTTGGTATCCGTTCTTTAAGATTTATGAAAAGCAATTAGTGGCAAAAGAAAAAGCTGCTGCTTTAGAAGAAGCAAAATATGAAAATATGGATAGTTAGAGAAAACTTTAAATAAAAGCACCAGCTCTGCTGGTGCTTTAGAATAAGAAATGATAGGAGGAATATATCATGGAAGGTTTTCCTAAGGATTTTTTATGGGGCGGTGCAACTGCTGCCAATCAGTATGAAGGCGGATGGAATGAAGGAGGGAAGGGGGTTACCACTGCAGACGTCATGACAGCGGGTTCTATTGCGGTTCCTCGTCGAGTGACTTATAAAAATATAAAAACTGGTAAAACAGGGTCAGTGGTTGCTTTGGGAGATGTAAAATTTCCTAAAGATTGTATTCCTGCAGTTATTGATGGTGAATACTATCCAAGCCATGTTGCAAGTGACTTTTACCATCGTTATAAAGAAGACATCGCATACATGGGCGAAATGGGCTTTAAGGCTTTTCGTTTAAGTATGAGCTGGGCACGTATTTTTCCCAATGGTGATGATGCTGAGCCTAATAAAGAGGGTTTGAAATTTTATGATGCAGTTTTTGATGAATGTGCAAAATATGGCATTGAACCACTGGTAACATTATCACATTATGAAACACCTCTTCAATTAACAATAAAATATGGCGGCTGGTCCAACAGAAAATGTATAGATTTCTTTGAAAATTATGCAAAGACAGTTTTTAAACATTATGAAGGAAAAGTAAAGTATTGGCTAACCTTTAACGAAATTAATTGTATGGAGTTTGCTCCTTTTCTTGCGGGTGGATTGTCTGATCCATCACCTCAAAACAAAGCACAAGCAGCTCATAATCAATTTGTGGCTAGCGCAAAGGCTGTGAAAGCTGCACATGAAATTAATGAGAATATAAAAGTAGGACAAATGCTGGCGTATCAGCCAATTTATGCCTATACATGTGATCCTAATGATCAGTTAAAGGTTATGGAAATGATGCAGGCAACATTATTCTATGCAGATGTACAGACGGGTGGACATTATCCGGCGTATCGGTTGAAAAAATATGAAAGAGAAGGTATTGTATTGGATACAGAACCTGAAGATTTTGAGCTTATTGAAAAGTATACAGCCGACTTCCTAAGTTTTTCTTGTTATGGTTCAACTACAGTTACAACACACGAAGATGTTGCTAAAAGTGGTGGTAATTTTATGATGGGAGTAAAAAATCCATATTTAGAGACAAATGCATGGGGATGGGCTACTGATCCAGCATGTTTGAGAATTGCATTAAATACTTTATATGATCGTTACCATAAACCTTTATGGATTGTAGAAAATGGCATTGGATGGGATGATAAAAAAGAGGAAGATGGAAGCATACATGATACTTACCGTATCGATTATTTGCGCAAAAATATTAAATCAATGAGAGATGCTGTGAATATTGACGGTGTTGATTTGATGGGATATACAATGTGGGGATGCATTGACTTGGTTTCTGCTGGAACTGGAGAAATGAAGAAAAGGTATGGATTTGTCTATGTTGTTCGTGATGATTTGGGAAATGGGACATTGGAAAGAAGCAAAAAAGACAGTTTCTATTGGTACAAAAAGGTAATTGAGACAAATGGGGAAGATTTAGATTAGCTGGGAAGGAGATTTATAATGAATCACTCAAAATTAAAACCATTTCCAAAAGATTTTCTGTGGGGAGCATCCACATCAGCATATCAAGTAGAAGGGGCATGGGATGAAGACGGAAAAGGACCTTCTGTCATTGATATGGGAAAGCATCCTGAAGGAACATCAGATTTTAAAGTAGCAAGCGATCATTATCATCGATACAAAGAAGATATAGCTTTATTTGCAGAAATGGGTCTTAAAGCTTATCGCTTCTCTATTGCATGGACAAGAATTTATCCAAAAGGTACAGGAGAAATAAATGAAAAAGGTATCGCATTCTATAACGATTTAATTAATGAATTGCTGTCACATAATATTGAACCTATTGTCACCATGTACCACTTTGATTTGCCTTATGCATTGCAAGAAAAAGGTGGTTGGTCAAATGGAGAAACGATAGATGCTTATGAGAACTATGCTAAAACATTGTTTAAATACTTCGGTGACAGAGTAAAATACTGGTTAACAATTAATGAACAAAATATGATGATTTTATACGGAGCAGTTCTTGGAACTGTTGATTCTAAAATAGAAAATCCACAAAAAGAATTGTATCAGCAAAACCATCACATGCTTTTGGCCCAGGCAAAAGCTATGAAGCTATGCCATGAAATGTGCCCAAATGCAAAAATTGGTCCTGCACCAAATATCATATCAATCTATCCGGCTAGCTCTAAACCAGAAGATGTAATTGCTGCTTCAAACTTTTCGTCAATTCGCAACTGGCTGTACTTAGATGCTGCTGTGTTTGGGCGATACAATAGTATAGCATGGAGCTACTTGGAGGAGAAAGGATATACACCTGTCATTCAAAAAGGAGATATGGAAATCTTAAAAAGCGGAAAGCCTGACTTTATAGCTTTTAATTATTATTCAACATCAACTGTAGCTGAGAGCAAAAATGATCTATCTGACAAGAATTCAACTGGAGATCAGCAGATAGCCATTGGAGAACAAGGTGTGTATAGAGGAGTTTCTAATCCTTATTTAGAAAAAACACAATTCGGCTGGGAAATTGATCCAGTAGGTTTTCGCAGTACATTGCGGGAAATAAATGAAAGATATAATCTTCCGCTGTTGGTAACAGAGAATGGATTAGGTGCTTATGACAAATTAGAGGAAGGCGATGTAGTAAATGATGATTACAGGATTGATTTTTTACGCAAACATATAGAACAAGCTAAGCTGGCGATAACCGATGGTGTAAACTTAATAGGATATTGCCCTTGGTCAGCAATTGATCTTGTCAGTACGCATCAAGGTATAAGTAAGCGTTATGGCTTTATCTATGTCAATAGAGACGAATTTGATTTAAAGGACTTAAGAAGGATAAAGAAGAAGAGCTTTTACTGGTACAAAGATGTTATAGAATCTAATGGGGGAAAGATATAATTAATTGCAAACAAGAAACATTGAATTTTTGATTTATTCTGCAAAAGGCGTAAAATAACCGTAGGATCAAAAATAACTACGGGAAGGAGAGTTCTTTAAATGTCTAAAAAAGGTTTGAAAATAGCCACCATAGGGGGAGGTTCAAGTTATACGCCTGAATTGGTGGAAGGATTTATAAAAAGGTATGATGAGCTGCCTGTAAAAGATTTATACCTTGTGGACATCGAGGAAGGAAAAGAAAAATTAGAGATTGTGGGAAATCTCGCAAAGCGAATGGTGGAAAAGGCTGGTGTGGATATTAATATTCACCTGACTTTAGACAGGCGTGAGGCAATAAAAGATGCAGACTTTGTGACGACACAGTTTAGAGTTGGACTTTTAGATGCTCGAATTAGAGATGAGAAAATACCTTTAAGATATGATGTGATAGGACAGGAGACGACAGGTCCTGGTGGGTTTGCAAAAGCTCAAAGGACGATACCGGTGATACTCGATATATGCAAGGATATAGAAGAATTATCTCCAGATGCATGGCTTATTAACTTTACAAATCCGTCAGGTATAATTACAGAAACAGTTTTAAAGCATACAAAGGTGAAAGTGATAGGCCTATGTAATGTTCCAATAGGTATGGTATATGGCGTTGCAGAAATGCTTGATGTAGATGTAAAGCGGGTGTCAATAGATTTTGCAGGGCTTAATCATCTTGTATGGGGTACCCATGTGTATTTGGATGGTGAAGACATAACAGAGAAATTGATAGATAGCTTTGCAGGTGGCAAGTCTATGTCTATGAAGAATGTGCCTGACTTACCATGGGAACCAGAGTTTATCAAATCTCTTGGAATGTATCCGTGCCCATATCACAGGTATTATTATCTTACAGATAAAATGCTGGAGGAAGAAAAGAAAGATGCAGCAACGATAGGGACAAGGGGTGAACAAGTCAAAAAGCTTGAAAAAGAGCTGTTTGAATTGTATAAAGATCCAAATCTCAATGTAAAACCACCACAACTGGAGAAAAGAGGTGGAGCTCACTATTCCGATGCAGCATGTTCACTGATAAACTCAATATACAACGATAAAAAAGACATTCATGTGGTAAATGTCAAGAACAATGGCACAATTTTAGATTTGCCAAATGATGTGGTTATTGAGACAAATGCCGTGATAGATAAAAATGGTGCACATCCAATAAATATAGGGCATGTACCGACAAAGATAAGAGGTTTGATGCAATCAGTGAAAGCTTACGAGGAATTGACAATAGAAGCTGGTGTGACAGGCGATTACTATACTGCACTTCAAGCTTTAACAATACATCCGCTTGTACCATCATCAACAGTAGCTAAAAAAATCTTGGACGATATTATCAGAGAAAACATAGATTACTTGCCACAATATAGGTAACAAAAAAAGCCGGGTTTTCCGGCTTTTTATAGACATTTTGTGAAACTAAATTACAAAATAATAAAATACACTTGAAATTTTATTTCACATGTAATATAATTATAAATAGGAAGAGGTGAAAACATTAACATGGCAGGAGATATAGAAAAAATTAAAGCAGTTATAAATAATCTAAAGCCGTCGGAAAAGAAAGTTGCAGAGTATATAATAAAAAATGCTGATAAAATTTCGGAACTATCTATAGGTGAACTTTCGAAAAATAGCGGTACAAGCGAGGCAAGTGTCGTAAGATTTTGCAAAAATCTTGGATACAAAGGTTATCAAGATCTTAAAATAAAAATTTCAGCAGATTATACATATAAAACAAAAAGCATTCAAGGTTTTGTAAATATAAACGATGATATAAATTCTATCGTTGTTAAAATATCAAAGAATAATATGCAGGCAATAGAAAAGACGATGGATATGCTTGATAGAGATGAGCTGCAAAAAGCTGCTGATGCTATATTAAATGCTAATAGAATAGATATTTATGGTGTTGGAGCATCTGCTATTGTTGCACAAGATATGTTACAGAAATTTATGAGAATAAATAAATCTTGTACAGCTTACAGCGATTCTCACATGCAACTTGCATCTGCTGCAAATCTAAGCAATGGGGATGTTGCGGTAGGAATATCTTATTCCGGTGAAACAATGGATACTGTAGATGCTTTGAAAATAGCGAAAAATTCAGGTGCTACGACAATTTGCATAACAAGATTTGGAAATTCATCCATAACAAATGTTTCAGATATCAAACTTTTTGTATATTCTACGGAAGCGATTTTTAGAAGTGGTGCAATGGCATCACGTATAGCACAATTAAATGTCATAGATATACTGTTTTCTGTAATTGCTTGTAGAAAATATGAAGATATAATTAAATATTTAGAAAATACAAGTGAAGCTGTTTCATCAAGAAAATATTGAAGGAGGATTTTATGTTAAATATATTCAGAAAAAGTTGCAGAAGATTATTGATAAAGGCACCAGTTGATGGCGAGATAGTAGATATAGTAGAAGTTCCAGATGAAGTATTTGCTCAAAAGCTTGTAGGCGATGGAGTAGCCGTAAATCCTAAATCGGATATTTTTGTATCACCAGTTGAAGGTGTCATAACAACTGTTTTCCCAACAAAACATGCAATAGGCATCAAGACAATAGAAGGAATCGAGATAATGATACACGTTGGTGTAGATACCGTAAAATTAAACGGAGAGGGGTTTACGACATTTATAAATGAAGGCGATAAAGTAAAAGTTGGAGATAAATTATTGCAAATAAATAAACTGATTTTAGAATCAAAGGCAAAGTCGCTCATATCGCCAATCATCATAATAAATACGGAGCGAATTAAAGAGATGAATAAAATCATTGGTAGTGTAACTGCTGGAGAAACAGATATTATAGAAGCAGTTATTTAATTGTTTAATCATGAATTAAATTTTCATAAATATAATTTATTTATGAAGTAATGTAACATGAAAGGGGGATAGTAAAGAATATCAAGTTTTCAAAGATAAAAAAAAGGAGGATGAAAAATGTCAAGAGAAAAAGACATAGCCGAAAGTATCATTAGGGAATTGGGTGGCAAAGAAAATGTCGTATCAATCACTAATTGTATGACAAGATTAAGAGTGTTAGCAAGGGATTATGACAAAATCAATTATGAATCACTTAAAAAAGTCGAGGGCGTCATTAAAGTCAACGAAGAAGGAGGAGAGCTGCAGATTATTTTAGGACCAGGATTGGTGTCAAAAGTAGCAGGTGAGGCATCTAAAAAAATAGGAATTAAATTGGGAGATGCACAAGAAATCAAAGCTGCAATAAATGAAAAAAACAAAACACCCTTTAAACTTCTTTTAAGAAGAATTGCCAGCATATTTATTCCTTTGATTCCAGGATTAATAGGTGGTGGATTAATACTTGGCATAACCAATGTTGCCACAAAGTTTAACTGGATTGCTGATAAAAATTTGCTGGCTATGTTAAGTTTGTTTGGAAGCACAATTTTCACTTATATGGGCATAATGATAGGCATGAATACTGCTAAAGAATTTGGAGGTTCACCTACGCTTGGTGGTATACTTGCGGGTATCATCTATAATCCTGTTTTGGCGGATATAAAAATAGGCGGCAGTGCACTTGTTGTCGGTAGAGGTGGAATAATCTCTGTATTAATTGCAGCCGCATTTGCAAGTTGGCTTGAAAAAAACATTAGGAAGAGGATGCCAAACAGTATAGAATTACTTGCGACTCCTTTATTGACAATTTTGATAGCAGGCTTTGCAACACTTTATGTATTGCAGCCACTTGGTGGGTTTATAGCCGATGCCATAGGCAAAGCTGTGACAGTTGCGATTGCAGGTAAAGCTGGTATATTTACAGGATTTATACTTGCAGGTACTTTCTTGCCGTTAGTTATGACAGGTTTACACCAGGGGCTTACGCCTATACACATGCAGCTTATTCAATCTACAGGTGTTACAATACTGCTTCCAATTTTAGCAATGGCAGGTGCTGGGCAAGTCGGTGCGGCAATTGCAGTATATGTCAAAACAAAAAGCAAACAGCTTAAAAAGATTATAGAAGGTTCAATACTTGTTGGAATTTTAGGTATTGGTGAACCACTTATTTACGGCGTTACTTTACCTCTCGGACGACCTTTTATAGGAGCATGTATTGGGGCAGCTTTTGGAGGTGCATTTGAAGCATTAAAAGTTGTAGGAGCAAGAGGATTAGGAATATCTGGTATACCTCTTGCTGCTTTAATAGAACCAAATAAAATAATTTATTATATTATCGGTTTAATTATATCATATATTGCAGGATTTATAGCAACTTATTTGCTGGGATTTGAAGATCCAGTAGATGAAGAGATAAAAGATACTCAACCATTTAGTTTTGATGCATAAAAAAAGGGGCGTTTTGCCCCTTTAAGGAGTTGATTGTATGGCATTTGGCGTATCTGTTTATACTACGGATGACTTTTCAAGTCAAAAAAATAAAGAATATATTAAAATGGCAAAAGGTTTGGGCATATGTTCTGTATTTACATCAATGCATATTCCGGAGATAGAATATGGAAGAAAAATAAATGAGATTAAAGATTTAGTGGAGTATATTAAATTATTAGACATGAAACTTACAATAGATATTTCACCTGTTACTATGAATATATTAGGGTCGTCACCAAACAACCTTAAATTATTTTATGAGTTAGGGATAAATTGTTTAAGGCTTGATTATGGATTTACGATAGATGAAATTGTTGAAATGACTAAAAATGAATATGGCATAAAAATCGAATTAAATGCAAGCACGATAACAAAACAACAAATAAATGATTTGATAAATAGGAATGCTGATTTGAAAAATTTAAACGCTTGCCACAATTTTTATCCTAAACCATATACAGGGCTTTCGTACGAGTTTTTTAGAGAAAAAACTTTGATGATAAAAAGCTATGGACTTAAAGTTTCGGCATTTATTCCATCTCAGAAAGGTAAACGAGGTCCAATATATGAAGGATTACCGACTCTTGAAATTCATAGAAATATAAAACCAGATATAGCCGCAAAACATTTAATCTATTCAGGGATTGATGATGTATACTTTGGAGATGCGTATGCATCTTTTGATGAGATGAATGATGTTACGTCAATTGATAATAATGTCATTGAATTAAAAATTAATTTAGTTAATGATATTATAGATTGTGAAAAAGATTTGATTTTTAATTGTATCCATACAAATAGGTCTGATTCATCAGAATATATTGTAAGATCAGAAGAATCAAGAGGATATGCAAAAATTGGAATGAAAATAAAATCCCATAACTGTATCGATAGAAAAAAATACTGTGTAACAATAGACAATGAAAATTTCAAAAGGTATTCTGGAGAGCTAAATATCTGCATGGTTGATTTACCTAAAGATGAAAGGGTAAATGTAGTAGGATATATATCTGAAGAAGAGCACATTCTAGCAGATTTAATCAAACCAGGCGCAAAATTCAAGTTTAGAAAGGGCTGATATCATGAACTTAGAAGTACTAATGACCGAAGGAAGGAATCCGGATACAGTGGATATAGATAAGTTAAGCACAGAGGATATGTTAAGAAAAATAAACGAGGAAGATAAAAAAGTTCCGATGGCTGTAGAAAAAGAAATACCAAATATTGCAAAAGCTATAGATATTGCAGCGGAAAAATTAAAAAAGGGCGGAAGGCTTATATATATTGGTGCTGGTACAAGTGGCAGGCTTGGAATACTTGATGCTTCTGAATGCCCTCCTACATTTGGCGTATCTCCAGAAATGGTACAGGGAATTATCGCGGGTGGAGACATAGCTATAAGAAAAGCTGTTGAAGGCGCAGAAGATAATATAGAACTTGGCAGATTGGACTTGATTGAAAGAAATTTATCGAACAATGATGTTGTGGTAGGAATTGCAGCCAGTGGAAGAACACCTTATGTTTTAGGATCACTTCATTATGCTAAAGAAATTGGAGCAGCGACAATAGGCATATCGTGTAATCCAAACTCTGAGATGAAAAATCTAGTTGATATAATGATAGCACCTGTTGTTGGACCTGAAGTTATTATGGGGTCCACTAGGATGAAAGCGGGAACTGCTCAGAAGCTTGTATTAAATATGATTTCTACGGGAGTTATGATAAAGATTGGTAAAGTGTACAGCAATTTGATGGTTGATGTACAGGCGACAAACGAGAAATTAATTCACAGGGCAAGGAGGATAGTTAAACTTGCAACAGGAGCTGATGACGTTGCTATTGAGAAGATATTAAATGAGACAGGCTATGATGTTAAATTGACTATACTAATGATACTTACAGGCCTTAAAAAGCCTGAAGCTCAGGAACTTTTGGAAAAGGCAGAAGGTCATATAGAAAAAGCGTTGAAAGAAAATAGGTTGAAAAGAAATTTTACTATCAATGCATAATGCAAATATGATGTATAGCGTTGTTTTTAGCTGAAGAAAATATTTTCTTCAGCTTTTAAATTCATAGCAAATTGGAATAATTTTTTAATATTGAGAGGATTTTTAAGATATATGTACATAAATTTTGGATAGAAGCAATTTTTGGGGTTTGTAATTGTTTTTATAAAGATATAAAATTATATTAAAAGTTGTCTGACATCTGATATATTACAATTAAAATCTTACACAAGTTTAAGTTTACACGGTCTTAACGCTTGCTTAATAATAACTTTACAATTGTCTGTTATATTAATCTTGTAAGAAGTTGCACCATTCATCAAAGCAGCTAAAATTTCTTGACTTTAAGTTAATGCACATCTACGTTTCCAATGCATCAGTGTTTAAACGAATATGACATAAGGGGGGATTGTGTTTATACTTAAAAATATTTTCAAATAATAAGAGGAGTAGGAGGGTTCATATGTTGAAAGGTAGAGGCAAAGTTTTAAGTATCATTTTGACATTTGTGATGGTATTTGGCATGGTATTTTCAAGTATGCCTCAGATATCATACGCAGCTACTTCAAAGACATTTGATTTTGTAGAAGTCACTGATTTCCATGGATATCTGCAAGCATCAGGCAAATTAAGCGATGGAACGCCTATCACTCAGGAGAGAGGATCGGTACTGGCAAAAAGGATAAAGGACATAAAGGCAGCAAATCCTGATACTGTCATACTATCTGGCGGAGATATGTTTCAGGGTACGCCTCTTTCAAACGTTTTGAAAGGGCAGCCTGTCATCGATATGATGAAAAGCATAGGCTTTGATGCGATGGCATTAGGAAATCATGAGTACGACTGGGGCATTAATTCTGTCATCGATACAGGAAACGCAGTCTTAAAAGGATCCACGATACCTGTTTTAGCAGCTAATGTATACGACAAAACTACAGGTAAACCTGTAAGTTACACGAAACCATACGTTGTAATTGAAAGAGATGGAGTAAAGATCGGCATCATCGGCATTGTTGATAACAAAGAATTCCCGTCTATAATTTTGCCATCTCTTATAACCAATGTGGATTTTAAAGATCCTGTGCCAATCGTAAATAGTCTTGCACAGCAGTTAAGAAATGATGGCGCGCAGATTGTAGTCGTCTTAGCACATATGGGAGCTACGACTGATAAGAATACAGGTGAGACAACAGGCAATCTCATTGATTTTGCAAAGAGCGTAAAAGGCGTAGACGCCATATTTGGCGGTCATACACATACGATTGTCACAACGAGAGTAAATGGAATTCCTGTAGGTGTCGCCAACAATGCAGGTATGGGCTTTATAGATCTTAAGATAACAGTAAATAGTGATGGAACTGTAAGCACAGGAGATATGGTTTACAACGATGATTACAGCTATTACAATACGAAGACACCGATAGTTGACGAAGATGTTCAAAGCATAGTCGATAAAGCCATACAAGATGCTGGACCACTATTTAGCCAAGTAATTGGCACTGCAGATGTAGATTTGACGAGAACTCAAAGTGCAAATCCTTTTGGAGATTCGATTTTAGGAAATTGGACGTCAGAAGTCGTTAAGGATGCTGTAAATGCAGATTTTGCTTTTGGAAACAATGGTGGCTTAAGAACAGACGTATTAAAAGGCGACATTACTGTTGGAACAATGTATACGTTGATGCCATTTGACAATACCATTGTTACAGTCAGCATGACAGGTGCAGAGATTAAGAAAGTATTGGAACAAGCTGTTCAGGATGGTGGCAAAGGGATTCAGGTTGCAGGTCTTTCATTTAAGTATGATCCAAATAAGCCATCTATGAATAGAGTATTTGACATGAAGAAATCTGATGGTACACCAATAGATATGAATGCAAGATATCTTGTAGCGACCAATAATTTCATGGGAACTGGAGGAGATGGTTTTACAGAATTTACTGATCCCGATGTACAGAAATCTTACATAGATACGCAGAAATTGGTGAGAGATGCATTTATCGATGCTGTAAAAGCACAAGGTCATATAACGGCAAAAATAGACAATAGGATATCTCCAGCTACAATGATAGCTTCTAATGAGACGACTATAACAGTCTTAGCCACATCTGACGTACATGGGAATCTGGTACCATGGGACTACAGCAGTGCAAAAGAAGCTAATCAGGGCCTTGCGAAAGTGGCAGGTTATGTTGACAAAGTAAGGTCTGAAAATCCAAACGTCGTATTAGTAGACAATGGTGATACGATTCAAGGCACGCCACTTTCATACTACTACGATAAAATTGACACGAAGACTGAATATCCGATGGCAAAAGCTATGGGTGCTATGCACTACGATACGTGGACATTAGGCAACCACGAATTTAATTATGGATTGGATGTATTAAACAGAGTAATCGCTGATATGGAGAAAGAAAACATTCATGTCTTGTCTGCAAATACTTACAAAGATGATGGTGCCAACTTTGTAGAGCCGTACTACATCAAGACGATAACTACACCTATGGGCGATGTTAAAGTAGGCATATTAGGACTTACAACAAAAGAAATTCCTTCATGGGAGGACAAATCTCATTATGCAGGGCTTAAATTCAATGATCTTGTAGAAGAGGCAAATAAATGGGTGCCTAAAGTGAGAGCTGCTGGCGCAGACATAGTTGTTGTTGCTATGCACTCCGGTGAGGAGAGCCCATCAGATACTATACCGGAAAATCAGGTAAAAGCTGTAGCTCAAGGTGTAAATGGGATAGATGCGATAATAGCGGGCCATACACATGCTGTAATACAAATGGATACATTTAAAAACCCAGAAGGCAAAGATGTAATAGTGACAGAGCCAGGCAAATGGGGGCAATACGTTTCAAGGATAGATTTCAACTTATCTAAAGATGAAAATGGGAAATGGGTAATTGACAGCAAGACAAGTAAAGCTGTCGCAATGGATAGCTCTATACAGCCTGATGAAAACATAATGCAGCTTGCAGAGCCATACCAAGAAGCGACGCTCAAATACGTAGGAACAAAGATAGGCACAGCTTCTGGTGACTTCTTAGGGAAAGATCAGTTGACAAAGGAAACGGCCTTGATGGATCTTATAAACAAGGTGCAAAAATACTATGCAAAGACAGATCTTTCAATAGCTGCACCATTAAGTAGCACTGCTCAGATATTAAAAGGCGATGTTACAATACAAGACATGATGAGTGTATATGTGTTTGAAAATTATTTATATGGAATAAAGATGACTGGCAAACAGTTAAAGGATTGGATGGAATGGTCTGCCCGCTATTATCAGCAGGTTAAATCTCCAGATGATCCTATAACAAAGGATAAGACCCTCAATATACCGGATTACAACCTTGATCAGCTTTATGGAGCAAGTTACACGATAGATCTTACACAGCCTGTCGGAAACAGGATTAAGAACCTTACGGTAAATGGTAAACCGGTGAAAGACGACGATGTGTTTACAGTTGCAATAAACAATTACAGATTTAATGGCGGCGGAGGTTTCATGAAGGCAGCAGGCATAACAAATCCTGTGATAGTCTTTGACTCAGCTAAAGCTTATGGTGATGATGGACAGGTAAGAAACTTGATGATAAGTTATATAAAGATGAAAGGAACTATAGATCCCGTTGTCGACAATTACTGGACGATATCTAAGACACCAGTTTCAGAAGGAAATGTTGTAAGTAAAGGCATTGTCACAGCGTCAGCTTTAAATGTGCGCTTAGGTACTGGTACAAATTACAAAGTTATAGGCGTATTAATGGCTGGACAATCTATCAACATAGTAGGCGAAAATAATGGCTGGTATCAAATTGACTACAATGGAAAGACAGGTTATGTATACGGCAAGTATGTAGCTTCGTCCCCAGATTTATCAAATGTAACCGTATTAAAATCGGTGAAGGTGACTGCTAAAGACGGACTTAATGTCAGATTAAATAATTCCATAAGCGCGTTAAAAATAGGAGCAGTACCGTACGGCTATGAATTAAAAGTAGTCGGCGAATACGACGGATGGTATAAGGTTCAGTATAACGGCATATACGGATTTGTTTACGCAAAATACACAAAATAGAAAGATAAACTTAGCAAAAAGGGAAAGCTTTAAGATGGCAGCTTTCCCTTTTGCCATACATAAACAGCATAAAAGTCAGTTGGATAGTGACAAATATAATGATAGAATAATAGGAGAATAAATATGATAATGTGGACTTAGCAAGAAGGGAATGAAGAGGAAGTTGTACATAGGAGACGTAGAAATCAAAAACAATGTGTTTTTGGCGCCTATGGCAGGTGTCACAGATAAGCCTTATAGGCGTATATGCAGTGAGATGGGTTGTGGATTTACATACACTGAAATGGTCAGCGCTAAAGGCCTTTACTATGGCAGCGAGAATACAGAATTCCTTACAGACATAGATGATGATGAAAATGTGGCGCTTCAGATATTTGGTTCTGATCCCTATATAATGGGTGAAATAGCAAAAAGATTAAATACATCAAGTGCAAAGGTGATAGATATAAACATGGGCTGCCCAACGCCTAAGATAGTAAAAAACGGTGATGGTTCGGCTTTAATGCTTAAACCTGATTTGGCAGAAAGCGTGATTAAAGCGGTAGTGAAAAACTCTATTAAGCCTGTAACTATAAAGATAAGGAAAGGATGGGACGATGCGCATGTAAATGCTGTTGAGATTGCTAAGATGGCTGAAAATTGCGGCGTAAAAGCTGTAGCGGTTCATGGCAGAACGAGAGAACAGTTTTACTCAGGCAATGCTGACTGGGATATAATAAAGAAAGTCAAGGATAATCTAAAAATACCTGTAATAGGCAATGGAGATGTGTTTTCACCGGAAGATGCAAAAAGGATGATAGACGAGACAGGCTGTGACGCAGTGATGGTTGGCAGAGGGGCAGAAGGGAATCCATGGATTTTCAAAAGAATACTTTACTATCTAAATACAGGTGAAATTCTGCCAGAGCCGACCGTAAGTGAAAAGATTGACATGATTTTAAGGCATCTTGACATGATGATAGAATACAAAGGTGAACAAATAGGAATATTGGAGATGAGAAAGCATATAGCATGGTATCTAAAAGGTATCCGCGGAGCATCCAAGATAAAGCAAATGGTATTTACGATGTCTAACTATAAAGAGGTTAAAGACCTGTTACTTAGCATTAAAAGTTCTATATAGAATTACGCCATGTATTTTGGGGGAAGATATCTTGTCATTAAAATATGTACTGTCATTATGTGTAATAGGATTTATTGCTGCATTTATTGATTCTATAGCAGGTGGAGGAGGCATAATAAGCCTTCCTGGGCTTATGGTTTTAGGGGTACCTCCTGCATATGCTCTTGGGACTAATAAATTTGCATCGACTTGTGCGTCTTTTACAAGCTCTATGACTTTCATAAAATACAAAGTATATGATATCAACTTATTGAAATACCTTGTTTTCGGGACATTACTAGGAGCAATTTTAGGTGTTAAAGCGGTTTTGTCATTGGACAGTTCAAAGTTGAGAATCATCATAATAATATTGATGATATTTGTTGCAATATATACATTGCTATCGAAAAATGTTGGTAATGTAAATAATTTTAAAGGTGTTAATAAAAAGACGATAGCAATTGGACTTATTATATCAATAGTTTTGGGCTTTTATGATGGCTTTTTTGGACCTGGCACAGGCTCTTTTTACATTTTTTTATTTATAATATTACTGGGGTATGATTTTAGAATAAGCGCTGGAAATGGGAAGATACTTAATTTTGTAAGCAATGTTACATCATTAGTTCTATTTGCTATAAGCAGTAAGATAATTTATTCTGCAGCAATTCCTATGGCAGTAGCTATGATAATTGGTGCCAGATTTGGCACGAAAGTAGCAATAAAAAATGGCGCAAAATTGATTAGACCTATACTCATATGTGTTGCTATTGCGTACGCAATAAAAATGGTATTTGATATTGTTAAATGAGACATGCACAAAACCCTTCTATGACAGCATAGATTATGAAGAAGGGGGATGTAGGAATGCTCATACTGCCTAACAGTAAGTATCTATCAAGTAGCAGTGAAATGCCGAAACAGATTGAAATATCTGGTGTGGATATTGAAGAGTTTAATTTTAAAGAAAACTTAAAGAGGAAAAACCTCTTTAAAAAGGAGGACTTTTATAAAAGATTTCTCACCTTAAATGGAGCTATCATGATATCAAAACCATTTGATGCAGGAGAAGTAAATAAATTTTATGTAAGTTTATACGATTTAATTAAAAATATCAACTCTGAAGAAGTATTTGGTGTGAAATTTCCTTCAAGAAGCAGTGAAAAGATTGTTTATAAAAACAGTATATCATTCGACAAGTTTACAATTGGAGACATAATAGTTGCTACAAGTCCGGGTTTTCACGTGCAAGGTGCAATAAGACATGCTGCGATATTTGACAGCAGGAGATATCATGGAAGCATCGACGATAAATGCCTATTGACGGCAGAACCAGACCAAGGCGTGATTTATGAGACAATAAGGTTTTACAGAGAAAATTTCAGTGAGGCATGGGGGCTGACAGTTCCAAAGGCCACAATAGAAGAAAGAGTAAAAGCTGTCGATGAAGTGTCAAAGTTTGTTGGAAAGCCATACAATTGGAGGGCTGACAAAAACGATGATGAAAACTGGTATTGCTCAAAAGTACCATGGTCCGCATACAAAAAATCATCAGGAATAGACATAGATGGAAATGGAGGCTTTTGGGTGTTGCCAATTGACATCTTCACATCAAAAGAAACAGAAGTGTTTGAGTATTCTAATTAATAAGGCAGGATTTTAACCTGCCTTTTAAAATGCAATTGAATGTTATAGGTTTGTGATGTATAATTTAGGAAATTATAATTTTGTTTTGTTATTATAATAAGGGGGATGTTTAATGGATCGCGGCAAGTGGAAATTCAGGATCGGCGGAGTGCTTTTAATATTGGTTGGGCTATGGAATGCGTTTGGGTTTGTGATGAAAATAGAATATGCCAAGTTTTCTTTTAGCATAAATGATATAGAGAATATTATTATCACCATATTGATGCTATATTTAGGATATATAATGGTAAGATACAGTTGATGAACAAAAATTATGATATCTTTTAGACTTGTAGAACCAAGATATGTGGAAAATGTATTAATGGCCTTTAATGGTCTTTTTTATTTTGAAAAAAATTTTATAAAAAACTGTAACAAATTCCTTAGAAATTTGTTTTATATTGTGAGAGAATGAATTTGTAAAATAAATTTAATCCAATTGATAAGTATTGCAAACATGGAAAGGATGTGATTGCAATAAAAAAGACAATATCAATATTTGTAATTATCCTCATGAGCATAATAATCTTCATAGTTTTACTCAGTGTATTTCAATATTATAAAAGCTTTTATGGATTAAAAGGTGAAATCATGCTTATGGAAGGTGAAGCTCCATCATTTCCCGTTTTAATATACGATATTAAAAATAACAAAAAATATGAAATCAGGAATATATTTTACGATGTCCAGTATGATGCAAATAATGGAAATAACTTGATTGCTGTCATTGATAACGAAATTTATAAGATAAATGAATATCAGCGTACAGGTTTTGCAAACAGACAACTATTATATACAGGAGAAAACGTCCGTTATCCTAAATTTGTTCCAGATAAAAACGCTATTAGTTTTACACAAAAAGACAAATTGACTTATTATGATTTGGATACTAAAAAATCAATTGTCATTGCAAAGCTTTTGCTTCCCGGATACGATTGGCTCGATTCAGATACGGTTTTATTTACGGAGGTAGATAATAGTGAGAGTTTAAATATTATGGCATATAAAATAAGCAATAACAAAACTTATGTTTTTAAAAAAGATGCAGCTTATCCATCACTATCATATAATAAAAAGTTTTTAGCGTATCAAAGAGGAAATGTCAGAAATGTAGTGTATATAGAAGAGATTAATGGAAGTCATCGCAAATCTGTAAGGGTAAATTCTATCGGTCTTCTTCCTTATAAGCCTTCATCTGATGGAAACTACTTGATAGGAGCAATGTACTATGCGGGTCATGCAGATGTCGTTATTATAAATGTGACTAATAACAAAATCAGAAAGATCTTTCCCGGCATTTTTCCATCTGTTTTAGATTGGAAAGAATGATATTGAATTCAGCATAAAAGACAGGTGATATTAGTGAATAGTTTAGTTCGAAATAATAAATACATTATTCATATAGTTCTATTGGCTATTTATATTATATGGATATTGAACTTAGATTACTTTTATCCTTTTATAAGATTTAAGTCTTTAAGATTAAACGATATTTTTTCTTTATGTATCCAGATAATACCTTTGATATTGTTAATAAATGGCTTTAGATTTAAACATATTTCTGCAAAGGTAGTGAATAGTGTGGTTTCAATAATATTAATAGTGATAAGTGCAACAATTGTAGCAATTATTTTATTTGCCACTATTACTCTTAATGTAAATGAAGCATTTATGCCAATTCATAATATTAGGTTTGAATCAAGCTCCGTTATAGTTTATAGATCAAATTACGGTGCAACTACGGATTTTGGAATAACAGTTAGACAGGAAAAAGAAGTCATAAAAGGTGTTTTGCTTGTTAAAAATTTATATAAGAAGCATCATATGTACGATATAACAATAAAAAAATTATATAATAATGCTGTAGAAATAAATAGTAAAAAAATATATTTAAAGCAAAATGTGTATTTCCCATAAATTTTTGTTGATATATTAATGGATTTTTTTTAGTTAGGAGGTTTTAGGAGTTGGAATTAAAAAAGAGATTGTTAAAAATTGTCGGGATATTATTTATCATCATTGGCTTATTTTGCATTATTGCCATCATTAAATCTATTGTATCTATGGATATAGAGCTTTTTGCAAATATGTCTAATATAATAGATGTGATTGCTACTTTGTTGTTTTTGTATGTGGGATATATATTTTTAAGATATAGCCAATAGAGAAAGACTTAAACGAAAATCTTAAAATCAGTACATTTTATTATCCCAGATAAAAACAAAAAAAGCAGGTTAGTTACCTGCCTTCTTTATACTTGCTAAACCCATGATTATGAGAGAAACTATTACAATGCTGCCGCCAGGCGAGAGATTTAGATAAAAAGACAGTATTATGCCTGCGAATACAGATATGAAGGAAAACAGTATGGCGTAAAAAATGGTCTGTCTGAAGTTTTTGGCGATTTTAAGGCTGGCTGCTGCAGGTATTACCATCAATGCCGATACCAACAAAGCTCCCACTATTCTCATGGATACTGCTACAGTTATGGCCACAATCATGGTAAATATTATATTAACCATGTTGACAGGAATACCTGATATCAAAGCGGCTTCTTCGTCAAATGTAATGTACAAAAGCTCTTTGTAGAAGATGTAAATAACAGCTATTATAACAATGCTTAGTATGAATGAAATCAAAACGTCTGTGTTGTTAATTGATATTATGCTTCCAAAAAGGTAATTCATTATGTTTGCAGGACTTCCGCTGGATAAACTTAAAAGTATTACTGCGATTGCCATTCCTGCAGACATGACAACTGCAATAGATATTTCCGAATATCTAAAGTAGGATTTTCTCAAGCGTTCAATTCCGAAAGATGACAGTACCACAAAGATTATAGAGCCTATTGTAGGATTTATACCTATGAGAAATCCTGCTGCTACGCCTGCCAACGCTACGTGAGATAATGTATCACCCATCTGTGAGAGCCTTCTTAATACCAAGAAACTGCCTACCAATGGGGCTATTATCGATATAAATCCGCCTGCAAGAAATGCCCTAATCATAAAGTCGTATGTAAAAATATTAAGCATTATAACACCTCAATCTAAAGTCGATTATTGATATTTTCACTTTGGTGATGGTGCATATCCAGTTTGACAGGGTATCCGTATATTTCAGCCAATTCTTTTTTTGAGAAGTCTAAAGTGTCGCATCTATCATATAGTCTGCCATTTCCCATGCATACGATTCGAGATACCTTGTCGGATATGGCCCATACATCATGAGTGACCATGATAATCGTTATTTTATTTTGTTTATTTAAAGTATCAAGTATTTTGTAAAGCGTGTCTTCTGATTTTGCATCTATGCCTGTTGTAGGTTCATCTAAAAATAAAATCTTAGGATCGCTGACAAGCGCTCTTGCTATAAATACCCTCTGCTGTTGGCCTCCAGACAGATTTCCGATAAGCCTGTCTTTGTAATCAATCATGTCGACAGTCTTTAAAGCGTTATTTACAATTTCCCAGTCGTCTTTGGAAAGTTTTTTAAATAGCCCTAATTTCCCGTAAAGCCCCATCGATACGACTTCTTTCACGCTTGCCGGAAATGAAGCGTTGAAAGAATAAGATTTTTGTGGGACATATCCTATTATGGATCTTTTTTTTATGTCCTTTACGTTTATCCCGTTTATAAGGACTTCGCCTGATGATGGCGTAAGATCTCCTATCATGATCTTTACGAGAGTGCTTTTGCCTGAGCCATTTGGCCCGATAAGGCCAACAAATTCGCCATCATCAATAGTTAGATTGATATTATTAAGCACCTTTTTATCATCGTAAGAAAAACTGACATCTTTAAGTTCAACAATTTTACTCATAAAAATCCCTTTCGTTAAATTAATAATTTAATGCTTTCTGAAGATTGTCTAAGTTTTGCTGCATCAATTTTATATAATCGTATCCTTTCTTCATTTCATCTTTAGTAAGCCCTTCAATAGTATTTAATGGAAGTACTTTTGCACCTGTTTCGCTGGCAATTGATTGAATAGGCTTAGGTGATGTCAATGGCTCTGTAAAGATGTACTTGATATTTTCTTTTTTTATAAGCTGTATGACTTCAGCGACTTTAGCGGGACTTGCTTCAGCTTCTTCGCTCATACCGACAATAGATACTTGGTTTAAACCGTAATCTCTTGCTATGTAATCAAAGGCGCTGTGGTATACTATAAACGTCTTTGTCTTAGTGTTTTTAAGTTTTTCAGTGTATTCACTGTCTAACTGCTTTAATGTATTTAACAAAGTATTATAGTTATCTTCGTAGTATTTTGCGTTTTTATTGTCAGCACTTACCAAAGCATCTTTTATATTTTTCGCCAATATCTGTGCTTCTTTTGGAGAAAGCCATACATGCGGATTTACAGCATTTCCGACTTTTATAGCATCAATACCGTTTGACACTTCTACAAATTTGGGTCCTGATACAGATGATTCTACTTTGCTTATCCATGAATCCATGCCAAGTCCTAAATACACGACGAGAGAAGCCCCTTCTATGTCTGCTATCTGTTTTGTCGTAGGTTCCCAATCATGTGGCTCCACGCCTGGCGGTATTATGTTTTGGACTGTTGCTTTATCACCGGCTATTTTTTTTGTAAGATCATATAAAGGATAAAATGTTGCATATACAGCTAATTTGCTGGGTTTTTTTGAAATTTTCGTATTGCATGACGTCAAGCTAAACACTATCAAAACTATCAAAAAAATTGAAATAAATTTTTTCATTTTCTATCCTCCTCGTGATTTTTGCAATTTTTGCAGTATCCAGTGATTTCGATTTTGTGGTCTACGACTTCAAAACCATCCAGTTTGTTTCGGCAAAGATCTATTGGACATATATTAAGTTCAAAGATTTTGCCGCATTTTAGACATTTCATTATATGTTCATGCATGTCTTTGTGGATTTCATACATAATATTGTTGCCTATAGTTGCTTCACTTAATACATTTATATCTTTTAGAAGACTTAAATTTCTGTATACAGTATCTAAACTTACTTGTGGAAATGAACTTTTTACTTTTTCGTAGATTTCCCTTACAGATAAGTAACCATTGGAATTTAGCATTATGTTTATGATAAGCTCTCTTTGGGGAGTTATCTTAAAGTTGTTGGATTTTATGGTTTTTAAAATATCTTCCTTTGTCATAATCCCTCATTCCTTCTAAATAAGAATATTTTACTATTTAGGATTATATAATTGTTTATCCCGTTTGTCAAGAAATTTTAATTATTTTTTAATCTGCATCTAATTTTATTTTAAGAATTGAAGGTTAAAATCTTAATACGAGGTGATGAAAATGAATTACGCTATTTTTCAAATTATCAATGGATTTGCAGGTCATTACACTGTATTAGATAAGGTGATGATATTTATTGCTTTGTATTCTCCTATTATATATGGGCTGCTGATGGTTATTCAATGGTTTATTGGAGGAGATGATGGGAAAAAGGTATCAATTGAGGAGTTCTTTGCTGCAGTCATAGCATTGAGCGCGAATTTTATCATTTCAAGATTTTACTTTGAACCAAGACCTTTTGTTACACATAAAGTGAATTTGCTTGTTAAACATCCAAGTGATGCGTCTTTTCCAAGTGATCACCTATCAGGAGGTTCTGCCATTGCATTCACTCAGTTAAAAGGAAATAAGCTTATTGGTGCTATCATGATGGTTTTGACGGTTTTACTGCTTATAGCGAGAGTATATGTTGGAGTTCACTATCCTGTGGATGTTGTGGCTGGATTTGTCATAGGATTTTTGATGAGCAAGCTTGTGAAATATCTAAAAGGCATTTTGGATCCCCTTGAAAATCAAATTCTTAAGATATGGCATAGATTTATAAAGATATGATAAATATTATTTTTATATTTTATTGACACGAAGGGGAATATATAGTATCATAGAATCAGGAATTGAGAATGATTATCAATGAAGGGGTGGTAATGATGAGCGTATACGACTTAAGACCAGGGCAAACGGCTTTAGTAAGTGGTATTTTAGGTGACGAAAAGTTAGCCAAAAGATTGCGTGCCCTTGGAGCAAATGAAGGCGTAAAAGTAAAAGTCAAAAGCTTTGCGCCCTTAGGAGATCCTATAATAATAAATTTTATGGGTTTTGATTTGGCAATTAGAAAAAGAGATGCAAAGAATATCGTTGTAAAAGACGTTATTTAAGAAATTGAAGGAGGGGGCGTATGGCAGTTACTGATTCAAAACGAATGACAACCGCCGCTTTGATTGGCAATCCCAATGTTGGCAAGACAACTCTTTTTAATTTGCTTACTGGATTAAACCAGCACGTAGGCAATTGGCCTGGTGTCACCGTTGAAAAAAAAGAAGGCTTTATAAATGACAATGTAAAAATTGTCGACTTGCCAGGCATTTATGCAATGGACACTTACTCCAATGAAGAGAAAATTTCCAAGTCTTTTCTGGAAAGCGGTCATGTTGATTTTATATTAAATATAGTAGATGCTTCAAATCTTAAGAGAAATTTGTACTTAACTATGCAACTTAAAGAATTCAACATACCTATCATATTGATATTGAACATGGTTGATGTTGCCGAGAAAAAAGGAATAAAGATTGATTATGTAGAATTGTCTAAATTACTTAGTGTCATGGTTGTTCCTATTGTGGCTTCAAAAGGAAAGGGTGTAGACGAGATTAAGGAACTTTTAGTGAATGACATTTTTTCAAAAGCAATCAATGATAATGAAAATCATTATCGTGACGATACACGCTTTAAAAGTGAAGCTGAAACGTATAAATATATAGAAGGCATTTTATCACAGTGTGTTACGTACACATCTGAAAATACAGTTACTATCACAGAGAGATTAGATAAAATCCTAATAAATAAATTTTTGGCTTATCCGATTTTTATAGCCATCATATATTTAATTTTTCAGTTTACTTTTAGCTGGGTTGGCCAACCATTGGCAGATTTACTGGACAGTTTTGTCAATGTTTGGTTTGTACCGCATGTTAACATATTGCTATCTGGTGCAAATGGCTGGTTTAAGTCACTTATCGTTGACGGCATTATTGGCGGCGTAGGATCGGTAATAGTATTTCTTCCTGTAATCTTAGCCTTGTTTTTGTGTATATCGTTTTTAGAAGACAGCGGATATATGGCAAGAGTAGCTTTTTTAATGGACAAGATAATCAGGAAAATGGGGTTATCCGGAAAGGCGTTTATTCCACTTATAATTGGCTTTGGATGCAATGTTCCTGGAGTGATGTCAACGAGAACTTTAGAGAGTGAAAAAGACAGAAAGATGACGGCTCTTCTTTTGCCGCTTATGTCTTGTAATGCAAGGTTGCCTATTTATCTGGTTATGGCTGGTGCTTTGTTTAAAGGCCACGAAGCTTTGGTTGTTGCATCTTTATACGCATTAGGCGTCATTATGGCATTTTTCGTAGGCATACTTTTCAAAAATACCATATTCAAGAAAGATGATGAGCCGTTTATAATAGAACTTCCTGAGTATAAGTTGCCTGAACTTAAGTCATTGGCAGTACACACGTGGGAAAAAGGCAAGGGATTCTTAAAAAAAGCAGGTACTATAATCTTTTCTGTGTCTATAATTGTTTGGATTTTATCAAACTTTAATTTTTCAGGTATGACGGAAATAGACAAAAGCTTTATCGCATATATAGGGAGATTCATAAGTCCTATCTTTATACCATTAGGTTTTGCTTCATGGCAAAATTCAGTATCACTTCTTACAGGAATAATGGCAAAAGAAGTGGTAGTAGGAACTATGGGGGTTATATACGGCGGAAATTTGACAAAGATTTTGCCGACAGTTTTTACGCCGATTTCAGCTATTAGCTTTCTCGTCTTTGTGCTTTTGTACACACCGTGTATATCTCTAATTGCCACAATGAAAAAAGAATACGGTGGAAAGATGGCAGCATTCTCTGTGGCATATCAGTTGGTCTTAGCTTGGGTAGTTTCATTTATAGTTTACAATGGCGGAAATTTAATTTTGAGAATATTTTAATAAAAGGAGTGGTCATATGATTATTGAAGTGATTGCAACTATAGCAATAGTGACGGCAGCGGTGTTTATTCTTTATAAAAACATAAAGAAAAGTGCTTCTGGACAATGCAACTGCGGTAGTTGTTCTTCCAGTTGTCCTAAATTTTCTGCAGTAAAGCAAAAAAAGTAGGGTAACCTACTTTTTTAAAGCACTCTCTTAGCAAAGCTTTCTATTCTTTCAAGGGCTTTCATAATCTTATCGATAGAATACGCATAAGATACCCTTATGAATCCGTCTCCTCCAGGACCGAACGCATCTCCTGGTACGACGGCTATTTTTTCTTCTTTTAAAAGCCTTTCACAAAATTCTTGTGATGAAAGGCCTGTTTTTTTAATTGAAGGGAATATATAAAAAGCTCCCTTTGGTTCAAAACAGTCAAATCCTATTTCTCTGAAGCTATTTACTATGAGGCGCCTTCTTTGATCGTAAGTTTTACGCATCTTTTCTATATCGTCTTCGCACTCGTATATCGCTTTTATGCCTGCGTATTGTGCCATTATGGGAGCGCATATTGTCGTATACTGGTGAATCTTATTCATAGCCTCTATGAAGCTATGCTCCGCTGCTATGTATCCCAATCTCCAACCTGTCATGGCAAAAGCTTTTGAAAAGCCGTTTAAAACGATAGTCCTTTCTTTCATATCAGGCAGTGAAGCTATGCTTACATGCTTTCCATCATAAGTAAGTTCGCTGTATATTTCGTCGGAAATGACTATCAAATCATGTTCTATTATTATGCCTTTTATAGCTTCTAAATCCTCTTTTTTCATGATAGCACCTGTGGGATTATTTGGATATGGCAGTATAAGTGCTTTTGTCTTACTGGTTATTTTTGATTTCAGATCATCAGGTGTTATTATAAAATTGTTTTCTTCATAGGTAGGTACGTATACTGGCACCCCTCTTGTAAGCTCTATGCAAGGTGAATAAGAGACATAGCTTGGTACAGGCACTAAAACTTCATCGCCATCATTTATAAGGCATCTAAGTGCTAAGTCTATGGCTTCGCTGGCGCCTACGGTTATCATTATTTCATTTTCAGGATCGTAATTTAAGCCGTAATGATTTTTTAGAAAGAATGATACGGCTTCTCTTAATTCTAAGAGTCCAAGGTTTGATGTGTATGTAGTAGCACCTCTGTCAAGCACATCTATGGCTTCTTTTCGCACAGTCCATGGCGTCACAAAATCTGGTTCGCCAACACCGAGAGAGATAATATCGCGAGAATTTGTAACAAGGTCGAAAAATTTTCTTATTCCAGAGGGAGGGATGTTTTTTACTACATCTGAAATGTATTTATTGCTCATGGTGTTACCACCAATCTTTTGTCTTCGGGACCGTCTGTAAAAAACACCCCATCTTGTTTGTATCTTTTAAGTATGAAATGTGTAGTTGTACTTAGTACACCGTCAATAGGAGCCAGTCTTTCCGCCACGAAAATAGCTATTTCCTTCATGGTTTTGCCTTCTACTTCTACTGATAGATCGTATCCGCCAGAGATTAAAGAGACAGATTTTACTTCATCGTATTGTCCAATTCTTTCAGCAATAGCGTTAAAACCTTGCCCTTGCTGTGGTGTGACTCTTACATCAATAAGTGCTCGCACTACTTCCTTTTCGGTTTTTTCCCAATTGACCAATGTGCTGTACTTTAATATAACTTTTTCTTCTTCAAGGCTTTTTACTATATCCTTTACTTCATCTTCGCTGAGCCCGGTGATTACGGATATTTGCTTGTCTGTCAAACGGCTGTTTTCATGAAGAAGCTCGACTATATCCATCTTTTTAGACATTTATGGCACCTCCCAAAAATAATGTTATGCACATTATAATACAAAAATTATAATAATTCAATCTATTAAAGTTTTAAATTTGCAACTTTCCTTTGAATTTCAATATCATCTTTGCAGGGTGGTATGACTTCTTTGCATATCTAAGCCCTGGGATTCCCAAATCTTGTTCCCTGTTTATATATTTGTACTCAGACATTAGCTTAGCAAAACACATGTTTATAAATGCGTACGCATCTTTAATCTCTGGGTTTGCCTTTTCTATGTGAGTCACTGCCGTTTCTGGATTTAATTTTTCTCCGAATGAATATGCTTCTATTTTTCCGTTTATCTTTAATACAATTCCTTTTACATTAAAAAAATCGTAGTTTTCCAGAACTTTTTTTATCGCATCAAATTCCTTTAGTATTCCAGGATTTTCCTCTATGTCTTTTAAGGAAATCCATTTTTCAGTAAAATTTAAACATTCTAAAGCATTTTCACTGCGAAGTTCTTCCAAAACATAATCATAAGTTCTCATAAATTTGTTTATATGATTTTTTTTATTGTGATATTTTCTACCAGAAAGATTGATAAGGTCTTGTGTATTGTACACGTAGTCAAAATTGTCTTCATCTGGTTCCATCTCAACATTAAAATTTTCTCTAATCTTAGTGGCAGAATCATTGTCAAAGCGAGTTAGATTGATTTCAGAGTAATCTTTTTTAAGCATTTCACAAAATTTTTCCAGTGCATTTAATGTATTTTCAGATGGACCTACAGGAGGAAATACATTATTGCCTGAAGCAATCAAAAGACACCCATCGATTATCTCATATTTAATGTCGTAAACATGATTCCACATAAAGAGATTTGTAAATGTGTATTCTGATATTTCTGGTGGATATGCACAAAAGTATTCATCAAAAATATTTTTATCTTCTATGGATAATGGTTTCAACTATTTTCACCTCTTGGATAATAATTATTTATTAAATATAGTTATTTGCACGTGTTAATATTATAACACACAGTTATTGAATAACAAAATTGACTTAAGCATTGTGATAATATAATATAGAAGAATGATAAAAAAATAATTAAGAGGTGTTTTTATGTACGACGAATTTGCTAAATTTTACGATAGATTAGGCTGGGATTCCTATGCTAAGGAGTTGTGGCCAGATTTTAAAAGATTTTTAGACAAATCTGGTTTTAATATTAAGACTATGTTGGATTTGGCATGTGGAACTGGGGTTTTTTGCATAGGCGCTTTAAGAGATGGCATAAATGTAGAAGGCCTTGATTTATCTGAGGAAATGCTTAAGAAGGCAGTTGAAAATTGTAGAAAGTATGGTTACGATATAAAGTTTCATCTTGGCGATATGAGCGATTTTGATTTAGGCAAGAAATTCGACCTTATAACTTGCACATTTGATGCTATAAATCACATGACGGATTTTCAAAAGTGGAAATCTATGTTTAATTGTGTTAAAAGACATCTTAACGAAAAGGGAGTTTTCATGTTTGACATGAACACATTGAAAGATTTAAGCGATAATTGGAATAATATCCATATAAGGAAGTATCCAAACGGTGATTACTATATTTCCAAAAGCATATCTTTTGGAGATAATGCTTTTATAACATTTACCGCCTTTTTAAAGAAAGAAGGAAGGCTGTATGAAGAATATGAAGAAACAGTTCACGAAATGAGTTTTTCATTAGACGAAGTTGTAAATGAATTAAAAATGGCTGGATTTAAAAGAGTTAACGTAATGAATAGAAAATTTGATATTGTTGAAGATGTAGATAGTTTAGATAGAGCTTTCATTCTCTGCAGCATTTAAGACAATGTGGCGATGTGATTAAAGGGATTTAGTGCAATAATATAATATTGGAATTAATAAATTTGGAATTAATAAATGGGAGATAGTGATATGTCAAAGATTGAATTGATAGCGCCTACACTTTTTGGAATCGAATCAGTGACGGCTGATGAGATAAGATCTTTAGGCTATGATGATGTAAAAGTAGAAGATGGTAAAGTTACATTTAGTGGTGATATATCTGCTATATGTAAGTCAAATTTGTGGTTAAGGACTGCTGAGAGGGTATACATTAAAGTTGGTGAATTTACGGCTACTACTTTTGATGAGCTTTTTGAAGGTGTAAAGTCTTTGCCGTGGGAAGAGTGGATTCCTGAAAATGGACAGTTTCCCGTCGATGGATACTCTCTTAAGTCGAAGCTTTTTAGTGTGCCTGATTGCCAGTCGATAGTGAAAAAAGCGGTAGTTGAAAGGCTTAAGAAGAAGTACAAAAGAGAGTGGTTTGAGGAAGATGGTCCAATATACAAGATAAAATTTTCATTAATGAAAGACAAAGCCGTACTGATGATAGACACAAGTGGAGAGGGACTTCATAAAAGAGGATATAGAGCTGTGTCAAATGTGGCGCCTTTAAGGGAGACTTTGGCGTCCGCCATGATAATGCTAAGCTATTGGAGGTACGATAGACCACTTATGGATCCATTTTGCGGATCAGGAACTATACCTATTGAAGCAGCGTTAATTGGTGCAAATATGGCTCCTGGGCTATATCGACAATTTGCATCGGAGAAATGGAGACAGATACCAAAAAAGCTGTGGACTGACGTGAGAAATGAAGCTTTTGATTTAATCAAAAAAGATGTAAAACTAAACATAAATGGATATGACGCCGATGAAGATGCAGTGAAATTATCCATAGACAATGCTAAAAAGGCTTGTGTCAGTGACTATGTAAAATTTTCAAAGCGATCTTTGAAAGATCTGAAAACCGATGATAAGTATGGGATAATAGTCTGCAATCCGCCTTACGGAGAAAGGATGGGGGAATTAAAAGAGGTAGAGAAATTGTATAGGGAGATGGGAAGAGTATTTACGAGGCTTGATACGTGGTCCTACTATATAATAACATCGCATGAAAATTTTGAAAAACTTTTTGGAAGGGATGCAAGCAAAAGAAGGAAGCTATACAATGGCATGATAAAAACCACATATTATCAGTATTTTGGGCCAAGGCCGCCGAAAAAATGACGCGTAAGCGTCTTTTGTTTTTGCGAAAAAATTTTAATAGTTGTGAAAAAGTTATTTGCGGCTCAATATAATTTTAATTATAATAAAATAAAATATCCTATTTTAAATAATCAATCTAAAATAATTAAATCTAATTAAAACTGGGGGGATAAATATAAGATGGCTCGCAAGGAAAACACTGGTAATTTAAATATATTAAGAAAAAAATCTCTTGACATGATAATAGATGACACACAGGACAAAAAGCACGCATTGAAAAAATCGCTATCATGGTTTGACCTTATTCTCTTTGGCATTGGCGCAATAATTGGCACAGGTATTTTCGTATTGACTGGCGTTGCGGCTGCAAAATATGCAGGACCAGGTCTTATATTGTCATTTGTTCTTTCAGGTATTGCATGCTCGTTTGCTGCGCTAAGTTATGCGGAGTTTGCATCTACATTTCCTGCAGCAGGATCTACGTATAGCTATAGTTATGTGGCACTTGGTGAAATATTCGCATGGATAATAGGATGGGACTTGATATTGGAGTATGCATTCGCTATACCTGCCATTGCATTAGGTTGGTCAGGGTACTTTACAAGTTTGCTTCACAGCTTTGGCATTAACATACCTGTATGGGCTGCAAATTCGGCAAGCTCTGCACCTGGTGGAATAATAAATCTACCGGCTATAGGCATAGTATTGCTTTTGGGAATAATTCTACTTTTTGGAACAAAAGAAAGTTCGATACTAAATAATATTGCTGTTATATTTAAAGTAATGGTGATATTGTTTTTTATAGCTGTCGCTGTATGGCATGTACATCCATCAAACTGGAAGCCATTTTTACCATTTGGATGGAAGGGAGTATTTTCAGGCGCTGCAATAATATTTTTTGCTTACATTGGGTTTGACTCTGTGTCGACGGCGGCCGAGGAGACAAAAAACCCTGAAAGGGATATGCCTATAGGAATTTTAGGGTCTTTAGGAATAAGTACAATTTTGTATATAGTCGTCGTTGCAATACTTACAGGTGTCGTATCATATACAAAGCTTAATACGCCTGAACCTGTGGCATTTGCACTAACAAGCCTCGGCATAAACTGGGCGTCGGGATTAGTTTCTTTTGGTGCGATAGCAGGAATAACGACGGTTCTTTTAGTTATGATGTATGGACAGACCAGGATATTCTTTGCTATGTCAAGAGATGGACTTTTACCGCCATTTCTTTCAAAACTTCATGAAAAGCACAAGACGCCTGTTGCAAGTACGATAATAGTTGCGCTATTTGCAGCAGTTGTTGCAGGATTTTTCTCTATCGATGAACTTGCAAAGCTTGTGAATATAGGAACCATGTTTGCTTTTGTCCTTGTATCGGTAGCTGTTATTGTTTTAAGGTACACAAAGCCTGAACTTCCGAGAAAATTTAGATGTCCATTTGTTCCGTTAGTGCCTATCTTATCCATTGCTTCAACTGTATTTTTGATGGTTTCACTGCCTCTTGAGACGTGGATAAGGTTTATAGTATGGTTTGTGTTGGGAATTGTCGTATATGTGTTTTATGGATATAGGCACAGCAAGCTGGCACAAAATGATTACAAAGGTGTGAAAACCGAAACCATTTATTAAAAAAAGTATGATTATAGAGCCTTGGATGACCAAGGCTCCTTTTTATTATGGGTGAATGGACATATACAGAGAAAATATGCCGTAAAATATCGCATAGTTTACGACTACGATTAAAAAGACTATAATAAATGCTTTAACAAAATTCTTCTTCAACATTAAATCCCCTCTATGTTAGTTTTTTCTCCATATATATTAGACAAATAATCATTAATTTTGTTACAGTTAAAATAAATTATTTTTTCAGTTTGATGCTATTGGCAGCTTTTATAAGTTCGTTCTTATCGATTTTCGACATTAAGGAGAATAAATTGTTGTCTTTACGCCATACGATAGTGTTTAAACCGTTTTTTTGAACTAAGATGCCCTCATAGCCGTTTATATCAATCTTTTGTGTTATAGCATTTTCCGTGTCAACCATCATGTCAGTGTTTTCGTTAGAGCTTTGACTGAAAATTATGAAATCGCCCTTGTCATTTGTGTATTGAATGATTTTGGTTACCTCCTGTGATTCTACCTTGCTTATCTTGAAGCCATGTGGCACGTATGAAAGATAATATTCATTTTCCCAGTTGGATGGAACCAGCGATGTGGAAGAAGACGTACTGGGTTCATTGTTTTCTTTTAATTTTATGTCTGTATAATCTTTTTTGATTTCAATTATGAGGTTAAAGACGCGAGCTCTAAAAGCAGAAACAGTCGTCATTGCCACAGTGAAGCCAATAAAAACCACAAAGAAGAATACCGCGACTTTTGGGAAGATCATTTTTGCCGATGTGAAGAATTTTTTGACTGCTTCTTTTCTTTTGTGATGTATTAACATCTTTCTAATTTTAATGCTTAATTCTTCAGGGTAAGGTATTTCTTCACCATTGGCTTCTTCCAGATCATTAATTATGTTGTTTACATGGCAAGCCCCTGCATATTCCAGCAATGCCTCAAATATTTTGCTTTCAGATTTTAGCTTTTCATCGTAAAGGTCTTTCATATTTCCACATCTCCTTTATACTGGTATAAAGCATCTTTAAGGCTTTGCCGCGCGCGATACAGTCTTACTCTTACATTGTCTTCTGTGATGTTTAAAAGATTTGCGATGTCTTTATTAGAGTATCCGTAGTAGTATTTTAGAGAAATAATGTCTGCGTACTCTGTCTTTAGCTCTTTTACTTTTTCAGATACTCTTCTAAAAATGTCATCATTTATTACCTTCTCGTCAAACGGCTCTGAGTCATCATGGAAAAACTCATCCGCATCTTCAATAAATAAATTTTTTTGCCGCTTTATTTTATTGTACATATTTATTGAGATGTTTCTAACTATAATAACAACTAATGCTCTTATTTTGTTACAGTCATAATCAGAAATTTTTTCGATATAATTGATAATATTTATAAAAGCAGATTGGACCGCATCTTGTGCCAATTGATAGTCGTTTAAAATGTTGTATGCCACTTTAAACATATCTCTGCTGTACTTTACATATATATCTTCGACTTTTTTTCTTTGACTTTCGTCTGTAATCGTGTCAAATAAGATAAACAATTTCCTCCCTCCCTCGTCCATGCTTGCCCATAAAAATTTAAGCATGTCAAATAGATTATATCATAAAACTTTTTCTGTGGGATATTTAACGATGTTAAAAGATTTAAAGATTATTTTTATGAAAAAAGATATAAGTTCACTCATACTGAGTATTTCTTTCTAAATTAACGTAAATTATTTTATTATATTAGAAGGAAAAAGTGTTACTATGATTTGGTTGATTCGTCTTTATATACGGAGGGAGGTTTAATGGTGCAAAATGATTTTTTAGATATGTATGAAAGCTATTTTGATGATGTGTATAGGTATGTGTATTTCAAAGTGGGCAACAGATGGGATGCAGATGATATTGTCAGCGACATTTTTAAAAAAGCCTATGAAAAGTACAGAAACCTTAATGCTAGTCCTAAATCGTGGCTTTTTACAATAGCAAGAAATACAGTTATCGACTTCTATAAAAAGGAAAAAGATATAGCTATAGGTGAAAGCCTTGAGCAATACGCCTATCCAGATATTTTTGAGGATAAATTTGATAAAGAGGCGGAGCTGAATTGCCTAAAGAAATCAATATACAGTCTGCAAAAGGAGGAAGTCGAAATCATAAACCTAAAGTATTTTTCAAATATGACAAACAAGGAATTATCGCTAATACTCAATAAAACAGAAGATGCAGTCAAAATGAAGTCATATAGGATTGTACAAAAGCTTAAAAAACTAGTCAATATATGTTTGGAGGGATAAAAATGGATGAGAATAGAATAGAAAATAACCTTAATAAAATAAAAGAGCAAATACCTGTTAATATGGAACTAAAGCGAAAGCTCCGCAAGAGATTTAAAAAAAATAACAATTGGATAAAAAGAACTTTTGTAGGAATGGCTGCTGTGGCATGCCTATTGACGGTGTTTTACTCCCTTGATATCAAGAAGATTCCTGACACAATCATTCCAAAAGTCAACGCAGCAGATCTCAAGATAGCTAATCAAATGTCGTTTGTGGATATCGGCGGAGGAGTCAACGGAAGAATTACTGAATATAATGGAACAATTTATATGCCAATAAGTGATAAAGGCTTATTTGAATACAACAAAGAAGGCTTTAAAAAGATTTCAAATAGGGAAATTAATTATGTTAGTGTTTCTAACGATGGCGATAAACTTGTTTACTCTTCAAACGGAAATATTTATTTGCTTGATCTTAAAACAAATAAAGAAACAGTAATATTAAAAGGTGATGAAGTGTCTATTTACTATGATGAACCTTCGTTTTCACCTGATGAAAATAAAATTATCTATACAAGAAAAGTCATATCACCAAGAGAGACACATGGATTTGATATAAAAGAGTCTTCTTTAAATGAAATAGATCTAAAAACATTGAAGTCCACTAAACTCGCAGACGGTTCATATGGCTCATTTATCAAAGGTGCTGATGCAATTGTATTTGAAAGGGACAATAAAATAATATACAAAGATTTGAATTATAACAAAGAAAAGATTGTCGATGATGGAAGATTCCCTTCCGTCTCTCCGGATGGCAATTATATTGCATACGAAAAAAGCGAGTTAAAAACAGATAAGATAAAAGATAATATAAGCGTAAAAGAATCAGTTTCAAATATATGGGTTACAGACACAGTAAATTTTGCCACTAAAAGACAGGTAACGTCTAATATATCTAATGAAATCGCTGTTGAAGATTGGCTAAAAAGCATAAAACCTTCTGATGAGGCTCAAACTTTCGAGACGAATGGGTTGTACAGCTATTTTGATCCTGTCTGGAACAGCGGCTCAAATAGCATATTTGTTCTCAAAAATGCAAATGTAGACACAGGCGGCAATGCTATGCGCTTAATGAAGATAGATATAAGCAAAGAAAAAATCAGTGCACAAGATGTTGTAAGAAGGTATTTACAAGCATTTGTAGTTAGAGACGATGATTTCGCGAGAATGCTTATGAAAAATCCGCCACAGCTGCTTACAATATCAAATCCTCACCCGGTGGGATACACAATACTGTCGTCAGGCACGGAAAACGGAAAGATATATGTAGATGCTGAGTTAAACTATGCATATACGATGGAAAGCTACTACTCTATAGAAAAATCGAGGTACTATCTGATACCCAACAGCAATGGATATATAATAGATAGCATAAAAAACTTAAGCAAAGCAGAATATATAAATAAGAATGGATCTTTGTACATGGCAGAAGGACAAAGCAATGTAAAACTATTTGACAAAACAGACATTCCAAAGCAGTATTTGCCAGACGGAGACTATAGACTTGGACCAATAGCGTACAGCAGCAAGACGAATACGCTTGTATTTACAATACAAAATACAGGTAAACCAAGTGTGAAGTTGATAAGTTATGAATTAAACGGCAAGAAATTTAAAATGATCGATAGCATTAATAGCGGCGGATTTTTTGAACTTAAGATCGATGAAAGCGGAAGATACCTTGCGGCAAACTATATAACAGCACAAAATACAGCGAAAACGTATGTCTACGATTTAAATGATAACAAAAAAATAGATTTGCAAACATTGATTAAAGACACAACCATTCAAGCTTTAAACTCAAATTTTTGGGATGGTAAAACGCTTATGTTTAATGTAAATACAAACCATCAGTATCTTTATTATAAATACAATCCTGAAAAGTTTGAAATAAGCATTCCATAATGTATAAGGTTAATGATACGAAAAGTATCCTTAACCTTATATACTTCAAAAAGCAAATCATGATGGGTAAAAAGATTTATTGCTAGAAAATTTTGATATAAAAATATATTAATGCCCTCAATAAGGCTATTTTTTATACTTAAAAAGTTTTTTTAAAAAATTGTAACAAATTCTTTAAAAATTTGTCTTATATTATGGAGAGCTAATTTAGCGAAAAAAGTTTTAGGGTGGTACGATTTTAGTCCTAAAGGTCTATTTGCTAATCTCTTAAAACAAGGATATTTTTGCACTTTGTGATAAAGATAGATACGCAATTGATTGTCTGAAGGAAGAAAGTGTAATACCATGGAAGATTGTAGATTATAGATTGGAGGACGTTTCAATGTCAATAAAAATTAAAAAGAAAACAATTATTTTCACAATTGTTGGCATCGTGATTGTATTACTGGGTTTGTATTTTATTTTCGCACACAAGGGAAATACCGTTAATTATACAACCATATCAACAAATATGAAACAATTACAACAAGACGAAGAAAAATTTTTTCTTAACAATGTGCAAGTAAGCAATTTATCAATACAAAGGTGTCAAATGGAGGTTTCCGATAAAGTAGGACAGGGATTAAATTTTATTGTGACATACACACTACCTGGAATAAATAATGCTATAAAAAATCATAAAATTGGATTTCAAATAATATATCCCAAGAAATATGCAGATTTGATAGGGAGTAATATGACGCCCATAGCTTATGTATATCCCAACAATAACAATAATCAGACAATGTCTTCTGTTCTTAGCATATATATGCCAGACATTTCTGACGATAAATTAGACAAATTGATAAAAGAACAGAATGATTTCACAATATACATTTACGTCGATCAATTAAAGAAAAAAGAAATTACAGTCCATAACGATATTACAAACTAAATCAATTTATATGAAAGGCAGAAAATATTAGATTTAATCAAAAAGCTTATAAAATTGATTATAAAATGGGACGGTGGGGAAGAAGACTTAATGTTACAAAATTTTGATATAAAAATGTTAGAGCAATAATCTGTATTTTTAATATTCGTATGATATAATAAAGGTAAGATAAAGAGAGATGGAAGGAAGAAGTATGAGCCAGAAATACGATATAACGATGAAAAATATTTTTTCTGATATGGCTGATGACATAATGAGCTATTTTTTAGGTCTCCAATACACAAAGATTGATGAACTAAATATAGAATTTGCAAGAGTAGAACGCAGAGACAGCGATATGATATTTAAATGTACTACTGACAAAGGAAATGTGGCTGTGCACATAGAATTTCAATCGAAAAATGATGAAAAGATGCCTTACAGGATGCTAAGATATTCCCTGGAGATAATGGAAAAGCATGATCTCTTGCCATATCAGATAGTAATTTATATAGGCAAAGATAATGCAAACATCAAAAGTAGCTTAAATTACGACTTTGGAGAACAGAACATATTAGACTATAAATATAGAACAATAAATGTTGGTGACATAAAATATACTGATGTTTTAAAGACAGACTATTATGACTTGTATTCCCTTCTTCCGCTGATGGACAAAAATAGAAGGAAAGAAGAAGGAGAAAAATATCTGGAAAGATGTGTTGAGGCTATAAAAGATATTCCATTAGACATAAACAAAAAGAAAGACATAGCGTTTAAGGCAGAGATATTATCGGGCATAGTCTTTAAAAAAGAAGTTATTGAGAAAGTTTTTTCGGAGGTGATGAGGATGTTTAGGATTGAAGAATCTGAGACGTACAAAATGATATTAGAAAAGGGCATTAAACAAGGTATTAGAGAAGGCATGGAAAAAGGTATTGAAAAAGGTATTGAAAAAGGCGAAAAAGAAAAAAGTATAAAAATAGCAAAGAAGTTGTTAAAAGAAGGTATGGACATCGACAGAATAGCAGAAATTACAGAGTTGTCAAAAGATGAGATAAAAAAATTGATGAATTAGGATCATAAACAGGCTTCAAGCCTGTTTTTTTATGTGGTTTATTTATGACCGAAAAACGGTGGCGATTTCGACAATATATTACATAGATTGACAAAGGGTGACAGAAAAATTGACCTAATTTAGCACCTTCCCAGATGACGATAATTGGTTTATAATATTATTAACAGAAATTGGCGCCATTTCCTGCAGATCTTTATGCTAATGTCATACCACATTATTATGATGAAAATTGGATTACACAACAAGCCGAGTACAATTATCGTATGGGTGATAGGATAACTGAAGAATATGGCTGGAGGTGATTTTATAAAAAATAAGCGCATAATAATCTTATGTTTAATAGCAGTAGTTGTATTGAGCTTTTTTATATATTATGATTACTACAGCTATAATAAAAGTCATTTTCAAATTTATCTATATCAAACAAACGATGCACCTAATTTGAATTATACGACGAAAAGCAAACATTTTAAAATCAATACAACGATTGAGATTGGGAAAAATAATAATACAAAGACGAATGGTTTGGATTCTGCTGAAGACATCCAAAAAACACAAGATTCAAATGAATTCACTTCACTGAATTATACTATAAGAGTTGAGAACATTAGTAAGGAAAAATTAAATAACATTAAAATTGTTGTATTTCTTGATAAAGGGCTTGAGCCTTATGTAGTATCTGGACTTGTGTATTTTGGAACACCAATTCAACAGAGAATAGATTTAAATGTACCAAATACAAAGAAAAAAGATAATTGTATTGATGTTAGCAGATCTACATGGCTACCCAATTTCTCTCAAATAGATGCAGATGAAAGGCAGAAAATATTAGATTCAATCAAAAAGCCTATAAAATTGATAATAAAATGGGATGGCGGGGAAGAAGACTTATTGCTGCAAAATTTTGATATAAAAATGTATTGATGTCCCTTAATGGGGCTATTTTTCTTGAACAGCTACTACATTCGCTATATGATGTGAGGTGATATCAATGAATCTGCATACGCAATTGTATTTAGGCAATTTAGGCAATCGCATGGTTTACATATATGAAATATTTCTTATTAATGTAGCTGTATTGGTGATTGTTTGGCTTGGCTTTTCGCTTTATAAATGGAGGCGATTTGGAAATAGAAATCTCATAAAATGGTGGGGGATAACGGCTGGTATTCTTTTTACTTTGGGATTGTGTATACTGATTTTTTCTAAGATATTTTCTGGGCCACAATATTTTGTCGCCTCCCAAACTGGCATCTACATTCCAAGATCAGTTAATGTGCTGGAGAATAACTATACAGGTGATAGGGATGAAGAATTGCATTATATCATTTTAAAGTTCAATAAGACCCAAATGGATGATTTCATAAAAGCTGCAGAAGAAAAAGGATGGAAGTTTGGTTCTGTCATCCCGTACTTATTAGCAAAATCACTGCCACAACCTAATTTAACGCTTGGGGAAAAATATCCATTTCCAAAAGTGAAAAAAGATGGATACTATTATTTATATACAAATACAAAGTCCAAAGGTTCAACTTCTTTTAGAACTAACTATACGACTAATAAACTATTCTTTTTGGATACTAAATCAGGGATATTGTACTTTTACTATGATAGTTTCGAACTTACATCGGATTTGCGTTTTGAAACTCATTAAAACAGTGTGCTTTTTGATACTGCACATTTCATTTGATAATTGGCCCTTTGGGCTATTTTTTTATACATAAAAATTTTTTTAAAAAACTGTAACAAAATGAGGAAGAAATTTGTCTATATATTCAGAGAGGAAATTAATCTCGTGAAATTTTCGTTATATAGATAATCTGTTTTATAGAAATTGGAGGCAGAGCGCGGGATGAAAAAATACAGAGAGTTTATCTTAAAGGCATTTATTTTGATTTCAATTATTTTAGCGGTATTCATCATGTTTGTGATTTTGGATATTACAGTAGTAAAAATTTATACAGGATGAGATGAAAAAATTCATGACAAATTATTGCAAAAAAAAGGCCGTTTATTTTCATTGACGCAATTTTGCATTAAAGATATAATATAGTTAAACTAAATATGGTCTTAAGGTCCGAAAGGTTAATAGGGAAAGCGGTGAGAAGCCGCTGCAGCCCCCGCTACTGTAAGCGATGATGAGGCTCAAAAAACCACTGGTGAAACTGGGAAGGTTGAGCTAAAGATGAGTCGCAAGCCAGGAGACCTGCCTTAAGATGTGAAAAACACCTTCGGAGGGGAGGTTGGTAATGTGATACATATTTGCTTTGGAAAATATGGGGCATACCTTCTCGGTATGCCTTAGTTTTTTGAGTTAATGTTTATGTGCTTTGGCTATGTTTCAAATCTTTATAAATAATTTAGGAGGAGAGATCTAAGTGAAAAAGTGGATTAAAAATATTTCGATTTTCATCATAGTAGCAGTTCTTTCATTAAGTCTTGTTTCATGTTCTCAAACTACAAAGGAAAAAGCATCTACTAATGCTAATTCTGTGAAGACGGAAGTTAAGGCTACATTCCCATTGAAAATTACTGATTTTATGGGTAGGCAAGTTACGATAAAAAAGGAGCCTAAGAGGATCGTATCCTTATCTCCATCAACGACCGAGCTGATTTACGCAATTGGCGCTGGCAAAAATGTTGTTGGTGTTACTAATTACGACGATTATCCGCCGGAGGTAAAAAGCGTTGCGAAAGTTGGAGGATATGAAGGGCCTAATATTGAAGCTATAATGGCTCAGAAACCTGATATAGTTTTTGCATCAAATCTTTCTGGGAAGGACCAGATGGAGACTATCGAGAAATCAGGCATACCAGTGGTGGTATTGGAAGCTCAAAACATAAACCAAATATATGATTCAATAAAGATATTAGGTGAGATAACAGGCAATGTAGAAAAGGGAAATGAAATAATAAGCAGCATGAAAGATAAAATTAAAGAGATCAATGATAAAGTGAAGGATTTGCCGAAAGTAAATGTGTTTTATGTTGTTGATACAAATGGGAACTGGACGGCTGGCAAGGGAACATTCATCGATGAGCTTATAACATTGGCTGGTGGAAACAATGTAGCCAGCGATGCAAACGGATGGGCACAGTACAGCATGGAAAAACTGGTACAGAAAAATCCTGATGTGATAATCACATCACCACATGCTGCAAACGCCAATGAAATAAAAAATATGGCAGGTTATAAGGATACAAAAGCGGCGAAAGATGGCAAAATATTTATAATATCCAACGATGACATTGTCACTAAGCCTTCTAATAGAATTGTCTTAGGATTGGAAGAAATTGCAAAAGATTTGCATCCGGAGGCATTTAAATAAATTGAAAGTGAGAAAAAGCTTTTATTTGATAATTTCTGCAATGGTTTTGATTGCATCCTTGATGTTTTCTGCATCAGTGGGTGCAGTCAAAATGCCATTAAAAAGCATTATTGATGTCATTTTTGGCGGTGGCAATGCTACAGACAAGATGATATTGTTAAATCTCAGATTCCCAAGAATAATTGAAGCTGCTTTTACAGGGATGGGACTTTCTGTGGCAGGTACATTCTTTCAAGGTCTTCTAAAAAATCCTATGGCAGATCCTTATGTTTTAGGCATATCATCAGGAGCTGCATTTGGAGCATCTATTGCCATTGTTTTGGGGTTTGGGCTTCTTGGTCTTCAATTTTTTGCGTTTGCGTTTGCTATCATGACTATTTACGTAGTGTACATCATATCCAAAAAAGGACCTTACATTAAAATGCAGACGATGCTTCTTGCAGGCATTGCCATCAGTGCTTTTATGTCATCTATTATTTCTCTCATGATGCTTTTAAACCATGATGAGATGTCCCAGATAGTCTTTTGGACAATGGGTGGATTTAGCCTTATTAGTTGGAGTCAGACTTTTTACACAGTGCCAATCATATTTATTGGGTGTATAACGTTATACGTGTTTTCAAGAGATCTCAATGTCATTATGACAGGTGAAGAGATAGCGGAGCATTTGGGAATAGATACTGAAAGAGTAAAGAAAATTATTTTGATTGTAGGGTCTTTAATAACGGCTTCTTCTGTTTCAGCAGGTGGTATAATTGGATTTGTAGGGCTTATAGTGCCACACATATCGAGGCTTATTGTAGGTTCTGACAACAGATTTTTAGTTCCTTTTAGCGGTATTTTGGGTGCAGCGTTTTTGGTGTTAGCTGACACACTGGCGAGGACTGTGATGGCTCCTGTAGAAATACCAGTTGGCATAATAACTGCTGCCTGCGGTGGTCCGTTTTTCTTATACCTTCTTGTCAAAAATAAAAATAAAGAGGTTAAGTGAAATGACAATAGTAAATGTTGAAGATCTCCATTATAGTTATGGCAATATTCAGGCTTTAAAAGGTGTAAATTTTAAGATAGATGGATATAAAATGGTTGGTATATTGGGAAGCAATGGTTCTGGCAAGACAACTCTTTTGAAAAACATTTCAGGTTATTTGAAGCCCAGCAAAGGCAATGTATTTATAATGGACAAAAGTGTCTATAAAATGCGTTCGAAAGATAGGGCGAGGATTATTGGCTATGTTCCGCAGGATATGTATTTTGACTTTGAATTTACATCTTACGACGTTGTGATGATGGGAAGGACTCCTTATTTAAGGAGATTTCAAAGAGAAACCGAAAAAGACGTAATAAGCGTAAAAGAAGCGATGATTCTTACAAACACATGGGATCTTAAGGATAGATACGTAAATGAATTAAGCGGTGGGCAAAGGCAAAGGGTTTACATCGCAAGGGCATTGGCTCAAGAGCCTAAGATTTTGTTATTGGATGAGCCGATTTCACATTTGGATGTAAAATATCAGATAGAAGTGCTTTCAATACTTAAGCAGTTGACCACAAAGGGAATACTCGTGTTTGCTGTCCTTCATGACATCAATTTATCATCTCAATTTTGCGATCTTATTTTGCTAATGAAAGATGGAGAGATTATATCAATTGGGACGCCAAATGAAGTTATAACTGAAGAAAATATGAAGACGGCTTTTTCTGTGAATGCAGATGTAATCAGAAATCCCATTACAGATACACCGCTTATTGTTATTTCAAAAAGACAAGGGGATGGTTTAACAAGTGGGTAAAGCATTTATGATAGCCGGGACTCATTCTGGTGCGGGGAAGACTACCATTACTATTGGCATAATAGGATATCTTTCTAGAAAGTACAAAGTCATTCCGTTTAAAATAGGTCCTGATTACATAGATACGGCATATCACAGATTTGCATCTGGCAATTTTTCGTACAATTTGGATGTCTACATGCTTGGAGATGAGTACGTAAAAAAGTCCTTTTTAAACCATGCTTTATCTGGGGATGTGGCAGTCATAGAAGGCGTCATGGGGATGTACGACGGAATCAATAATACAAGCTATGGCAGCAGTGCTCATGTGGCAAAACTTTTAAATTTACCTGTCGTACTTGTCGTAGATGCATCTGGAATGGCTGCAAGTGTTTCTGCCTTAGTTAAAGGTTATATAGAATACGATAAAGATGTAAAGATTAAAGGGGTAATATTCAACAGGGTTGGCAGTGAAAAACACTACAAGCTTTTAAAAGAATGTGTCGAAAGAGATTTGGGTATAAAGGCATTTGGATACCTTCCACAGGATGATATGATAAGTCTATCCGAGAGACATCTTGGTCTTATGCCTATATATGAGACAAATGGAGATCACAATTTCAGCATTTTGTACGATAGAATAGGTGAGTTCATAGATGTAGATGGCATTCTCGATGCATGCGATGTGGAATTGAAAAAAGATGATTTAGACGATGGAAAAGCGGCAGCAAAGACAAAAGAAGATATCAAGATTGCATTTGCATACGATGAGGCGTTTAATTTTTACTATCAGGATAGCCTAGATTCATTGATTGATGCAGGAGTAGAACTAATCCCATTTAGTCCTCTACGTGATGAAGCTATTCCTAAAGATGTGGTTGGAATTTACTTAGGTGGAGGATTTCCAGAAGTTTTTGCTGAAAGATTAAGCAAAAATCATTCCATGTTATCTTCAATTAAAGGAAGCATTGAAAAGGGAATGCCAGTCTATGCGGAATGCGGTGGTTTTATGTACCTTGCGAAAAAAATTGTTGATCTAAATGGAGATGGATACAATATGGTGGGAATATTCGATTTAGATGCCATCATGACGAAAAGATTAGTCAATTTTGGCTACGCTGAGGCGGAAGTCGTAAAGGACAATGTGTTATTTAAAAAAGGAGATGTCATCTTTGGTCATGTTTTTCACAACTCGAAGATGTCGGGGATACACGATGATTTTGCATATGAAGTGCATAAACCACATTCTGAAGAAAAGTGGCTGTGCGGATATGTGTACAAAAATTGTTTAGGTACTTATGTTCACATCAACTTATTGAAATACCCGAATGCTGTAGACAGATTTATAAACCATTGCAAAGATTATGGTCGGGAGATGGAAAAGTATGGCACTTAAGATAATGCTTCAAGGTACGGCATCATCTGTTGGGAAGAGTTTGTTGGTGGCTGCTCTCTGCAGGATATTTAAGCAGGACGGATATTCAGTTGCACCATTTAAGTCACAAAATATGGCTCTTAATTCTTTTATAACAGATGAGGGTCTGGAGATGGGACGAGCACAAGCTGTACAAGCTGAAGCTGCAGGCATAAAACCGTCGGTGCTTATGAATCCTATACTTTTAAAGCCAAGTTCAGACAAAAATTGTCAAGTTATACTAAGAGGAAAAGTTTATGACAGCATGGATGCATCTTGCTATCAGAGATTCAAGCCGAAACTTTTAAGCATGATAAAAGAGGATTTTGACAAGCTTAGCCAGTCGTACGACATAGTAGTGATTGAAGGTGCTGGAAGTCCTGCTGAGATAAATCTTAGAGAAAAAGACGTTGTAAATATGGGATTGGCGGAGTTGGTGGATTCACCGGTATTGATAGTAGGCGACATAGATAAAGGCGGTGTCTTTGCATCGATAGCAGGCACACTATTGCTTTTAAATGATGATAAAAGAGAAAGGGTAAAAGGCGTCATAATAAACAAATTTAGAGGCGACTTAGAGATATTAAAGCCGGGCTTAAAGATGCTGGAGGACATAATTAAAAAGGATGTCATTGGCGTAGTTCCTTACATGGATGTATATGTTGATGAGGAGGACAGTGCAACGGATGCTTATTACGGGAGAAAAAGCGGTGGGGCTATTGATATTGCGATTTTAAATCTTCCCCACATATCCAATTTTACTGATTTTGAACCATTGAAGAAGATTCAAGATGTAAATGTAAGGTACGTAAATAAAGGGGAGAAAATCGGCGACTGCGATGTATTGATAATACCAGGTACGAAAAATACAATAGGTGACCTTAAAGTGATTAAAGATGCCGGACTTCACCATGAGATTTTGAATTTGAGAAAAATGGGAAAGCTTATAATCGGCATATGTGGAGGATATCAGATGTTGGGAAAAAGGATATCTGATCCACAACACATAGAAGGACCTGTTAGTGAGATGGAAGGTTTAGGATTATTAGACATAGAGACAGTTATTTTAAATGAAAAGATCACAACACAGGTGAAAGCTCAAATTTCTGATGATTTGCCTGATTTTTTATCGCCGCTTAGAGAACTGTTTGTAGATGGATACGAAATACACATGGGCATAAGTTCTACAGGAGAAAAAAGTTTTTCCAATATCATTACAAGAAACGATGAAAAAATATCTGTCAGTGACGGATGTGTAAGCAGTGATGGGAAAGTGTTTGGTACGTATATGCATGGAATATTTGAAAACACGGAGTTCACAATGCGACTTGTAAATATTTTAAGAAGCTCAAAGGGATTAAAAGATATAGATTACATTGAAGACTACAGGAAGTTTAAAGAAAGAGAGTACGACAGGTTGGCAGATGTAGTAAGAAAGAGCTTAGACATAAATAAAATTTACCAGATAATGAAAGGTAGTCTTTGATATGGAAGTGATAGCTGCATATTTTTTAGATTTAATGATAGGCGATCCGCCAGGATATCCTCATCCAGTAAGACTCATGGGAAGACTAATCAGCTTTTTAGAGTGCAAATTTAGAAAGATTGCTAAAACTGAAAGGCAAGAAAGAATCGCCGGTTATTTCTTGTGTGCCATTGTTGTCTTTACAAGCTATATAAGCGGGTACTTTATCATTTACATTGTAAAAGAAATAAATGTCTATTTGGGCAAGATTTTAGATATGCTTCTCATCTACACTTGCCTTGCAACTAATGATTTAGCGAAATCAGCTATGAGAGTATACAATCCTCTTAAAAAAGACAACATTGTTGAAGCTCGGAAGATGTTGTCTTTCATTGTAAGCCGTGATACGGAAAATTTAGGCTACAGTGATATCATAAGAGGTGTCATTGAGACAGTGGCGGAAAACATATCTGATGGTATAATTGGGCCTTTGTTTTACGCTTTTATAGGCGGTACGCCGTTGGCATTGGCTTACAAGGCTTCCAGTACACTTGACTCGATGGTTGGCTATAAAAATGAAAGATATTTAAACATAGGATATGCTTCTGCAAAGCTTGACGATATTTTAAATTTCCTGCCAGCCAGGATAACAGGGCTTTTGATTGTAGCATCATCATTTTTGCTGAGATATGATTATAAAAATAGTTTTCGCATTTTAAAAAGGGATAGATTAAAGCACGAAAGTCCCAACAGTGCACACGGGGAAGCTGCTGTTGCAGGTGCGCTAAATGTGGAGTTGGGAGGGCTTAACTACTATTTTGGAAAGCCTGAACTGAAACCTAAGTTGGGAGATGGCAAAGAAGCACTTGAATTAAAACACATCAAGGATACTGTAAAGATAATGTATATGACATCTTTTCTGGGGTTTATTTTATTCTTTTCTTTTAAAACAATATTAACAGGAGGTATATAGATGAATACAAAGACAACAACGATTAAAAATGTTAAAACATTGACGCTTGTGGCTATGCTTATCGCCATGAGTGCCGTTGGTGCCATGATTAAAGTTTACAATACGGTGGCGTTTGATTCACTGCCGGGATATTTTGCGTCCCTTTATTTTGGAGGATACATAGGAGCAATCGTCATTTCTTTAGGCCACATTTTTACTGCACTTACATCCGGCTTTCCGCTTGGAATACCAAATCACATCATCATTGCTGTGTCGATGGCTGTATGTGCATATTTTTATTCATTGGCGTATAAGAAGTTTAACAGCTATGTGGCAGTCGCTGTTGGTACCATATTAAATGGGCCCGTTGCAACACTTATCTTTGTACCGCAGTACGGTTGGGGATTTTTCATTCAGATGGTGTTGCCGCTTACTATTGCATCTTTTGCAAATGTCCTTTTAGCGTCTATCATCTATAAGACAGTTTTAAAAATGATAAAAAGGTGATAGATGTATATGATAGAGAAGTACAGGGATGTTTTAATCATACACGAAGGCGATGTTGCATTCGCCGTATCATGTGACAGCACAGGTGCAATCGGGGAAAAGGAAAATGATGTTTTAAAGGTAGATGCTGAGATGGTAGGTAGAGCAGCCATAAAAGTTGCATTATCAGAGCTTTTGTGTATTGGTGCTTGGCCAATCGCAATATCAGATGCCTTGTCAAATGAAATGAATCCCACTGGCATTAAGATCATAGATGGAATAAAAAAAGAGCTTGTTGAAAATGAGATATATGACGTTGCTTTAACTGGCAGCACAGAGGAAAATTTCCCCTCAACTATGACAGGTGTTGGCGTGACAGCAATTGGAAGGGCAGCGAAAGAGGATTTGAAAGTGCGAAAGGCTATGGCAGGCATGGAAGTAGGACTTTTTGGTTACCCCCGTGTTGGACAAGAGGTTTTGCGTTTTAATGATATTCTTTCCCTTAAAGACTATGTGAAAATATTTAGATGCAATGAAATAGCAGAAGCAATTCCTGTAGGGTCAAAGGGAGTAAAGTATGAGCTTGATGTTCTTAAATTTACTTCTGGACTAGATTTATTAAGAAAATACGATGACGAGATTGATGATGAAAAGTCAGGTGGACCTTCCACATGTTGCATTGTAGTTTACAAAGAAGATGATAGGCAGATAGTTAAAAATCTCTTAGACAAGCCATTTATTCGGTTAGGAAGACTCTTTTGAGGTGAATTGAATGGATAAATACGAACATGGTGGCAATATTTATATTTACGATAAAGATGTGATAGATTTTAGCTCAAACATAAATCCTTTTGGCTTTCCGGAGTGTATAAAAGATTCCATTGATATTGCGGATTTGACAAAGTACCCTGATGTAAACTACACAAAATTAAAAAATTCTATTTCAAAATATACAGAGCTGAAAAGTGAAAATATAATAGTAGGAAATGGCGCTTCTGAACTTATCTACCTTTTTGTACGGGCATTTTCTATTAAAAAGCCTCTTATTCCATCACCTGCTTTTTTGGAATACGAAAGAGCAGCTACATTGTCAGGCGGAAATCCTTTGTACTACCGGATTTCTGAAAAAAATGGATACGTGATTGATGTAAATGAAATAGCAAATCGCCTCAAAGAAGTGGATTCTATCATCATAGGAAATCCAAACAATCCTACAGGAAAGGCATTAAAGCGAAAAGATGTGGAATACATGGTGAAGGAAGCGAAAAAGCTTGATTTGCCGGTGATGATAGATGAAGCGTTTATAGAATTTATATGCGATTATGAAGAATACCAGTCTTTAGATCTTATAAATGACTACGATAATCTTTTTGTAGTAAGAGCTGCCACTAAATTCTTTGGGCTGCCTGGATTGCGCTTAGGATACGGTTTTGGAAGTGAAAATTTGATAAAGAGATTGGAAGCTTATAAAGAGCCTTGGACGGTAAATGTTTTTGCTGATACAGCAGGGAGAAAGATTTTTGATGATGTCAAATTTATGAAAAATACGAGAAAATACATAAAAGAGGAAATAAATTATTTGACGAAAGAGCTTAAAAAGGTAGATGAATTAGTCGTTTTTGACACGCAGGTCAATTTTATGCTTATAAAGTTGAAGAACCGGCGAGTTAATGATTTAAAAGAAGAATTGTTAAAAAGAGGGATACTGATAAGAGATGCATCAAATTTCAGGTATTTGGACGATAAGTATTTTAGAGTGGCTGTAAAAAGCCATTGTGACAATGTAAAACTGGTAGAATCTATAAAAGAAGTTCTAAAATGATTTTTCCGAAAGAAGGTGTTTTTATTGGATTTGATTATGGTGACAGGTGGCGCAAGGTCTGGCAAAAGCCAGTTTGCAGAAAGCCTTGCTGTAAAATATGCTGGGAACAGTGTCCTTTACATAGCCACATCTATACCATTTGACGATGAGATGAAAGAAAGAGTTAGAAGGCACAGAGAAAGAAGGCCAAAGGAGTGGGAAACAGTAGAAGCTTACAAAGGCATTTTTGATATAATAAGAAGCACAGATAAGAAAGCTGTGCTTTTAGACTGTCTGACAGTGATGGTGTCTAATCTGCTTTTAGAGATAGATATGACGTGGGAAGAGAAAGATTTAGAAGATGTAGTAAGAGCCGAAGAAAAAATAAGCAGGGAAGTTGATGGCTTTATAAAAGCCTCTAAAGAGAAGGATAAAGATGTAATAGTCGTGACAAATGAAGTTGGAATGGGACTTGTCCCAGAATATAAATTGGGAAGGATATTTAGGGACATATCAGGTAGAATGAACAAAAAAATTGCTGAGAATGCCGATTATGTCTATTTTATGGTTTCAGGCATACCCTTAGAAATAAAAAATAATAGCTTACGGTGATGTGATGAATAAGATGGATGAGATAAAGGCTTTTATATTATCGTTTCAATTTATGACAAGGATACCTATTAATATTCAAATTGATGCAGATAAAAATGACTTTCACAGGATGGTCAAATATTTTCCCTTTGTAGGTGGGGTTGTTGGCTCTGTTGCAAGTTTCATGTTTTTTGCTTCTAAAAATATATTTCCCCGGGAAATAGCCGTCACAGTAGCTGTAGCATCATCGTACATTCTGACAGGTGCTATGCACATCGATGGGTTTGCAGACACATTCGATGGTCTTTTTAGCAACAGAAGTCGGGATAGAATGCTTGAGATAATGAAGGATTCAAGGCTTGGGACGAATGGAGTTCTCGCTTTGGTTTTTTTAATAATTTTAAAGATATTGCTTTTAAATGACATCAAAGGCAACATATATTCTACATTGATATTGATGCCTCTTATTGGACGTTTTTCCATAATTTTAGCAGCGTATGCATCGAAATCAGCGAGAGGTGGAGAAGGGCTGGGAGGACTTATCATTGGCAAAATATCTATCGTGGAATTAATATTAAGCTTATTATTTACATCGTTTGTTGGCATGATTTTTGTCCATTTTACAGTGTTGCTGAAGCTTTTAGCTATCTCATCAATTGTCACGTATATTATCACTAAGTACATATCTATGAGAATAGGTGGTATGACAGGTGATACATTAGGTGCTGTCAATGAATTTGCAGAGCTTGTGATTGCTGTTTCGATGTATCTAATGAGCGCCATAAAATTGTAGGTTTTTAAAAAAGTTCAGATAAAGCATGAATAATTTTAAGGTTAAATTTATCATCTTGATTATCATAACATATTGATGTATTATAAGTATGAAGGAGATGATGTTATGCGCACGACAATAAATGTATCTGAGGATATTCTCAAAGAAGCTGAAATGCTGTATGAGACCAACAACAGGTCGAAAGCTGTTGAAGAGGCGTTGAAGGATGCCATAAGGATGAAAAAATTGCAGCATTTGATGGAACTTAAGGGAAAGATAAACTTTTCAATAGATTCTTCAGACATTGAAAAATTAAGGAGCATGGAAATCGATGAAAGATAAAATACTTGTTGATACATCTGTATGGATAGAATATTTTAGGGACAAACGAGAGATTGTTGAGATTATCGATGATATGCTTTTGCAGGGCAGAATCTATATAACAGGCCTTATAATTGCTGAACTTCTTCAAGGAGTGAAGACAGAAAAAGAGAGAGGGATGCTTGAAAGGTATATTGATTCGATACCGACGGTATCATGTGATGATAAGGATTGGATTGGAGTTGGAAAACTTTCTTTTAAATTGAGGAGAGATGGCAAAACCATACCAATGTCAGATGTGCTTATTGCTTATTTAGCGATAAAAAATGATATGATGATATTCTCATTTGATGGACATTTTAAAATGATAGACGGCGTTAAACTGTTTGACCATATAGCCGTTTAACTGTATAATGGAGTAAAGACAGTTCGCAAAATCCTGTCTATAAACAAAACTACGGAGGAGATAAAATTGAACAGTAAAACTAAGAAGATAGTCTACGGAGCATTGATCGCTGCAGTGTACGCAGCCGTCACAGTGGCCCTTGCGCCTATAAGCTATGGGCAAGTTCAAGTAAGGGTTGCTGAAGCATTGACAATCATGCCTTTCTTTTCGTCGTATTCCATTTTTGGACTTTTTGTTGGATGCATAATTGCAAATATGATAGGCGGAAATGGAATATTCGATGTGGTTTTTGGCTCTTTAGCGACGCTAATTAGCGCTGTAATAACGTATTATATTGGCAAATCGAATCTTAGATATAAGCGGTATTTAGCACCGTTGCCGCCTGTTGTAATAAATGGAATCATCATCGGAATAGAATTAAATTTCCTTTACAAACTTCCTCTTGTAGCTTCGATGCTATGGGTTGGATTAGGTGAGATGATAGCGTGCTATGTGCTGGGATTACCATTGCTTTTGTACATAGATAAAAATGACAAGATAAAAAGCGTTATCGGATAGACTTAATACATATTTAATTTGAAATAGCTTTTACATCCTGATAAAATAAAATCAGGATTATTTTTTTGAGGAAGATGCTATGTTTGGATATATAAAGCCTTACAAACCTGAGATGAAGATAAAAGATTACGATGTTTTTAAGGCGTATTACTGTGGCCTATGCAAGGAAATCGGAAGAAAATATGGCGAGATAAGCCGATTGACTTTGAACTATGAGCTTACGTATCTTGCAATTTTTTTATCGGCCTTGTCTGACGAGGAGATATGCATAAGAAAAGAAAGCTGTGTGGCAAATCCGTTTAAGAAAAAACCTATTATGAAAGAAAACCCGTATATTGCTTATGCGGCAGATATGAATGCAATACTTATGTACTATAAATTTTTGGACGACAAAAAAGATGATAAATCTTTAAACGCAGCTTTATTGGAGTCTTTTTTTAAGACAAAATATAGAAAGGCGTATAAGTCATACTTAGAAAAGGCGGAAAAAATAAAAAGGTATTTAGAAGCTTTAAAGGGATTAGAAGAAACGAAGTGTTCATCTGTTGATGTGGCTTCTGAACCATTTGCCAATGTCATGAAAGAAGTGTTTCTAAAAGAGGATCTAAAAATTGGCGATGAAGATTATGCTAAAATCGGTCAAATCGCATATCACTTAGGAAGATTTGTGTATATTTTAGATGCCTACGATGATTTGAAAAATGATTTAAAAAACGGCAGTTACAATCCTTTTATATATCAGTACAATCTTTCTTACAAACAAACAGGCGATGATGAGCTGGAACATACACTGGATGAGATCAAGGAGTGGACAAAATTTAATTTGACTTTTACGCTTTCTACGATAGTTAAATTGTATGAGCATTTGAAGTTCAAAAAGAATGTTGGAATAATCGACAATATTTTTAGAGTTGGACTTTACATGGAATTTATGAGGGTTATGGAAGGAGATAAATCATGCAAAATCCGTACGAAGTCTTAGGACTTAAAGAGGGAGCATCAATTGAAGAAGTAAAAAAGGCATATAGAGAGCTTGTAAAAAAATATCATCCTGACCAGTATGCAGACAATCCACTTAAAGATTTAGCGGAGGAGAAACTGAGGGAGATTAACGATGCGTATAAGGCTATAATGGAAGGAGAAGCTTTTAGAAGTGATTACACCAATGATAGAACTTATGGAAGTGGCAATAGTTCATACAGTGACAGCAGTTCCATGTACTATGAAGTAATAAATGCTCTTAACAGAAATGATTTGTACGCTGCGGAAGCTATCTTAAACCGAATGACTGATAGAAGTGCACAGTGGTATTATCTCTACGGTCATGTAAATTACAGGAGAGGAAGATTTGGGGAGGCGTATAACTGCTTTAGGACGGCTGTCAACATGGATCCTGGCAATATTGAGTACCGTGAAGCATTAAACAACATGGAGATGCAAAGAGGTGTTTACCAAGGTGATGTTTACCGAAAGACGATGAACGATGATTGCTGTCAGACTCTTTTTGCTATATGGGCTTGTGACACATGCTGCGAATGTATGGGCGGAGATATGTTTAGATGCTTTTAGGGAGTTGATTTTATGTCAAGAGAGAGGTCGCTTTCTTTAGGGGGTATGCTTGCTGCTGTAAATGTGATTTTGCTTTTCATCTCTGCAGCAATGCCTACCAGTAGACTTTTTCTGCTGGTTTTATCTTCCTTTTCTGTATCTATAATGGTCATAGAAGCAAATGCTAATGTAGGAGCAGCGTTTTATTTTGCTACATCGTTGTTGGCATTTATATTGATACCAAACAAGATTATAGCTTTTTATTATGCGTGCTTTTTTGGATTTTACGGAATCGTAAAATCGTACATAGAAAGGCTGTCATTAAATAGATTTTTTGAATACGTCTTAAAGCTTATTGTATTCAATCTATCTTTATCTATCATTTATGTGGTGTTTAAATACGTTTTTGCTGCAAATATATTTACAGGCTCTTATTCCACAGTGTTGGTTTTTGCATTGCTGCAAGTATCGTTTGTAATTTACGATTACGCATATACTGTTTTTGTGTCATTTTATCTGAAAAAGGTAAAAAGGCATTAATGACTACGCATTAATGCCAAATACAAACTGCACAAAAGTTCCGAATAGGTAAGACAATGCTGCCGCTCCTAAACCTGACAATACCATTTCGATTATTTTATTTTTTATGGATAGGCTTTCAGAGGCTATTGAGACTACCATACCTACGATAGAAAGTGCTATAGCGGCGAAAATCACAGAGAGAATCAATGCTAATACCGATGATGAAGTGATGAAGAAGTAGGGAATGACGGGAAAGAAAAGTCCTACCAAATACGCCAAGCCTGTGTACAAAGCTGATTTTATCTCATTTTCTTTTACTTCTTCCACCAGCAAATTTGCCATGGCATTTTCGTTGTCGCCTAATTTTTCTACGATTTCTTGACTTATATCGTCAGGTATGCCTGATTCACTTAACTTGTTTAGAAGTTCTTCTTTAGCTCTATTTTTTGATACGTTAAATAGAAGCTCCATCTTGCTTTTGATGCCTTCATTTACCTGTCTTTGAGATCTTACAGATGTATATGCGCCTATTGCCATAGACAATGCGCCTGCAATACCTACCACAAGGCCAGATGCACCGACGATAAGCGGTTTGCTTTGGTACACAGCCGAAAGACCTGTGACAGTTCCTAATATTTCTACCAATCCGTCGTTCATGCCAAGTATAAAGTCTCGTATATTGGAGAAATTCGCTTCTTTGTTTTGGTTGCCTAAATTTTTTTCATGTTCCAGTTCATCTTCTATAATAAAAGCGAGACCTTGACGCTCTGATTCTGTTAGAATGGGGTCCTTGTAGTATTCATAGTATTCATCAGTGCTGTTTGATTCCTGCATCTCTAAAAGTATTATAAAAAGGCGGCTTCCAAGGAGTGTCCGCAGAATTTTATAAAACCACAGACTGTTAGCGCGCACTTTTGGTTTTAGCTTTACACCTCTATCGCTTAAAAAGTCGTACCAAAACTTCGTATGATTTGCCTCAATCTTTGACAGTTCCTCAAATAACTCCTTTACTTCCTTTTTAGATTCTACTTTTGCAAGGTAAGAGTACAACTGCTTTGCATTTAATTCATCGTAGTAAAATTTTTTGGCCTTTTCGATTGCCTGCATTTCAACTCCTCCTCCCATATATTTCATTTTATATTATTTAACATAAACATACAAGGCATCATATAAAAAAGACATTAAAATGCGAATTACTATCACATTTTAATGCCTTTTTAATCATGTCTAAGTATTATTTTTTTGCCTTTTCTAAGGCGTTTTTGACGGCTATCTTCCAGTTTGTAGTCGTCTCTGTAGCACCTGCTATTGTGTCAACATTGTAAGTTTGCTTTTTGATCATCTCATTGGCCATATCGACTCTGAACTTTTTTAAATTAGGATATACTTTGCCTGTCTTTGGGTCTTTTTGACCTGTCCATTTGTCGTAATTTATTTCTTTTCCGCTTTTATCCAAGCGCCTTAATGTTATGCTTGTTATTTTTCCATTTTTTATTACGACTGTAGCGTCTTCACTGCCTTCAGACCATTTTGGACCGGCACCTGTGTATGTACCATCTTTGTAAGATACTTTAGGCGTAGTTTGAGGCTTTGGCTTTTGAGTCGATGGCTTTGTCATAGTTTTGCATGAAACAAGGCTTAAAGCCAAAACTGCAATTATAGCTATGGATATGATTTTTCTTAATGCTTTCATCTTATTCCTCCTAAACTCGTTATTTACTATTTATTTTTCTTCAAGAAGATGATATTATTCAAAAATTCACTAAAATTTAACATACAACTTTTACAATTTGTTAATCGATTTAACAAAATTCTGACACAACTTCAGGACATAATAGTAAATGAAAAAGGAGGTGCAGATTTTGTTTAGACAATTTTATGTAATATCAAAGAAGGAGGTAAATGAACGATGATAAAATACAAGAGATTGTTGGCGGCTACAATGCTTGGTGTGATGCTTTTTTCGATGGTGGCGTTGGCAGATGAAACTGCGCTACCACAGCAAAGCACCATTTCAACAGCCGCTCCAAATAAAGTAGATCCAATAAAAAAATTGGAGGATATAAAGGCGAAGGTTACTGAAAAGTACAACCAAGGTAAAATAAGCAAAGAGAAGTATGACAGCATGATTTCAAAGATAAATGAAAAAGAACAATATATAAAAGAGCTTAACAGTTTGACACTTTCTCAAAAGCGGCAGAAGCTTATCAGTGATTTTACTGCTGCTTTAAATAAGAAAGTGCAAAGCGGGAAGATTTCACAGGATAAGGCAAATGAGCTTATTAAAAAATACACTGACAAGGTAAACAAATGGGATGGAACAGGTTTTCCTCCTGGTATAAAAGGATTTAAAAGGGGAGATGGGTACAAAAAATTCAAAAATGCCCTTGAAAAAGCTGTAAAAGACAAGAAGATTACAGAAAGCCAGAAACAGGATATATTAAATTACTTAAATGAAGGCAGCAAATAGTCGAAAAGGGCAGATAACTGCCCTTTAAAATATATTGCTTATTATGTACATGTATATTGGCACCACGATTAAACTTAGAAGATTTGTTGCGGCTATCATTATGGATGGGTATTTCTGGTCGCTTTTGTAAGCATGGGCTACAATCGCTATTTGCGTCATCACAGGTAAAGCGCTTTGAATGACAAATACTTTTTCCATCAAAATGTTAAGTTTGAAAAGGTGCAGTACCAGTATCGTTATGATGGGTGCTATTATGATGCGACCTATAAGCAAAAATAAGACGTTTTTGTCCAGCTTAAAATCCTTCAAGTCTGTCATGTAGATGGATATTCCTATAAAGATCATAGAGAGAGGCGTTGTAAGCTGACCGATGTATTTTGCTGTGTCGACTAAAAATTGAGGCGTTTTTATTCCCAGCAATATGAAGATGATGCCTACAATGTATCCTAAAAGCGGCGCAGAAAATATCTTTTTTAATGCCTGGTACATTGAAAAATCTCCATTTGGGTCTTCTACATCTTTTCTTATGTTGTAAAGCCCTATCGTCCAAAACAGCGTTGTATTTGCAACGTAGTACAAAAGCACGTACGGGACGGCTTTATTGCCAAAAAGAGCTTGGTTGACAGGAAGACCTACAAATATCGTGTTGGAAAAGGCAAATATGGCAGAAAACAAGCCTGCTTTTTTCCTATCGAATTTCAGCAAGATTACAAGCATGTTAGCGATTAAATATGTTATCAAAATGCTTAGAAAAGCGGCGATTAAGCCAAATATCATGTGAGACAACTGATTTCTTTCAAGATTTTCGATGACGGTGTAAAACATTAGACATGGAAGGGATATTTTGACGACGATTCTTGAAAAAATCTCAGATGCGGATTCATCCAGCCACTTTTTATACGAAAGAATATAACCTAAGACGATGATGAGGACAATGGGTAAAATGCTTTCAATTCCATTTAATAATACCAATTTATATCCCTCGCAGAAATTTGTATTTGAAAAGGCAGAAATGCCCTTTAATGGCTAAAGAGCATTTCTTAATCAAAGCAACTTTTCAAGGTTGTTTTTGATTTCATTTAAGAATTCCTTGGTGTTTACAGCCTTTTTATGAGGAAGTTCTGATATTGCAGCTAAATCTTTAGTCATTATGCCATCTTCTATTGTTTTTAAAGATGCTTCCTCTAATTTTTCAGCAAACTTCATTAAGTGCTTGTTTCCGTCTAATTCACCCCGCTTTTTCAATGCGCCAGTCCATGCAAATATAGTAGCGATAGGGTTTGTAGATGTTTCTTCACCTTGTAAATACTTGTAATAATGGCGCGTCACCGTTCCATGGGCTGCTTCGTATTCAAAATCGCCATCAGGCGATACTAATACGGATGTCATCATTGCCAAACTTCCAAAGGCAGTAGCAACCATGTCTGACATTACATCTCCATCGTAATTTTTCAAAGCCCATATCATGCCGCCTTCTGATCTTATGACTCTTGCCACTGCGTCGTCTATCAATGTGTAGAAATACTCGATTCCAGCTTCTTTGAATTTATCTTTGTACTCGCTTTCGTACATATCATTGAATATGTCTTTAAAAGTGTGGTCGTATACTTTTGAGATGGTATCTTTTGTGGCAAACCATAAATCCTGTTTTTGACTTAATGCGTAGTTGAAACAGGCTTTTGCGAAGCTTTTTATAGACTTGTCTATGTTGTGCATACCTATTAAAATCCCTGGACCGTCAAACTGGTGTATAGTCTGCCTTTCGATGGAGTTATCGTCGTACGTCACTACTAATTCCGCTTTAGCTGCCTTTTCTACTCTGTATTCTACGTCTTTGTACACATCACCATAAGCGTGACGAGCAATCGTTATAGGCTTTGTCCAGCTTTTTACGAGAGGTTTGATTCCGTTTACCAGTATGGGTGTTCTAAAAACAGTGCCGTCTAATATAGCTCTTATGGTGCCATTGGGGCTTTTCCACATCTTTTTTAAGTTGTATTCTTCGACTCTCTGAGCATTAGGTGTTATAGTTGCACATTTGACGCCTACTTTGTGTTTTTTTATAGCATAAGCGGCATCTACAGTCACTTGATCATCTGTTAGATCTCTATTTTTAAGACCCAGATCGTAGTATTCTGTATTCAGTTCTACAAAAGGATGTATAAGGGTGTCTTTTATCATCTGCCAGATGATTCTGGTCATTTCATCGCCATCCAGCTCTACGATGGGATTTGCCATCTTTATCTTTTCTCTCATATCATCCGCTCCTTTTACGTAGTTTATAACATTAATTATATAAAACATTAAATAGATAAACAAGAGAAAAATTTAGAAGGAGGCAACTAAATCGATACATAAAAATTAATGAGCGAAAGTAATTTCGCTCATTAATTGTGTGAAGCTAATTTTGTTCAGCAAGCTTCTTGTATGTCTCGTATTTTTCTTTTGCAAGTTCTTCAGCTTTTTCAAACAAGGCTTCTGCTCTTTCTGGGAATGTCTTTGCCAATGAAGAATAGCGAACTTCTCCCATGATGAATTCTTTGTATGAAGCTGTTGGAGCCTTTGAGTCAAGGATAAATGGATTCTTGCCTTCAGCTTTAAGCATTGGGTTGTACCTGTATAGATGCCAGTAGCCAGCTTCAACTGCTTTCTTTTCTTCTATCTGACTGCAGCCCATTCCAAGCTTAATGCCGTGGTTGATACATGGAGCATATGCTATTATAAGCGATGGGCCAGGATAGCTTTCAGCCTCTTTCAAGGCTTTTATTGTCTGTGCTTGGTTGGCACCCATAGCTATCTGCGCAACATAGACATATCCATAGCTCATTGCGATGCGGCCTAAATCTTTCTTGCCGATTCCTTTACCTGCTGCAGCAAATTGTGCTATAGCGCCTACTGGTGTTGCTTTTGATGATTGACCACCTGTATTTGAATATACTTCTGTATCAAATACAAGAACATTTACGTCTTCGCCAGATGCCAGCACATGGTCAAGACCGCCAAAGCCTATATCGTATGCCCAACCGTCACCGCCAAATATCCATTGTGACTTCTTGACAAGATATTCTTTCCTATCAAGTATTTCATTTAAAAGTTCCTTGACTTTTCCGTCATCTGTCTTGTAGTCCTGTATCAATGAAACTATGATGTTAGCTGTCTTCTTTGTTATCTCTGAGCTATTGAAGTTGTCAAGCCATAACTTTAAGGCATTCTTTAGATCTTGAGTAAGATCTAATTCTAATGCTTCTTTTACTATATCAGCTAATTTTTCTCTTTGTTGTTTTACAGCCAATGCCATACCGAAGCCAAACTCAGCGTTGTCTTCAAATAGTGAGTTAGCCCAAGCTGGACCATGACCATCTTTGTTTACTGTGTACGGTGTAGATGGTGCACTGCCACCCCAAATGGACGAACAACCTGTAGCATTTGCGATAAGCATTCTGTCGCCAAATAATTGTGTTACAAGCCTTGCGTATGGTGTTTCACCGCATCCTGCGCAAGCACCAGAGAATTCAAGCAAAGGCTTCTCGAATTGGCTGCCTTTTACCGTATCTGTTCCTAATGGGTTCTCTTTGTGGGATAATGACATAGCATATTCCCAATTCTTTGCCTGATCCAACTGCGTCTCTAAAGGCTTCATTATTAAAGACTTTTCTTTTGAAGGACATGTGTTTGCGCATACGCCGCAACCTGTACAATCAAGCACGCTTACTTGAATCCTGAAGTTTAATCCTTCTAAGCCTTTACCGATAGCTTTTTTGGAAGTAAATCCTTCAGGAGCGTTTTTGACTTCTTCTTCATTTAAGAGGAATGGCCTAATTGCTGCATGTGGACATACATATGCACACTGGTTGCACTGTATGCAGTTGTCCATCTGCCATTCAGGCACATCTACAGCGATACCGCGTTTCTCATATGCTGCAGTGCCCATTGGGAATGTACCGTCTTCCATGCCTACAAAGGCACTTACAGGCAATTTGTCTCCTTCTTGTCTATTCATAACATCTGCTATATTCTTTATGAAATCAGGAACATTTCTTTCTACTTTAACTTCGTCTTCAGCATTTGCCCATGATGCAGGAACATCTACCTTAACAAGTGCATCTATTCCACGATCGACGGCTGCGTAGTTCATGTTGACTATCTTTTCGCCTTTATGACCGTAAGACTTTACAATAGCATCTTTCAAATGCTTAACTGCTTCATCAATAGGAATGATGTTTGCAAGCTTAAAGAATGCTGATTGCATTATCATGTTTATTCTTGCGCCAAGGCCTAATTCTTTTGCTATGTCAACTGCATTTATGATGTAGAAATTGATGTTGTTCTTAGCGATGTACCTCTTCATGGAAGCAGGCAGCTTTTCATCAAGTTCTTCTGGTTTCCATGTGCAGTTTAATAAGAATGTACCGCCTTTTTTGAGGCCTGCAAGCACATCGTAGTTGTACACGTAAGCTTGTTTATGGCATGCAACAAAATCGGCATTGTTTATAAGGTATGTTGACCTTATAGGCTTTTTGCCAAAGCGCAAGTGGGATATTGTTACACCGCCAGACTTCTTAGAGTCGTATGAGAAGTATGCTTGTGCATACATGCCAGTATTATCGCCGATAATCTGTATAGCACTCTTGTTTGCACCAACTGTACCGTCTGAACCAAAACCCCAGAATTTGCAGCTTATAGTGCCTTCTGGTGTTGTTTCGATTTCTTCACCGACAGGAAGTGATGTGTATGTCACATCATCTACTATGCCAATTGTGAAGTTGTTCTTTGGTGTATCTGATTTCAAGTTGTCAAATACTGCTACTATTTGAGCTGGTGTAGTGTCTTTAGATCCTAAGCCGTAACGTCCTCCTACGATAACAGGTTTCATTTCGCTGTCGTAGAAAGCTGCCCTTACATCTTCATAAAGTGGTTCGCCAAATGCGCCTGCTTCTTTCGTTCTGTCTAATACGGCTATCTTCTTTACTGTCTTTGGTATAGCATCCATAAAGTGTTTGAATGAGAAAGGCCTATAGAGATGTACTTTTACGACACCTACTTTTTCGCCTTTTTTCAGCAAGTAGTCGATTGTTTCCTCAATCGTCTCTGTAACTGAACCCATAGCGATTACAATGCGTTCAGCGTCTGGTGCACCATAGTAGTTAAATAGCTTGTACTCTCTGCCTGTAATCTTGCTTATTTCTTTCATGTACTCTTCTACTATTTCTGGCACAGCATTGTAGAATCTGTTGGATGCTTCTCTTTCTTGGAAGTATATATCAGGGTTTTGAGCTGTGCCTCTTGTGACAGGATGCTCTGGATTTAATGCTCTCTTTTTGAACTCCCTTACTGCATCCATGTCCAAAAGCTTTCTTAAATCTTCATAGTCCATTACTTCTATCTTCTGATACTCGTGAGATGTCCTAAAACCATCAAAGAAATGCAAAAATGGTACTCTACCTTTTATAGCTGCTAAATGTGCGACTGAGCCTAAGTCCATGACTTCTTGAACACTGCCTGATGCAAGAAGTGCAAATCCTGTCTGTCTGCATGCCATTACGTCTTGATGGTCACCAAATATTGATAATGCGTGTGATGCAAGCGCACGAGCACTAACGTGGAATACGCCTGGCAAAAGCTCACCAGCGATCTTGTACATGTTAGGAATCATCAATAGTAATCCTTGTGATGCTGTGAATGTTGTAGTTAAGGCACCAGCAGCAAGAGAACCGTGTACTGCACCAGCAGCACCTGCTTCTGACTGCATCTCGATGACTTTTACTTCTTGCCCAAAGAGATTTTTTCTGCCGTGGGCACTCCATTCATCAACATGTTCTGCCATAGGTGATGATGGAGTTATAGGATAGATGGCAGCTACTTCTGTAAAAGCGTATGCCACGTGTGCAGCGGCTGTATTGCCATCCATGGTCTTCATAACCTTCGACATTGTATTTCCCCTCTCTTTTTAAATTTATATTTAAATCTAAGGATTATATAAGCAAACTATTATAATACAGCATAAACAAATATGTACTGTTATACAACAGCTATTAAGCAATTATATAACAGTTTTCTGAAAATGCTTATATATATACCTTTAGACTTTATATAACAGTTCCACGATAATTATATCACAGATGATTAAAATATAAAAATATTTTTTTTGACAAAATTTTATTCATAAAATTATGAGCTGGTCATATTATGTGATATAATATTAATTAAAGTCCACAGCATCTATAATTTAATATTTCGGCTAATTGTGTATTTTGTTAAGCAGGGATTGACTTTAATGCTTGAAAATGATAAAATAAATTACATGAATTTTTTCTACATTGAAGGAAAGTAAATAGGGGGTTTCTATGAAAGGGTTGCTTTGCAAATTTACCGCTTAGCCAGTATTTATCTAATTTATAGATAGATAGTGGCTTTTATAAAATATTTCAAATATTAAAATTCTGCATAATATCACGTCTATTATTTCAAAAATTTTCATATCGTGTGAAAGGAATGAGATAGAAAAGATGGAAAATGGCATTTTAGATTACTTTATACTACCTGATGAAGTTTCTGATATTTTAAGAAGCGGAAGAGAAATAATTATTCCTGAAAGCAGAAAAGAACTATTAGATTTGACGATAGGTGGCAGTGGAAATGACACGTTTGAAGTGTCATACGAAGTACCAGGAAAAGGAAAAGTCGTGGAAGCTACTGTTGCAAAGTGTAAAAACGGCTTTGCAGTAAATTACCCTGAACCGTACATGAGGCGGAGAGAGCCAAACTGCATGGTTATAGCTGATGACAAAGACACTGATAAGGTTAGGTACAAAGACAGGTTTGGTGAGGACTTTGAACCTTTAAGGCTTGAGACTTTTAACTGGTTAAAGAAGCAGGATTTGATTGTAATGCCGTTTATGGCTGGCGATGAAAGATTAGGATATGCTTCATTGGTAATCGCACCAAAAAATGCTGGTTTTTTTGTCCTTGCTCTTGCAGACATCCAAGGTTTTATACCGAAGGAAAAAATCGGTGAGAACTTTAAACCATGCTCTATCATATTTGTAGCACCTCCTTTCAGACATACCCATTTCAACGGAAAGCAAGTGGTCGTTCATAACAGGCTTGAAGACATGCAAGAACTATTCTCCTACAATTTATATCCTGGTCCAAGTGCGAAAAAAGGAGTTTACAGCGTTCTTTTAGATGTGGGTGAAAAAGAAGGGTGGATAACAGCCCATGCATCCACTGTAAGAGTCATAACACCTTATGACAACATAATGACCATCATGCATGAAGGCGCCAGCGGTGGCGGAAAAAGTGAGATGACTGAGCAGCTTCCAAGGGAATTGGATGGAAGGATACATTTTGGCACTAACATCGTGACTAAGGAAAAATTCTACATGGAACTTAAAGAAAACAGCGAACTGCAGCCTGTTACAGACGATATGGCATTGTGTCATCCATCATATCAAGACACAAGCAAGAAGTTAGTCGTTAAAGATGCGGAAAATGGATGGTTTATAAGGCTTGACCATGTTACAGAGTATGGTTCAAGTCCTGATCTTGAAAAATTGTGTATCCATCCGAAAGAGCCACTTCTTTTCCTTAATATTGATGGTGTACCTAATTCTACATGTTTAATATGGGAGCACATAGAAGATAGCCCTGGTAAGCCTTGCACTAACCCGAGAGTCATAATGCCAAGGGGATTCATTGCAAATACGGTAGATGATGCAGTAGAAGTCGACATAAGAAGCTTTGGTGTGAGAACTCCTCCCTGCACTAAAGAAAATCCTTCTTATGGCATATTAGGTGTGCTTCACGTGCTGCCACCATCTATTGCTTGGCTTTGGAGGTTAGTGGCTCCAAGAGGCTATGCAAACCCCAGCATCATAGATACAGAAGGGCTAAGCAGTGAAGGCGTTGGTTCATACTGGCCATTTGCCACAGGAAAGATGGTACGACATGCAAATCTCATATTAGAACAAATACAGAATACGCCTGCCACAAGGTACGTGCTTATACCAAATCAACATATAGGCGCTTATAAAGTCGGATTCATGCCTCAATGGATTGCAAGGGAATATTTGTCAAGGCGCGGTGGCGCAAAATTCAGGCCTGATCAGTTGACAGAGTCAAAATGCCCTCTATTAGGGTATTCCCTGGAGTCCCTTAAAATAGATGGCGAATTTATGCCGAAGCATTTCTTACAGGTACACTTGCAGCCTGAAGTGGGTGAAGAAGCATTTATGAAAGGTGCGAAGATATTGACTGATTTCTTTAAACAAGAGCTTAAAAAATATTTGACGCCGGATTTGTCAAAACTGGGCAGAGATATTATAGAATGTTGCCTTGATGACGGTTCTTTTGATGACTATATCAATATTCTGTAAATGCGGATCTTTTGATCCGTATTTTTTTATCGCAATTGTTGAAAAAATAAGCGCTTTATTATATTCTCAATTCGAGAAATAATTATTAAATTTGTGATAGCGGAGGTAAATATGGATAAAATCGTAGAGTGTATTCCAAATTTCAGCGAAGGCAGAGACCAAAAGAAGATCGCAGCCCTTGTGGCAGAAGTGGCATCTGTAAATGGCGTTAAATTGTTAGACTATACCATGGATAAAGACCACAATAGGTCTGTTATAACATTTTGTGGAGATGTGGATGGAATAAAAGAGGCTGCCTTTAATGTGGCCAAAAAAGCTTCGGAATTAATCGACATGAGGTATCATAAAGGACAGCATCCAAGAGTTGGGGCTTTAGATGTTTTGCCATTTGTGCCTCTTAAGAATGTCACTATGGATGAATGTGTAGCGATAGCAAAAGATGTAGGAAGGCGCATAGGGGAAGAACTTAAGATACCTGTATATCTTTATGAAGAAGCTCAGGGAAACCCATTAAGGAGAAACCTTGAGGACATAAGGAGAGGTGGATATGAAGGCTTTTTTGAAAAAATAAAAATGCCTGATTGGGTTCCTGATTACGGACCGCATGTAATGAATGAAAAAAGCGGTGTCACTGTTGTAGGCGCAAGAAATTTTCTGATAGCTTTCAATGTAAATTTAGGAACAACTAACATAGATATCGCGAAGAAAATAGCAGAGGCAATAAGGCATTCTTCAGGTGGCTTCAGATATTTAAAGGCGATGGGGGTAGATTTGAAGGAGCGAAATGTCGTACAGGTTTCAATGAATTTTACAAACTATGAGAAGACGCCACTGTATAGGGTTTTTGAAGTCATTAAAAATGAAGCGTCAAGGTATGGAGTAAATATCGTTGGCAGCGAACTTATCGGCCTTATACCCGCTAAAGCGCTGTTTGATACTGCTGAGCACTATCTGATGATGGAGAACTTTAGCTATGATAAAGTCATAGAAAATAGAATTTACGAGTAGGTATTCAAGATAAGGGAAATAAGGTATAATTAAGAAAAAGGACAAAGGAGGCAAATTTATGTTGGTAAACGAAACTTTAGAAGAATATGTAAAAGATGTATCATCTTCAAAACCTGCGCCTGGTGGTGGAAGTGTATCTGCTTTAGTGGCAAGCTTAGGCGTGGCGTTGTCATCAATGGTTTATAATCTCACAATTGGCAGGAAGTTTTACGATGAGTACGACAGCGATATAAAGGATGAGATTGAAAACGGACTGAAAATATGCGAAAGGCTTATATCGGAGTTAATGCCTTTAGTAGATGAAGATAAAAATGCATACGAGGATGTCATAAAAGCCATCAAAATGCCTAAAAATAATGATGAAGAGAAGGCTTTAAGAAGTCAAAAATTAGATGAAGCTTATTTAAAAGCTATAAATGTGCCGCTTAAGTTAGCGAGACTTTTAAGCGAAGGGTTTGCACCTACTTTGCTTATTGCTCAGTATGGCAATCCAAATGCAATATCAGATGCGGCAGTTGGTGCGTTGCTTCTATTCGCAGGGCTTCAAAGTGCTTATATAAATGTAAAAGTAAATGCTAAATTTTTAAAAGACAAATCACTGGCAGATAGCGCCGTTGAAGAATGTGAGAGTTTGATAAAAAGGTATGAACCTGTAAAAGACGAGATACTGAGTATTTCTATTAAAAATTTGTGATAGATAAGTTTAAGTGTAAAAGTGTTAAAAGACAAGAAAAAGTGAGAAAGATAGAGAAAAGATGAGATAATTTTGTAATACAAGCTTAGAAATAATGTTGTGCATGAATGGTTTTAGAATTATAATGTTGTTAGATGTCAGACAACAGACGGAAATTGGAAAGCTAAATATTAGAAAAACGATATCAAAAATAGGAGGATGAAGTAATGAAAAAATTACGTGCAGTTCTTTCATTAATGCTGGCATTTGTTTTGACGTTATCACTTTTATCGGGATGTTCTTCAGCTACAAAACAACAACAGTCATCACAGTCAAACAATACGACTCAAAATGCGAAGAACAAAGACTTTAAAGTAGGTCTTGTAACAGACGTTGGCGGTATAAATGACCATAGCTTCAACCAGTTGGCATATCAAGGTCTTGAAAAAGCTAAAAGTGAGCTTGGTGTTACAGCTAACTTTATTCAATCAAAGCAACAGACAGATTACATTACAAACCTTACACAGTTCGCTCAGCAAAAGTACAACTTAGTAATAGCTGTAGGCTTCCTTATGAAAGATGCAGTTGAACAAGTATCAAAAGAATTTCCTGATACGAAGTTCTTGATCATCGATTCAGACATTACTGACAGGCCAAATGTTGCATCTGCTACATTTAAGACAGAGCAGTGCGGATACTTAGTAGGTGTGATGGCAGGTCTTATGGAAAAAGAAAAGAATTCAAAGCTTAATGATCAAAACGTTGTTGGCGTTGTAGGAGGAATGCAGATTCCACCTGTTGACAGCTACATTGCAGGTTTCCAACAAGGCGTAAAAGCTGTAAATCCTGATACAAAGGTACTTGTAAGCTACACAGGAAACTTCAATGATCCAGCATCAGGAAAGCAAATGGCTTTGACACAAATAAGCCAAGGAGCAGATATAGTATTCCATGTTGCAGGACAAACTGGCGATGGCGTTATAAATGCTGCTAAAGAAAAAAATGTATACGCAATAGGCGTTGACGCAGACCAAAATTACATGGCTCCTGATACAGTTATGACATCAGCACTTAAAAAAGTTGATGTTGCAACATTTGAGACTATAAAGAATGCTCTTAATAACAACTTCAAGAGTGGTCTCGTGTACTTCGACTTGGCAAATGATGGCGTTGGCTACGCTAAGCCGATAAAAGATGTTCCACAATCTATAATTGATAAAGTTAATGAATATGCTAATAAGATAAAAGACGGTACGATAAAAGTTTCAGATCAAGTACAGAAATAATGGCTAACTTAGGGGCTGACGGAGTTCAGCCCCTTTTTAGGAGGTATGTTAATGAGTGTATTATTAGAGGTTAAAAATATTACAAAAATATTTCCTAAGGTTAGGGCAAATGATGGTGTCAATCTGACTGTAGAAGAAGGAGAAATACATGCCATCTTAGGTGAAAATGGTGCAGGCAAATCTACTTTGATGAATATTATTTACGGATTATATAAGCCTGACTCTGGAGAATTAAAGCTAAGCGGCGAAACTTTAAATCTAAGCGGCCCTCATGAAGCCATAGAAAAAGGCATTGGGATGGTTCACCAGCATTTCATGTTGATACCGGTTTTGACGGTTGCAGAAAATATAGTTCTCGGTGCTGAACCTGGTGGCATTTCTTACAACAAGAAAAAAGCCAATGAATTGATTCGAGAGATATCAAAAAACTATCATCTTGAAATCGATCCAGATGCAAAGGTGAAAGATCTATCTGTTGGACTTCAACAGAGGGTAGAGATATTAAAGGCGTTTTACAGACATGCTAAGCTTCTCATTTTGGACGAACCTACTGCTATGCTTACTCCACAGGAGACGGAAGAATTGTTTGAGATAATGAGGAGATTAAAAGAGCAGGGCATTTCTATCATATTCATCAGCCACAAGCTGGATGAGGTTAAAGAGATTTCTGACAAAGTTACAGTAATGAGAAGGGGTAAGACGGTAGGTACTCTCAATACAAAAGATACAAACGAGCAAGAATTGGCTAATTTGATGGTGGGAAGGGAAGTCGTTTTAAGAGTAGAGAAATCAGAATACAAACCTGGTGATGTGGTTCTTTCAGTTAAAGATTTGACTGTTGCAGATGAACAAAACATTGAAAAGGTGAAAAACGTAAGCTTTGAAATAAGAAGCGGAGAAATCTTTGGATTGGCAGGCATTGATGGAAATGGCCAGACAGAGCTTATTGAGGCTTTGATGGGACTTAGGCAGATTAAATCAGGTATCATTAAGTACCAAAATAGCGATATTGAAAAACTTCCTACGAGGGAAAGGTACAAGCTGGGCATATCTTACATTCCTCAGGACAGACAGCAGGAAGGGCTTATCATGAAGTTTAGCGTCGCAGACAATCTGATTTTGAAGGAATACAAAGACAGCCATTATTCGAAGAATGGCGTAATACAGTATAAGAAAGTATTTGAAAATGCATCTAAGAAGGTTGAGGAATACGACATAAGGCCTACTGATTATACTCTTTTAGCAGGCAACCTTTCAGGTGGCAACCAGCAAAAGATAATCCTTGCAAGAGAAGTTGGTTCTAATCCAAAGCTTTTGATAGCTGTTCAACCTACGAGGGGAATGGATGTCGGTGCTATTGAGTACATCCACAAAAAGCTTTTAGAGCTTAGAGATGGAGGTTCAGCGATACTGCTTGTTTCATTAGAATTAGAGGAGATAATGTCGTTGTCTGACAGAATCGGAGTAATTCATAACGGTGTAATAATGGATGTATTAGATGGCAAATCTGCTACAAGGGAAAAAATTGGACTGCTTATGGCAGGTTCTCAAATTGACGCAAAGGAAGTTGAGGTGTGATCATGAGTAAAGTATTAAAAAGCATTTATATGCCAATATTAGCTGTTGTAATTGCAATCATTATTGGTTCTATAATAATGTTGGCTACAGGCTTTAATCCAGTAGCTGCCTATACATCGCTTTTCATAGGTGCGTTTGGAACATTACCTAATATAGCAAATACACTGGCAAATGCTGTTCCACTTATAATAACAGGTCTTGGCGTTGCGATAGCATTTAATGCAGGGCTTTTCAATATAGGTGCTGAAGGACAGTATTGGATTGGCGCTATTGTAGGTACATGGATAGGCTATTCCTTTAAAGGTCTTCCATGGTATATCCACATACCTTTTGCACTTATTGCTGCGATGATTGCCGGAGGATTGTGGGGAGGAATAGTTCCTGGATTTGCTAAAGCATATACTGGCGCACATGAGGTCATTACGACTATGATGATGAGTTATGTGGCAATTTATTTTAGCCATTACCTATTGGAGTTTGGTCCAATGATGGAAAAAGGTTCTGTGCCTCAATCACCGCTTATCAGAAATTCTGCTGTGATACCTACCATCGTTCCAAACACGCAATTGTCTTATGGCATAGTTATAGCTTTGGTTGCAGCCCTTTTTGTTTACTGGCTTATGTATAAGACTGTCTGGGGATATGAGATGAGAGCCGTTGGGTTTAATCAGAGAGCATCAAAATACGCTGGAATGAATGTGCCATTTAACATCGTTTTGTCATTAAGTTTAAGCGGTATATTTGCAGGTCTTGCAGGAGCAGTTCAAATTTTAGGCGTTCAACATAGGCTTTACGACAGCTTTACATCAGGATATGGATATACTGCAATAGTTGTGGCACTGTTGGCAAAAAACAATCCTATTGGCGTCGTATTTTCAGCCCTTCTGTTTGCTGCGCTTGGAACAGGGTCCCAATACATGCAGCTTAATGCACAGGTGCCTGGCCAGTTGACAGATGTCATAACAGGTCTCATCATATTCTTCGTTGCCGCAGACAAGATCATTGAATTGTTTAAAACCATGTTTAAGAAGCAGAAAAAGGAGGAGTTAGCATCATGAAAGAAATTTTATTAAATCCTCAGTTGTGGTCGGCAACCCTTGCTATGGCAACACCATTAGCGCTGCCAGCCCTTGGAGGAACTTTTTCTGAGAGATCTGGCGTCGTAAATATCGCTATGGAAGGTATAATGCTTATTGCGGCTTTTTTTGCGGTACTATTTGCGCATCTTACAGGCAGTGCATGGCTTGGCCTATTAGGTGCGATTATAGTTGGCATGATAGTTGCTGTGATATTTGCCTGGGCTGCAGTAACACTTACTGCTGATCAGGTTATTCTCGGTATGGCAATAAATATATTTGCATCGGGTTTTACAGCATACCTTTTGAATACAATTTTCGGGTTCAGTGGTACGCCTACAGATACACCCATGCTTCCAAATATAGATATACCTATTATTAAAAATATACCATTTATAGGGCAGATATTAAGCGGTAACAGCGTCATAGTGTATTTGATGATAATATTGATATTTGCTTCAGATTACTTCTTATTTCACACTAATCTGGGCTTAAGGATAAGAGCCGTTGGAGAAAATCCTGAAGCGGCTGAGACTGCGGGAATCAATGTAATAAAGTTAAGGTATTTAGGAGTTACTTTAAGTGGTCTTTTTTCAGCAATAGGCGGTGCATATCTGTCAATAGGTCTTTTAAACAGCTTTAGCACAGATATGTCCAGCGGAAGAGGTTATATCGCTTTGGCAGCTATGATATTCGGTAAATGGACGCCTTTCGGCTCTTTTGGTGCGGCTTTGCTTTTCGGCTTTGCTACTGCTTTAAGCATGCAGCTTCAAAACAGTGCCTTGTCCAAGAATATAATAATGATGCTTCCATATATTCTCACAGTTTTGGCTTTGGTAGGTGTTGGCGGCAAGAGTGTATCACCTGCGGCAGATGGTGTTCCGTATACTCCTAAGAAATGAGGATTAATATGTTAATTCCTGACAAAAAGCCACTTTATGAATTAGCATTGAATAAGATGGAGGAGCTTATTAAGACTGGTGTATGGAAGGAAGGAATGAAACTTCCTTCTGAAGCTTCTCTATCGAAAGAATTTGGCATAAGCAGGGCTACACTCAGGGAAGCTATGAGAATAATGGAAGATGAAGGCCTTATAACGAAGCAGCAAGGCGTCGGGACATTTGTCCGGAAAAAGCCGATAATAAGAAGTGGGCTTGAGGAGCTTTTCAGCGTCACGTCCCTTATTAAAAGGCAAGGGATGAAGCCTGGCACAAAGGATTTTACTTTCTACAGATTGCCTGCTTTAGAAAGTGAGGCAGAAAAATTAAAGCTAAATCCTGGTGAAGAAATTTACAAAGTTGAGAGGGTAAGGACTGCTGATGACATACCTGTTGTCTACTGTGTTGATAGATTGCCCTACAAAATTGTAGGAGATAATTTTAGCGGTTTCCAAGAATCTATGTTTACTTTCTTGGAAAAAGAGTACAACATAAAGATAACGTATGCTGTATCAAGCATTAAAGTCGTGAAGAATGATGTTATATTGGAGAAAAAGCTTAATATAGGGAAAAATGGTTCGGTTTTGCTTTTAGAGCAAATACATTACGATGAAAACAATAGGCCGATTCTTTTCTCATCAAATTATTTTAATGCTGATAAGTTCGACTTTTACGTCATCAGGAAGCGGGACTGATGGGAGGTATGATTATGGATTACGAAAAGCTGTTGGAGGTTGCAAAAGAGGCGAGGGAAAGTGCCTATGCACCATATTCTAAATTTAAAGTCGGTGCCTGCGTCATAACAAGTAATGGGAAGATATATAAAGGATGCAATATCGAAAATTCTTCATATGGACTTACTAATTGTGCTGAAAGGACTGCACTTTTTAGCGCTTATGCAAATGGTGATAGAGATATAGAGGCGATTGCAGTTGTAGCCGATACAGATGGACCTGTGTCACCTTGCGGCGCATGCAGACAAGTCATGTACGAGTTAGGTGGAGAAGACATGACTGTCATCTTGGGAAACATGAAAGGAGATTTTGTAATAAAAAAAGCGAAAGATCTTCTTCCGTATGCATTTTCTCTGAAAGATGAAAAATAATATTCGTGATATTTATTTAATATTATTTGTTGAGGGCATTATTGATAGAGGTGATTAAATGGTAAACAGAGTTTTACTTATTGTATTAGATAGCGTTGGAGCTGGTGAAGCGCCAGATGCGAATAAATATGGTGACGTAGGTTCAAATACTCTTGGACACATATGCGATGTGACAGGAGTAAAGCTTCCTAATTTAGGGAAATTGGGACTTGGCAACATACTGCCGCTAAAAAGTGTAGAGGCTGATAAGTCGGCTATAGGTGCTTATGGGAAGATGCAAGAACATTCTGCAGGCAAAGACACGACGACGGGACATTGGGAGATAGCAGGTCTTTGGATAGATAAGGCTTTTCCTACATTTCCAAATGGATTTCCTGATGAAGTGATAAATAAGTTTGAAGAAAGAATAGGAAGAAAAGTCATAGGAAATAAGCCTGCATCGGGGACAGAGATAATAGAAGAATTGGGAGAAGAACATGTAAAGACAGGTTATCCGATAGTTTACACATCGGCTGACAGCGTTTTTCAAATCGCTGCCCATGAAGGCGTTATACCTTTAAATGAGCTTTATGAGATGTGTGAGATAGCCAGAGAAATACTGACAGGCGATTATGCGGTAGGCAGAGTCATTGCAAGGCCTTTTATTGGGGAAGCGGGGAATTTTGTGAGAACGGAAAACAGAAGGGACTTTTCTTTAAAACCATTTAGCCCGACTATATTGGATAAGTTAAAAGACGCAGGGCATGAGGTTTTTGCGATAGGCAAGATTGAAGACATATTTGCAGGATGTGGCATAACGGGAAAAGACCATTCTACTAATAATAAGGATGGCATAATTGCGACTTTAAAAGCATTGGATAAAGTAAAAAATGGCCTTATATTCACAAATTTAGTGGATTTCGATATGCTTTACGGACATAGAAACAACCCTCAAGGATATGCAGATGCACTTAGATATTTTGATGACCACCTTCCTGAAATAATGTCAAAGCTTAACGATGATGATTTGCTCATTATTACAGCAGATCATGGAAATGATCCTACGACGGCCAGCACAGACCATTCAAGGGAGTATGTGCCGCTTTTGGTGTACAACCGCAAATTTACACATGGTACAGATTTAGGCGTAAGACAGACATTTTCTGATATTGCCGCAACCATTGCAGAAATATTTGACGTTGAGGGAACTGGCCATGGAACGTCATTTCTTAATGAATTGCCATTTTGATAAGGAGGATCTTTTATGAGAATGTACGACCTTATAATGAAGAAAAGAGATGGAGGCACCTTTACAAAAGACGAGATAGATTTCATCATATCTTCATACACAAAAGACTATATACCTGATTATCAGATGAGTGCTCTTTTGATGGCTATATACTTTAATGGCATGACGAACGAAGAGACAGCAAACATGACGATGGCTATGGCCCATTCTGGTGATGTGCTTGATTTATCGGAAATAAAAGGTATTAAGGTTGATAAACATTCTACTGGCGGTGTCGCAGATACTACTACTCTAGTTTTAGCGCCTCTTGTGGCAGCGTGTGGTGCTCCTGTTGCAAAGATGTCTGGAAGAGGATTGGGCCATACCGGTGGTACGATAGATAAGCTTGAATCAATACCGGGCATGAGGGTTGAACTAAGTGAACAAGAATTTATAGACAATGTGAATAAATACGGCATAGCTGTCGTAGGGCAATCCAGCAATCTGACACCAGCCGATAAGAAGCTTTACGCTTTAAGAGATGTAACCGCCACAGTCGATTCGATACCACTTATAGCAAGCTCTATAATGAGCAAGAAGATTGCGTCTGGTGCTGATGGAATTGTGCTGGATGTAAAGGTGGGCCGCGGTGCTTTTATGAAGGACATAGAAAGCGCCAAAAAGCTTGCAAATCTCATGGTTGAGATAGGCAATTCCGTTGGAAGAAAGACAATAGCACACGTTACAAATATGGATGAGCCATTGGGACTTGCTATTGGCAATTCATTGGAAGTAGTAGAAGCTATTGATGTTTTAAAAGGAAATGGTTCGAAGGACCTTATCGATGTGTGCATGGTTTTAGGTGCTGATATGCTTACAATTGCTGGTGTTGCAAAAGATACCGATGAAGCAAAGAAGATGATGGAAGAAGCATTGACAAGTGGAAAGGCCTTGGAAAAGTTTAGAGAGTTTATAAAAGCTCAAGGTGGAGATGAAAGGATAGTAGATGATCTTTCATTGCTGCCACAGGCTAAATACGTTGAATCGTGGATTGCTGATGAAGATTTGTATATAAAAGATTTGTATGCATTAGACTTAGGTCTTATCGCCATGAGATTAGGTGCTGGAAGATCTACAAAAGAAGACACAATAGATCTATCGGTTGGCATAATGTTAGGCGGGAAAATAGGTGACTTCATAAAGAAAGGCCAACCTATTGCTACAGTATATGCTAATGATAAAAATAAGCTGGATTGGGCGATGAATGAAATCAAAAAATATATATTAGTATCTGGTCAATATGTGGAGAGACCTCAACTGATTTACATGTAAAATTCCTCAATGAGGAATTTTTTTTTGCAATCATTTAACATTTTACTATTAATGCCGATATAGTAGTCAAAAGGTTTTATCTATGGAGGGGTGTAAATGACAAAAACATTAAGGGGCGAACTTATAAGAGCGTTTGTAGTAATCGGTATTTTGCTTTTGGTATTATCATTTACGGTAAATCTGGGAATGATAAACACAAAAAATAACATCAACAATTTAAAAAAGTTTGTCATTAACCAGGTGCTTTACATTTCAAATTCACAGGTGCAGTTGGCGCAGTACAGCAGTGTCCTTCTCAATGATGTAAATAATTACACGATGGGGCAAAGCACCAAAAGTGCTTTAAGGACAGATTTAAGCAATATATCCCAAAATGTAAACAATCTTGGAAACGCTTTAGACGATTTCAAAGGCACTAATATATACAATCAGCTAAAATCAGATGTTGATAGCATCAATGACAGCATAAAAAATATCAGTTCGGCCATAGACAGCTTAAATGAGAAGTACATACTCGATCAAGACAGCGATAAGACATTGAAGGTAAGCTATTACGCAACGCAGATACAAAACAGCATGACAGACTTTAGCAATAAATATTCGCAGGGATTTTTGCCAATGTTTAACGATATGATATCGCAAAACGACAGGACATTTAAGATGTCTGTCGCAATCAGCGCAGTAATCCTAATTGTGATAATCATTTACTCACTGATAACCGTAAGGAGATTGAGAAAGCTATCAAGGCTTATAAACAGCGAAGTAAGTAAGTCGATGGAGCATTCTGAAAAGGTTCTTGATTCTTCAATACATCTTAAGAAGATGGCAGAGGAGAATACTGGAAACATCAAAATGTCGAGAGACGGTATTGAGCAGCTTACCGAAAGCATCAACACTATTGCAGAAAATGCCAATGAAGTGGCTATGTCTATATCAAATGTTTCTGAAGTTAATGAAGAATTGGCAAGATCTTCTGATACTTTATTAAGTGATATGAATAGCGCTATATCAAAGATAAGAGAAATAGAGGAAAATGTAAAAAGTCAAGGCGATGTTGTAAGAAATCTTATAAATACCTTGAATCAAAGCCTTAAAAATTCAAAAGTCAATTCCAACGAACTGAAAGAGTTGGACAAGAAGATGGGTGGAATAAAAGAGATATTGTCAGCCATATCAGAGATAGCCGATCAGACGAATCTATTGTCCTTAAATGCTGCTATAGAAGCCGCAAGAGCTGGAGAATACGGAAAAGGCTTTGCGGTTGTGGCAGATGAGATAAGAAAATTGGCTAAACAGTCTACAGACAGCGTCGTAAAGATAAGCGAAATAATAGAGAACATAACCAGCTACACAGGTGTGACAATTGACAGCGTAATAAATGACATAGACAATTCAACTAAAGCAGCAATGGAAGTCAACAAAGTATTGGATATATTTAACGATGTAAAGAAGGCATTTGACGAGATTTCTATTGTTATTGGGAACATATCCAGCGTGACTTCTGAAACTGCGGCAAGCTCTGATAAGACTTTAAATGCTGTAAAGAGCGTCATGGGCGCATCACAAAACATATCAGCTCAAGTAGAGGAGCTTTTGGCGTCTTCTGAGCAACTTTTGGATATTATAAACAGAGTAGACGAAAACAACACAAAGAATTTAGATTATGTAAATAATCAGGTTGCGTTTACAGAAGAACAAAAGGCCAATATGGAAAGTATAACGAAAGTAGTCAAAAAGTTATGATGGTTTTACATTTTTAAAAAGATTTGGTATAATTGCATTAGATGGCGTGTAACTCTTAATGAGGCATTAGCCGGTGAGGTTTTATTACCTTGCCGGCTATTATTTTTTAGGAAGAAAGGATGGTAATTTATGAAGAGAATTTTTGAGCTAACATCAAGCGACATCATGAACATGACGGGCAGGAAATTGATTGAAACCATACGGCTATCTGAGGGAAGGACTGTCATGGCAGAGACGATAGTGACTTTTCCAACGCCGATTTATGGTGTATCAAATCCGGAGTTAGCGGCAGCATTTGGTGCAGATTTAATAACGCTAAACTTTTTTGATTTTAAAAGCCCTTTTATATTCGGAATTGATGATCTGGATGTAAATATCTCTAAAGGATTTGGAGAAATAGGAATGCTCGCAGAAAGAGCCTCAAAGAATTTAAACGATCCAAATTACATCAAGAAATTAAAAGAAATAACTGGTAGGGTAATTGGCGTCAACGTAGAACCTGTTCCTGATGATGTCCAATATGTAGAGGGCAGGAAATTAAACAGGGAAAACCTTGAAAAGGTTAAGTTTTATGGTTTTGACTACATCATGATAACAGGAAATCCAAATACGGGAGTAAGTGTTGAAACAATAGTTAATGGCATTGAAATGGCGCGAAGCTTATTAGGTGACGACATGATGATAATTGCTGGCAAGATGCATGGTGCAGGGTCAGGCAATATATACGATCCACAATTGCTTGAAAAGTTTGTCAAAGCTGGTGCTGACTGTATACTCATACCTGCACCGGGAACTGTACCGGGAATCGATTTGTCTGTAGCAAAAAAGATGATTGATGTTGTGCACGATGCAGGTGCGTTAGCGCTGACTGCTATTGGCACATCTCAAGAAGGATCGCAAAAAAGTATAATTGAGAACATTGCGCTGCAATCCAAGATGGCTGGCAGCGACATACAGCATATAGGCGACGCTGGATTCGCGCCTGGAATAGCAACACCAGAAAATATAATGGCTTTATCTATCGCCATAAGAGGTGTAAGACATACGTACAGAAGGATGGCTTATTCGATAAAGAAATAGGTATTGACAAGATAAAAAGTATAGAGTATAATGATATTGTAAACGAATAAATGATGATTTCAGCGTGTTACTGGTAAAGCAGGCATGAGCTGGTTAGGTTTTGATACCTTGCCAGCTCTTTTTTATGCCAAAAAATTTAAGGAGGTATAGTCAATGAAAGGATTAGGTAATTTACAAAAGCTCGGCAAAGCCTTGATGCTTCCAATAGCAGTTTTACCTGCTGCCGCGTTGCTTCTAAGGCTTGGCGCAAAGGATGTTTTCAACATTCCGTTTATCACAAATGCTGGCGGAGCCATATTTGACAACTTGCCACTTATCTTTGCGATAGGCATAGCAATAGGCTTCGCTGGTGGCGATGGAGTTGCTGGTCTGGCAGCTACTGTCGGATATTTGGTATTGACGAAAGGTGCAACGACGATAAATAAAGACATAAACATGGGCGTTTTAGGCGGTATCCTTATAGGTATCATAGCTGGTTATTTGTACAATAGGTACCACGACGTAAAATTGCCCGATTTCTTAGGTTTCTTTGGAGGCAAGAGATTTGTTCCTATAATTACATCATTGGCAGCTTTGGTATTGGCTTTTGCGGCAGGTTATGTATGGCCGCCAATACAAAATGTCATATACGCTTTAGGAAAGTGGATAATAAGTGCAGGCGCATTTGGCGTATTTATCTATGGAGTATTGAATAGGTTGCTTATTCCGGTTGGACTTCATCACGTGATTAATAGCCTCGTTTGGTTCGTATTTGGGTCGTTTAAATCTGCATCTGGTGCAGTTGTCACTGGTGATTTAAATAGATTTTATGCAGGAGACCCAACTGCCGGTAGATTTATGACAGGCTTCTACCCTATAATGATGTTTGCATTGCCTGCAGCAGCGCTTGCTATGGTGATGGCTGCTAAGCCAAAGAACAGAAAAGCAGTATCTGGTATCATGATTTCTGCGGCACTTACAGCTTTCCTCACAGGTATAACAGAACCAATTGAGTTTGCATTTATGTTTTTAGCACCTGTTTTGTACGTTGTACATGCGATTTTAACAGGTTTGTCGCTGGCAATAACGTATTTGCTTGGAATAAGGATGGGCTTTGGATTTTCTGCAGGTCTTATAGACTACATCCTAAGCTTTGGAATATCATCTAAACCGCTACTTTTATTGCTGATAGGAATAATTTACGCTGCAGTTTACTTCGTTGTTTTCTACTTCCTAATCGTAAAATTGAATTTGCCTACACCGGGAAGGCTTGATGAGGACACGGATGAGAGCAACGAGCAATTGTCAAGTTCTGATATAGGTGAGATGGCTCAGAACTACTTGGCGCTTTTAGGAGGAGTTGGTAACATCGTATCTTTGGAGTCTTGCATCACAAGGCTGCGCTTAAGCGTCAAAGATGACACTGTCATAAACGACGATGAACTTAAAAAAGCTGGAGCGAATGGCGTCATAAGGATGGGCAAAGGGGCACTACAGGTTATTGTTGGCACAAAAGCCGATTTAATAGCACAAGAGATGCAAAAGCGGATGAAGAAAAAATGATCATTAGCGGCCTTTACGGCCGCTTAAAATATATTTTACTATTAACAATAAATTATATATTATTATTTTATGCACAATATTATTGAAAGGATTGGTTCTTATGTTCAATATATTTAAGAAGAAGTTTATGGGCGAAACAATAGTATCACCATTTAACGGAAGATTGATAAATATTGAAGATGTTCCTGATCCAGTATTTTCAGGGAAAATGGTTGGTGATGGTGTCGCAGTTGAGCCTAAAGATGGTGTAGTGTACTCTCCTGTAGATGGTGAGGTAATTCAACTTTTTCCTACGAAACATGCCATAGGCATAAGATCGTCTGGTGGACTTGAAATACTTATTCACATTGGAATGGATACAGTTGAGATGAAAGGGGAGGGTTTTGAAAGTTTTGTCGAAGAAGGGCAGAAAGTTAAAACAGGCGATAAACTTATAGTGTTTGACATTGACAAGGTAAAAGAAAATCATCCTATCATAAGCCCTGTAATCATTACTAACATGGAACTTGTAGAAAAGATGAAGAAAAAAGAGAATGGAGTCACAGTTGAAGGGGGAAAAACTGAAATAATGAAAATAAACTTAAAATGATATATAAAAACTTTAGGAGGGGAGGGTAATGTTCACTGCTTTAAAGGTATTGAATAACAATGTTGTGATGGCCTGTGATGAAAAGAATGTAGAGTGTATAGTTGTAGGGAAAGGCATAGGGTTTTCTAAAAAGCCAGGCGATGTGATAAATGAAAGAATTGAGAAGGTCTACTATCTGCAAGAAAAAGCCAATGTTGTAAAGTTTTCAGAATTACTTAACAACATAAGAGATGAAGTTATTGGAATATCTGAGGAGCTTATAGCATACGCTGAAAATGTGAAAGGTCGGAAACTGAATGAACACATTCACATAGCGCTTCCTGATCATATAGCGTTTGCCATTGAAAGAATAAAAGGTGGGATAGACATAAAGAACCCTTTTAATCAAGAGATAAGTGCCCTTTATAAAGATGACTATAAAATAGCACTTAGAGCTATAGATTTAATAAAAGACAGGCTAAATGTAAGGCTTCCTGAGGATGAAGCAGGTTTTATTGCACTGCACCTTCATGCGGCATTCGAAAATTCTGGTGTGTCAGTCACCATGAAAAATACGAGGCTTGTTTCTGAACTTGTGAAAAGCATTGAAGATATGATAGGCAGGAAGATTGAAACAGATTCTATTGATTACCTGCGGCTTATTACGCACTTGAAATTTGCAGTAGACAGAATAGAAAGGGGTATGCCGATTTCAAATGAGCTTCTTCTTCCGATAAAGCGAAAATTTAAGAAGGCTTATAAAATAGCTGCAAGCATTGCCAAACACATCGGAAATTCATTAGGGACGAATGTGCCTGAAGATGAAATAGGTTATTTAGCCATACACATACAGAGATTGATGAATGATATGCAAAAGCCAGATTAGTACGTATAATCTGGCTTTTGCAATTTTAAATATAAAAAGTTGCAAAAACTATTGACTTTATTTCTTTATATGAATAAAATATATACATAAGTTTCTTTGATTTAAGAAGGGGGAAGTTCGATGAAATTCAAAAAAGAGGATGGTAAATTGTACCTCGTCGATACAACACTGAGAGATGGAGAACAAACAGCCGGTGTTGTTTTTGCTAATAGTGAGAAAATCAGAATTGCGAAAATGTTAGATGAAATTGGCGTGCATCAACTTGAAGTCGGAATTCCAACGATGGGCGGAGATGAGAAAGAGACGATTGCAAAAATTGCAAAACTTGGACTGAATGCCAGTATAATGGCATGGAACAGAGCTGTTGTAAATGATGTGAAAGAATCGTTAGAGTGCGGTGTTGATGCTGTTGCGATTTCAATCTCGACTTCAGATATACACATAGAACACAAGCTTAGAACTTCAAGGCAATGGGTTTTAGATCACATGACAAGTGCTGTTGAATTCGCCAAGAAAGACGGCGTCTACGTTTCTGTAAACGCAGAGGACGCATCCAGGACAGATATGGACTTTCTCATAGAGTTTGCAAGGTGTGCAAAACAAGCAGGTGCAGACAGATTGAGATTCTGCGATACTGTAGGCATATTGGATCCTTTTAAGACATACGACATCATAAAAAAGATTAAAGAAGCCATAGATATAGATATTGAGATGCATACACACAACGACTTTGGAATGGCTACGGCAAACGCTCTTGCCGGTTTTAAAGCTGGTGCTAATTTTATAGGAGTCACTGTAAATGGCCTCGGTGAAAGAGCCGGAAATGCAGCATTAGAGGAAGTCGTTATGGCACTAAAGCACGTGTATAAGTACGACATCAATATAGACACAAAAAGGTTTAGAGAGATTTCAGAGTACGTATCTACAGCATCTGGAAGGCAACTGCCGTCGTGGAAGGCAATTGTTGGTACAAATGTGTTTGCACATGAGTCGGGAATCCATGTTGATGGAGCTCTTAAAGATCCTCACACATATGAAATATTCGATCCAGATGAAGTAGGTCTTGAAAGACAGATTGTGATAGGCAAGCATTCAGGTACGGCAGCGTTAATAAATAAGTTCAAAGAGTACGGAAGAGTATTGCCTGAGGAGGAAGCAAAAGAACTTTTACCTTATGTGAGGAGTTTGTCTATTCAGCTTAAAAGACCGCTTTTTGATAAAGAATTGATATATCTTTATGAAGAGCACATATCTAAGATTAAGGCAATTTAATAAGAGGGGGATGACAAGTGAATTTAACGCAAAAAATTTTGAAGAAGCATTTGGTAGAAGGAGAACTTGTAAAAGGGCAGGAGATCGCTATTAAAATAGATCAGACACTGACGCAGGACTCTACAGGCACTATGGCTTATCTGGAACTGGAAGCTTTAGGAGTCGACAAAGTCAAGACAGAGCTTTCTGTCGCTTATGTTGACCATAATATGCTGCAGGAAGGCTTCGAAAACGCAGACGACCATAAGTACATCCAGACAGTTGCTGCGAAACATGGAATATACTTCTCAAGGCCAGGCAATGGTATTTGCCATCAAGTCCATCTTGAGAGGTTTGGAAAACCAGGTAAGACGCTATTAGGATCTGACAGTCATACGCCTACAGGTGGTGGCATAGGTATGCTGGCAATAGGCGCTGGAGGACTTGATGTGGCATTGGCTATGGCAGGTGAGCCCTATAGGCTGGTAATGCCAGAAGTGATTAACGTTAGACTCACTGGAAAATTAAAACCATGGGTATCATCGAAAGACATTATACTTGAGCTTTTAAGAAGGCTTACTGTAAAAGGTGGAGTCGGCAAGGTATTTGAGTACACAGGCGATGGCGTTGCAACACTGTCCGTTCCTGAAAGAGCTACTATAACAAATATGGGAGCAGAGTTGGGAGCGACTACATCTATCTTCCCATCTGATTTTCGCACGTATGAATTTTTAAAAGCCCAAAAGAGAGAAGATGACTTTGAGGCACTGTTGCCAGACGATGATGCTGAGTATGATGGCGTCATTGAAATCAATCTTGACGAATTAGAGCCTATGGTGGCACTGCCACACAGTCCTGACAATGTAATAAAAGTGAAAGATGCAGGAAAGTTAAAAGTCGATCAAGTGGCGATTGGATCTTGCACAAATTCGTCCTACATGGACATGATGAAGGTAGCGGCCATATTAAAAGGTGGTCTTATCGCAGAAGGAGTAAGCTTAGTCATATCTCCTGGCTCGAGGCAAGTTTTGAACATGCTTGCAAAAAATGGCGCATTATCAGACATGATTTCGGCTGGCGCCAGGATTTTAGAGACAGCCTGTGGTCCGTGTATAGGCATGGGTCAGGCTCCTGCTACAAATGCCATATCTCTTAGGACATTTAACAGGAACTTTTATGGAAGGTGTGGCACAAAATCAGCAAAAGTGTATTTGGTAAGTCCTGAAGTAGCTGCTGCATCCGCATTGGCTGGTTATCTCATAGATCCAAGGGAGTTAGGAGAAGAAATCAAGATAGAGATGCCCAGTGAATTTTTGGTGAATGACAATATGATAATAAAACCGCCTGTGAATGCGGATGAATTTGATGTTGTAAGAGGTCCAAACATAAAGCCTTTCCCTATCAATACTCCTCTTGCAGATATTGAAAAGGCCGTCTTGATAAAGGTAGGGGACGACATTACGACAGACCACATTATGCCATCTAATGCTAAGCTTTTACCACTCAGATCTAATATTCCAGAGCTTTCAAAGCATTGCTTTGAGACGATAGATCCTGATTTTTCTAAGAGAGCTTTAGAAAATGGCGGTGGCATAATAGTTGGCGGAAATAACTACGGTCAAGGTTCCAGCAGGGAGCACGCCGCGTTGGCGCCGCTTCAACTGGGAGTGAAAGCAGTAATTGCAAAGTCATTTGCAAGGATACACAAGGCAAACCTCATAAATAGCGGAATTCTTCCTTTAACATTTGTAAGTGAAGATGATTATGACAAGATCGATGAAGGCGATGTGCTCAAGATTGAAGGTGCTGTAAATCAAGTCAAGTCAAAAGGCAAGATTGTCGTCAAGAACGTGACGAAAGGGTATGAATTTGAAGTAGATCTTGACGTCAGCGACAGAAATCGGAAAATCCTAATAGAAGGTGGACTCATAAATTACGTGAGAAAAAAAGATAAGGTTTGATGAAAAAGCATGCTACGGCATGCTTTTTTTAGTAAGCTCTTTGGTATATAATAAAAATATATGCGAAAAGAGGGGTATTTACTTATGGAAAATGAAAGGCTTAAAAAACAGATAGAGTTTTTGAAAGAGATAGACAAATTAAAGCAAGTATTTAGGCAGACGCTTCTTATGGATGGCACACGCCATGAGAACGATGCTGAGCATTCTTGGCATCTTGCAATGATGGCGTTAGTCCTTTCTGAATACGCAAGCGAAAAAATCGATGTTAGTCATGTGATTAAGATGGTTCTTGTACATGATATTGTAGAGATTGATGCTGGTGACACATTTGTGTACGATGAGAAGGGATATGAAGACAAAGCAGAAAGAGAGAAAAAAGCGGCAGAGAGGCTATTTAATATTTTGCCTAAAGATCAGGCAGAGGAGATAAAGGCCTTGTGGGAAGAATTTGAAGAACGCAAAACTAAAGATGCAAAATTTGCATCTGCCCTTGATAGGATGCAGCCTATAATACATAATTACTATACGAATGGGCATTCGTGGAGAGAGCATGGGGTAAAAAGCCATCAAGTTCTTGAGAGAAACAAAATAGTCAGCGAGATAGCGCCAGAGCTATGGCAGTTTATCAATGATATATTGGAAGATGCAATAAACAAGGGATATATTGAAAGATAATTAAAATTTTTGATAAATATTAAGAATATAGGAGGTCAATTTGATGTCGGTTTTTGATGTATTGAAAGAGAGAAATTTTATACAGCAGATGACGCATGAAGATGAAATCAAAGAATTACTTGAGAAAGAAAAGGTTACTTTTTACATAGGTTTTGACCCGACGGCAGATAGCCTGCATGTTGGACATTTTTTGCAGCTTATGGTTATGGCTCACATGCAAAGGGCAGGACACAGGCCTATTGCTTTAATTGGCGGTGGCACTGCCATGATAGGCGATCCGACTGGCAAGACAGATATGAGAAAGATGCTGACGAAAGAGGAGATAACACACAATGCCGAAGCTTTTAAAAGACAAATGAGCCGCTTTATAGATTTTTCAGATGGCAAAGCGATACTTGCCAATAACGCTGACTGGCTTTTAAATCTTAACTATGTGGAGTTTCTAAGGGATATAGGAGTACATTTTTCTGTAAATAAGATGCTTACTGCCGAATGCTTCAAGACGAGGCTTGAAAGAGGACTTTCTTTTTTAGAGTTTAATTACATGCTTATGCAAGCGTACGATTTTCTTATGCTAAACAAAGAGTACGGCTGTGTGCTTCAGATGGGCGGAGACGATCAGTGGTCAAACATATTGGCAGGCGTCGATCTGATAAGGAGGAAAGAAGGAAAACAAGCTTACGGCATGACATTTACTCTGCTTACTACAAGTGAAGGGAAGAAGATGGGTAAGACTGAAAAGGGAGCTATTTGGCTTGATGCTGATAAGACGCCGCCGTATGATTTTTATCAGTATTGGCGGAATATAGATGATTCAGATGTTGAAAAGTGCCTCTCATTGTTGACATTTTTGCCTATGGATGAAGTCAGAAGACTTGGCTCTTTAAAGGATAAGGAGATAAATGAGGCCAAAAAAGTTCTGGCGTACGAAGTTACAAAACTTGTACATGGTGTGGATGAGGCTGAAAAAGCAAAAAAGGCAGCAGAAGCCTTGTTTGAGGGCAGAGGAGATTTAAGCAATGTGCCTACTTCCACGATTACAAGCGACATGTTAGGATCAAATTTGTTGGATGTTCTTGTAAAGACGGGCATAATTCCTTCAAAGAGCGAAGGAAGGAGGCTTATTACTCAAGGTGGCCTTTACGTAAATGATGAAAATGTAAAAGACGTAAATGCTGTAGTTACAGAAGACATGTTTAAGGAAGGTTACATGATTTTAAGACGAGGTAAAAAGTCTTACAACAAGATAATCCTTACATGATGTGTGGCGTACATAGTGTGCGCCATATTTTTTTATAAATTTTATAATTTATTAATTATTACTTATTTGTAAAATATTATATAATTATACATGGGATAAAAGGGGTGGGCATTGTGAAAAAATTTATAATTTCTGTACTTGTGATGATAGCTGCATTTTTTATATCGTATGAGGTGACAATGGGTAAAAACGGCATCATACAAGAAACCTCTAAAGTTGGCAATGATAATCTAAAGCAGATAGCATCGATAGATGATAAAAATGTAAATAATGCTCCGATAAAAATTACCATAAGCGCTGCAGGTGATACGACGCTGGGATCTGACGAAAGCTTTGGCAAAGAGTACACATTTGACGCAGAGTTTCAAAAGCACAGTGGCGATTACGGGTATTTTACTCAAAATGTGAAAAGCATCTTTACAAATGATGACATGACAATAGTCAATTTAGAAGGGACGTTGACAAATGCTTCAAAAGAGGCCGACAAAGAGTACAAGTTTAGAGGCAATCCCATTTATGTAAATATATTAAAAGATGGTGGTGTTGATGCTGTAAATTTGGCCAATAACCATTCTTTTGACTATGGAAGGCAAGGATTTGATGATACAGTTTATACCCTTAAAAAAGCAGGAATAGGCTATTTTGGATATGGGTATAAGTACATAAAGGAAATCAAAGGAATAAAAGTAGGAGTTTTAGGTTATACAGGTTGGAGCTTTCCTGAAGATTTGAAAAAGCAAATAAGAGAAGATATTCAGGATATGAAAAGGCAAACCAATTTAGTCATCGTATGCTTTCACTGGGGTGATGAGGGAAAGTACTATCCCAATAAGATACAGGTAGCATTAGGACATTATGCAGTTGATGAAGGAGCAGATCTTGTTTTGGGCACACACCCTCATGTGATAGAGGGCATAGAAAGATACAATGGCAAGTACATAGTCTATTCTTTAGGCAATTTCATCTTTGGCGGCAACAGAAACCCATCAGACAAAGATGCATTCATCTTTCAACAGTCTTTTACGTTTGATAATTCAAAAAGACTAATCAGTTTATCAAACATGAATTTAATACCTATATCGATTTCCTCTTTAAAAGATCGGAATGATTTTAGACCCGTCATATTAGAAGGCAGCGAAAAAGAAAGGGTATTGAAAAAGATTGCGGATTTATCAAATGAAATTAAATAAAAGAGCAATGTATTGAAATTACACTGCTCTTTTTAAATTTTTAATCTTTTAAAGGCCTATTTTTTTCGTCAACAAATACTACTTTCGGCTTATAAGTTTTAGCTTCTTCATCATCCATCATTGCATATGAAATTATGATCACAATATCACCGGGGACGCAAAGTCTTGCTGCAGCACCGTTTAAACATACAGTGCCTGAATCTTCTTCTCCTTCTATGACGTACGTTTCGAATCTTGCACCGTTGTTGTTATTAACGATCTGCACTTTTTCCCCGGGCAAAATGTCGGCAAGATCCATTAATCTCTTGTCAATAGTTATAGAGCCCATGTAGTTTAGGTTTGCATCTGTGACGGTTGCTCTGTGAATTTTAGATTTCATCATAAATCGCTGCATTATTCATCAACACCCCATAGTAGATTGTCAATCAATCTCGTATTTCCTATATAACATGCAATTGCAATCAATGCTTTATCACCTATAGTGTTTAGGTCATCCAACGTATCAGGGTCAACACATAAGACGTACTGTACTTTACATTGAGGCTCATCTTCTAAAGTTTTTCTCACAGCATCTAAGATTTTTTCTGCACTTCTTTCTCCAGATACAAGGAGTTTTTCTGCTTCTTTTAGTGACTTGTTTAAAATTAGTGCTGCACGTCTTTCCTCATCAGTTAAGTAAGTATTCCTTGAACTTAGTGCTAATCCGTCTTCATCCCTTACTATAGGCGATGCAATTATTTCGACTGGTATATTTAAGTCTTCCACCATTTTCTTTATTACAGCTACTTGCTGAGCGTCCTTTTGGCCGAATACTGCTATATCTGGCGTAAATATATTAAAAAGTTTTGCCACTACAGTGCATACGCCGTCGAAATGTCCTGGTCTATATGCACCGCAAAGCTTGTCTGTGATTTTCCTTACGGTTATTGTCGTAAGCCTTTCGTCTGGATACATTTCTTCTACCGATGGTATAAAAACAAGATCGCAACCTTGATTTTCCAACAGTTTAATGTCCCTTTCAACATCTCTTGGATATTTGTCATAATCTTCGTTTGGTCCAAATTGGATTGGATTTACAAATATGCTGGCACATACGAAGTCCGAATTTTCTTTAGCTTTTTTTATGAGGGAAAGGTGCCCATCATGAAGATAGCCCATGGTTGGCACAAGCCCTATCTTTTTATTTTGCTTCTTTTGCGACTTTATGATTTCTCTGACATCTTGTATCTTTTCAACGACCATCATTTTTCATCACTCTTTCTATTAGCAAATGAGTATTCATCAGTTGGGAAGGATTGATTTTGGACATCTGATATATAGCTTCCTACGGCATCTTTTATTATTTGGCTGATGTTTGCGTACTGCTTTACGAATTTTGGCTTATGCCCCTGTGTAAGCCCCAGCATATCGTGAAATACAAGTATCTGACCATCGCAGTATGGCCCTGCTCCGATGCCTATTGTAGGTATTGACAGAGATTCAGTGATTTCTTTTGCCAGATCCATCGGTACGCATTCTAAGACAAGAGCGCAGATACCGGCATCTTCTAATGATTTTGCATCGTTTTTTAACTTTGATGCTGTTTTATCATCCTTGCCTTGAACCTTGTATCCACCTAATTTGTTTACAGATTGAGGTGTGAGGCCTATGTGACCTACTACTGGAATGCCGGCATTCACGATTGCCTTTACTGTTTCAGCTATTTCGATGCCGCATTCCAGCTTTACGGCTTGTGCGCCTCCTTCAGACAAAAGGCGAGCAGCATTTTTAAGTGCATCTTCTTTAGATATGTTGTAAGACATGAAAGGCATATCAGCCACAACAAAAGCATTTTTTACTGCTTTTGTGACAGCCTTTGTGTGGTGTACCATGTCATCCATTGTGACAGGTATGGTACTATCATATCCTAATACTGTCATGCCGAGAGAATCGCCTACAAGTATAAAATGAATACCGCATTCATCCAATATCTTTGCTGTCGGATAATCATAGGCAGTCAATGCAGTTATCTTTATGCCATCTTTTTTTAATTTCTTTAGAGTAGAAACTGTTATTTTATCATTCATTAAATATCTCCTCCAATTCCGATATTTTCTCATCACTTGAGCCTTTAAAAAGTCTTATTGTGGTATTTCCCATGGCTTTGTATAGTTTTAAAATTTCATCATCGTTTATGTTTTCCACATGTTTTTTGACCGTTTCTATGTCGCATCTGGCAATAGGACCTGACAATGATGCATCACATCCTCTTTCACTTATGTTCTTCAAAGTTCCATTTATAAGCGGTAAAAGCAGATCTGGATGTTTGTCAAAAGGAAATCCAGAAGCTTTTAAAAGTTCATTGGCAGCTTTTACAAGTGTAACAAGGTAATTTGATGCTATGACACATGCTGCGTGATAAAGGGGTTTATTAATGCCATTAATTACTATTGGCTTTGCTCCTATTGCTTTAGTTATACTTATTCCGACATTTACAGCAATGTCATCTCCTTCAATTGTAAAGTAACTTTCGGGAAGCAGAGAGACGGCAGCTTTTATTGATGGGCATGTTTGAATCGGGTGTATGACCATCGTGTGTCCATATTTTTTAAGAGGCTTTAGTACATCAATAGATATTGAGCCGCTTAAGTGGACAAAGATTTTATTGTTTATAATAGATTTGTGTTTCAGGATTTCTTCCACGATAGATTTTATACAGTCGTCTTTTGTGCTTATTATGATTACATCTGATGCGTTTATAATGTCTTCATATTTTGAAAAAGCAGCAGAATTTGTAAGTGATGATGCGTTCAATGATGAATTTACATTTCGACTTAGATATCCAGAGACTTTTATTGAAGAATGTGACAATAAAATACCTAAACCTGTGCCTATTTTTCCTGCACCTATGAAACCTACTTTCATTTAAACAACACTCCCTTCAAATGTGGGAGATAACAAAAAAACCTTCCGCACGGAAGGCATAATACACCATCTTATCTCCCGTCCCGGTCATATGATCCTGGCGAGGTATAAACTTTTAAAATTTTAACATCATGTATGGTTCCACTCGGGATACCATCATAATAAAAATAGCACTTTGATTCGATAAAGTCAAGAAAATTTGCTTGTCTTAAGATTTGTATGGTAAAATTTCATCTAATATAGCAACGAATTTATTGATTGTATACATGGAAAATGGTAAGATTTAATTGTAAAAGATGGATTTAAAATTTAGAATATTACGAATGATTCTGCCGATAGGAAGTGTTAGTTTGGATAAAATAGATAAAAAATTACTTTTTGACAATAATGATGAGATTGAGGCAATAGCAAAAAAATTCAATTTAAAGCTTTTGATTTTGTTTGGCTCTTATGCAAAAGGCTTAAATCATGAAAACAGCGATATAGATCTGGCTTTTGAAAGCTATGAGCTATTATCGTACGATGAAGAGATGAATTTGCTTTTAAATTTATCTTTATATTTTAGAACTGAGAAAGTGGATCTCGTCAATATAAAAAAGGCCGATCCATTGCTTTTATATCAGATTGCAAAATATGGGAAGCCCCTTTACGGCTCATCAGATGATTTTGTGGAATTTAAGTGTTATGCATCTTTCAGATATGCTGATACTCAGTTTTTGAGAGAGCAAAGGAGACAGTATCTGAGAAAAGAAATAGATAAATTGTTGAGGGGTGAATAAAATGGGTGATACATTTCAAGTGATACAAGAAAAATTAGTTAGAATGTTAGAACATATAAATGAGTTAAAGCAGTTGTCTTCGTGTACATACGAGGAATATGTGCATGACATTAAACTGAAATATGCTATTGAAAGGTTATTGCAATTAATAGTAGATTTAGCTTTAGATATAAATAATATGATTCTTGCGTATTTAAAAAGACCGCCTGCTTCGGATTATTTCAATTCGTTTATTGATTTGAGCGAAATTGGAATTCTGGATGTGGACTTTGCGGTTAAGATAGCTCCAGCTTCTGGTTTGAGGAATAGACTAGTGCACCAGTATGAAAAAATTGATGATAAAATTGTGTACAACAGTGTCAAAATGGCAATAGAGGATTTTAGCAAATATGTGGATATAATAAGCAGGTACATTGGCGTATGATAAGCCATGCTGTTTTGATAACGTCCCTCATTGTGGTATAATTCTATTTAAAAATAATATCATACGAAAGAGGGTATTCATTATGGAGAATGCTTTAATTAATAGGGATGAAGCTTATAAGTTATTAAAGGAGTACAACAAAAGTGAAAGCCTTATCACACATGCGTTGGCTGTTGAGGCGGTTATGAGACATTTTGCTGAGCTTTTTGGTGAGGACCAAGAAAAGTGGGGCATCATAGGACTTTTGCATGACCTTGACTATGAGATGTATCCAAATGAGCATTGCAAGAAAGTAAGAGAAATATTAAAGGAGCATGGATGGCCTGAAGAATACATTCATGCAATAGAAAGCCATGGATGGAAATTGTGCTCGGATGTAGAACCGGTACATAAAATGGAAAAAGTTTTGTACACAATTGATGAGCTGACAGGACTTATTACAGCTACAGCGCTTATGCGCCCCAGCAAAAGCATACTTGATTTAGAGGTGAAATCTGTAAAGAAAAAGTGGAAGCAAAAAAGTTTTGCAGCAGGTGTCAACAGGGACGTCATAGAAGAAGGTGCAAAAATGCTTAACATGGACTTAGATAAAGTGATAGAAGAAACCATAATAGGAATGAGAAGTGTAGCGGATGAGATAGGGCTAAAAGGCAATCTGTGATTCAAAAATTTAGAAAATTTTTATTGATTAGAATATGGTAAAGTGGTAAAATATAACTGATTGAAAATTAACAAACAAGTCAAGGAGGGGTTATTGTGAAAAAGTTTGTTTCTTTCTTTTTATCAGTTATGCTGGTTGCAGCTATTCCAGTGTTTGGTTTAGCAGCGCAGCCGTCGCCATCATACATGACGAGACAGGAGTTTGTAAATGATCTTGTAAAGGGATATGGGATTGATTTATCTGGACAGGATATCTCTCAGTATGTGAAAAGCAACCATATATTAGAAGGCGATGGCAAAGGAAATTTGATGCTTTCAGATCCAATCACTTACCAGCAGGTTGCTACCATATTAAGCAGATTTTATGGACTATCGATGATAGATGCGCATCAGATAGAAGGGCCTGAATACGTATATGCCTTAGAAGAAGGCTTGATTCCTCAAGATGTTTCTCTAAATGATAAAGTAACAGAAGATGAAGGGCAGCAGTTATTGTCAAATATATTCGACAATTACGATAAAGTTAAAGATATGATAGATAGCAGCAAGAATTCTACAATGAAGAGTGGCAGCATAAGTGGCAATATGAAAATTGCCATCGGCTTTAACAATGGTGTTGCATTGCCATTTGATACAGTTTCTACACAAGTTTATGCTGATTTCAATTTAGACCAAGGAATCCATGAATCGATTAGCATGACTATTCCAAATGAAGGCTCAATGGATGTAGAAGAGTACATGATGGGCGATAAGGTTTATGTAAAATCACCTGATGGTCAGTGGAGCTATATGACGGTTCCAGGTATGTCAAACATCATGAACTTGGAAAAATTGCAACAACAAAATAATCTCTTCAGCAAAGACGTACTTTATAGATATGCTGGTACAAGCTATTTAAACGGAAAAGCGGTAGATGTGGTATATGCATACACTAAAATTACGGATATGTCAAAAATTGATGATTTAGTAAATGCTCTTGGCCTTGGAAGTATTTTGAATGGTATGAAGTACAGCGATTTAGTCGATGGAGCGTATGGAAGAAGTGTTTATTATATAGACGCAACTACAAATCAGGTGTCTAAGCTTGATATGATTGTAAAAATCGTTTATAAGCAAGGAGCAAAAATTGGAGGAGTCGAGATACCATTGAAATGGGAAATGGTAAGCGGCTCAATGGTTTACTCGAATATAAATGGAAATGTCAACGTGGTGTTGCCTGACGATGCTAAAAACGCGAAAGAGTTGACAGTTCCAGCACAAAATTAATTTGTAAACTATAAAGACCCGGGGAGTCCGGGTCTTTATAGTATGTTTTCAAGTGTCAGCTTCTCATTTGATGGTATGTGGCTATAAAGTTCTTTCAATGTTTTAAGCTCTGATAGGCTTAAATCTTTGTCTTTGGTTTCGATAAAGCTTTTAAGCTTTGAAAGACTCATATCAATGTCGTCTATTTCTCTGTGCTCAACCAAAATTGCCCATTTGTTGCTTACTTTTCCCCAAGTTTTTTCTAAATCATCAGCATTTGTTTTGGCACTCATCCATTTTTCACTCTTTATGTTTTGTTCTATAACTTCAAGCTTTTTTTCCATGCTGTTGGATGAAGTATATAAGTAGTTGTACGAAGCTACGTCTACAAGTATTATTAAGACAGTTATGGCTGCAATCAATGGAATCACGTGCTTCATTTCATGTATCACTCCTTCTTGTAAACTGTCAATACGTTATTGGGGTCAAGTGATGCCAGTATTACATTATCTACGCTGCTTATATTCCACATCTTCAATTGTTCATTAAGCCAATTCATATCCACATTTGCTATTTCCATGTTTTTTTCTATTATTTTTCCGTCTATTATTACAGGAAGAGGTAGTCCTTCGTATTGTGGTGTCAGATTTAAGTCATTAGGTGTTACAGGTCTTTTATCGACTTTTGGTATTACGCTTAAGCAGCCATTTGTCTCCAATATTGCATACTCTACATCTGCAATATTTGGATAGCCCATGACTCTAAGCTCTTCTAAAAGGTCATTTATATTGTATCTTTCTTTTTGAAGTTCTTTTGTCAGGATTTTTCCTTTGTCAATTAGAACTGTAGGCTTTCCACAGATGATTTCGCGACCGTGCAGGCTTTTCATCGACACATACGATAAAAAAAGCTGTGATATAAGCAAAGTAAAAATAGGTATTATGCCTGTTAAAAGTGGTATACCTTTGTTTTGCATAGGTACGGCAACCAGGTCTGCTATCATTATTGCAACAACCAATTCGTACGGCTGCAATTGCCCTATCTGCTGTTTTCCCATTATTCTCATGACGACGACTACCAAGAAATAAAGGATTAACGTGCGAAAAAATATAATAAGCATAAGCCCACCCTTCCATTTAATATGTTCAAATATATTTTGAGAGTATTGATGCAAAATATACACTGTAAAAAGTTTGTTAAATAAAAAATGAGAATGTAAAATTTTCAGTGTTAACGTTTTATGCTAAATTATGATATAGTATGTAAATTTACAAACTGTTATAATATAGATATAGAAAAATAAACGTAGGGGTTGAAATATATGTGTAAGTTATTTGTAACAGATGCCGATGGAAGCCTTTTAGATAGCAATAACAAAATATCTGAAGCAAATATTAACGCCATAAATGAGCTGAGAGAAAAGGGAGTCATTTATACCATTGCCACAGGTAGGATGTTTTCATCAATATTACCATATGCTTTAGAGCTTAGGGTAAATGCACCTGTCATTTGCTTTAACGGAGCTTTGATAAAAGATATTTACACGAAAAAAGTGTACTATTATAACCCGATTCAACCTGATGATGCCATAGCAGTCATCGATGTATTAAAAAGCAGTGGATATCAAGTAAATCTATATATCGATGATAAATTAGTGGTAGAAGAAATGAATGAAAGGGTTGAATGGTATTTGTCGTTTAATACGGTTGAAGTTGATGCTGTTGGTGATCTTGCTGAATACATCAAAAATACGGGAAAAGGCACTGCTAAAATATACGCAATAGGTGACATTAAAAATCCTGCCCCTGTAGATCCGGAAGTTTATGATAAGCTTTCAAAGATAGTTTCTGTTTCCACATCTGGCGGTGGCCATTTGGAGCTTAACGCTAAAGGTGTCAGCAAAGGCAATGCATTGAAGACTTTGGCAAATATGTACAACATTAAGAGGGAGCTTGTTGCTGCTGTAGGAGACAATCTCAACGACTTATCAATGATAGAGTACGCAGGTTTTGGTGTTGCAATGGCAAATGCGCCAGAGCTTGTAAAGATAAAGGCGGATTTCGTCACGAAGTCAAACAATGAAGATGGCATCGCATTTGCGATAAATAGGATTTTTGCAAGGCAACAAATTATAGCCGTTTAAAGACCATAAAACCACCTTTTGCATATAATGTAGTAGGCTTTTTAAATGCCGGAGGTGGTTTTGTGGAACAGTTGATCGTAAAGCTAAGCATTCTTGTGGTCTTAGTTGTAGGCATAATGTACATGGCCATGTCTTTTATACCTTTGTTTGTTTTAAAAGATAGAAAAAAAGATGTTGATGAGGATGAAGACAAGTGATCTTCGTCTTTTTTTGTTGATTTATGAAAAACAATGTAAAATTTTTTCGAAAATCTATTGACAAATTTTCATTAAAAAAGTAAAATATCCATAAGGTATGAGAAAACGATAACTTAGAGGTGGTAAAGAGTGAATGCTACTATTAAAGATGTGGCTAGGGAAGCGAAAGTTTCTATAGCTACAGTGTCGAGAGTTTTAAATAACAGCGCTGTTGTCACTGATGAGACAAAGCAAAGGGTGTTGGATGCCATAAAAAAGACAGGCTATAAGCCAAATGCCTTAGCCAGAAGCCTGAAGATACAGAAGACTCACACGATAGGGCTTATTGTGCCTGATATATCAAGTCCCTTTTATCCTGAAGTTGTAAGAGGCATAGAAGACATTGCCAGCATGTATTCTTACAATATATTTCTGTGCAATACAGACCAAAAAGAAGAAAAAGAGATGAATTATATAGAGATACTTAGCGAAAAGCAAGTTGATGGCATCATATACATGGGCGATATAATTAGAGATTCTGTAAAGCAGCAGCTAAAAGACATTGGTATACCGATTGTCTTAGCAGGTACAGAGGATGCCGAGTCGGAGTTTCCAAATGTAAATATAGACAACAAAAAAGCCTCTTATGATGCTGTCAAATATTTGATTTCTTTAGGGCACAAGAAGATAGGCATGATATCCGGACCTGCTGACGATCCTATTGGAGGCGTACAGAGGACAAATGGATACAAAGAAGCCTTATCTGAAGCGAAAATAAGATTTAAGCCGTCGTTTGTGGTAGAAGGCAGTTTCAAAGCAAGGCAAGCGTACCTTGCAATGTTAAAGCTTTTGGAAAACAATGTTGACGCTGTCTTTGCAGCATCAGACGAGATGGCTGCCGCTGCAATAAATGCCATATTTGACTCTGGATTTAGTGTGCCTGAAGACATTCACGTTATCGGATTTGATAACACGTATCTTTCGTATATGTTTAGGCCTACGATAACTACTATACAAAGGCCTGCATACGATATAGGTGCTGTAAGCATGAGGCTTATGACGAAACTGCTTGCTAAAGAGCCTATTGATGATATGCACGTGGTTTTGCCTCATCAGCTTATCGTCAGAGAATCAACAGGATATGGTGAAGAAAAAAATAGCCTTATTGGCTATTTTTTTCATAGACGATTTTCCCACCGACAATCGTCTTTTTTATCTCTATATTTTCGTCAAAGATTACTATATCTGCGTCATATCCTTCTTTTATAAGGCCCTTTCTGTCATCAACACCTATTACTTTTGCGCTGTTGTAAGACGCCAGTGCGACAGATTCAGGTAGTGATAAATCTGTATTGGATAAAATATTCTTGATAGCCTTGTCTAATGTAAGGGTGCTTCCTGCCAAGACACCGCTTTTTAGCCTTGCAGCACCGTCTTTGACGTATACGTCTTGACCGCCCAACTGATAAAGGCCGTCCCTTAAGTTTGCAGCCATCATTGCATCTGTTACAAGATTTACTTTTTCTTTTCCCTTTAACCTTATAAGCGCCCTTATGGCTGGGAAGACTGAGTGTATTCCGTCAGCGATCACTTCTGCGCTTATGTCGAGATCGAAGACTGCTCCTACTGTTCCTACTTCACGGTGGTGAAATCCTTTCATGGCGTTAAAGACGTGGGTGGCATGTGTTATACCTGCTTTGTATCCTAAAGCTACATCATCATAAGTAGAATCAGTATGTCCAACAGATGCGACGATGTTTTTTTCTTTTAAATAACGTATAAGCTCTAATGCTCCATCAACTTCAGGCGCTATTGTTACAAGTTTCACAATATTTACATATTCGCCGCAAATTTCAGTGAAATTTTCTACTGTAGGTTTTAAAATGAATTTATCATCTTGCGCTCCCTTTTGCTTTGGGTTTATGAAAGGCCCTTCCATGTGTACGCCTAAGATTTCAGCACCTTCAACACGGTCTTTGTTATCAAACACATTTTTTATAGCATTTTTGATTTTGCCTTTATCCTCAGTCATGGTTGTGGGGAGAAATGACGTGGTGCCGTGCATTGCCACAGACTTCGATATTGTATTTATTGCTTCAAAAGTTCCATCCATTGTATCAAATCCGGAAGAACCATGTATATGTATGTCTACAAAACCTGGCGATACGTAGTTTCCTCCAGCATCTATTATGTTGTCGCCATAAAGACCGTTTCCGATAGCGCTTATTTTATTTCCTTCAATCAATACATCTTTGTTACTTACTATATTTCCGCCAATTAATAATCTACCATTTACGATTAGCGTCTTCATATTATCACCTCAATTAAATTTTAGACTTATTTAAACATAAAATCAATTATATACAATTTTCACATAGAATATGATATACTAAAAATGGAGGTATCGGCTATGGAAAACATTTTAATTATCGATGATGAAGAAATGCTTGTAAAAGGGTTGAAGCTATCCCTCATTCAAGAAGGATACTACGTCGATTGTGCCTATGATGGTGAAGAAGGTTTGGAAAAAATAAAAAATGGCAATTATGATTTAGTCATATTAGATTTGATGTTGCCGAAAATCGACGGTCTTACACTTTGCAAAGAGGTAAGGTCATTTTCAAATATACCTATAATAATGCTTACAGCCAAAGGCGAAGATGTGGATAAGATAGTAGGCATTGAGATGGGAGCAGATGACTACCTTGCGAAGCCTTTCAATACGCGGGAATTGATTGCCAGAATCAGAGCCTTATTCAGACGGACAACGACACCTTATGTAAAAAAACACGATGTAATCAAGTTAGGTGATATTACGATAAATGTTCCTGACAAGATAGTCCAGAAGAATGGCAAAGACATCGACCTTACAAACAAAGAGTTTGAATTATTAGTTCTTTTAGCTTCCAATCCGGGAAAGCTTTATTCTAAGGACAAACTGATGGACTTAATATGGGGATTTGATTTCTATGGAGATACGAATACTGTAAATGTCCATATAAGAAAGCTTAGGGAGAAGATTGAAGACGATCCGGCAAATCCAAAGCACATTTTTACAAAGTGGGGCTCTGGCTACTACATGAAATAGGGTGATACGTTGAGTTTAAGGTGGAAGATATTTTCGATTTATTTTATTATCCTAATAGTTTCGCTGGCTTCTACAGGCATTTATCTTTTCAACAATATTTATGAAAGCTACCTTGCAAATGAAAGAGTCACTAATTTGACGCAGGCTAATATGATTGCAAACTTGGTTTCTAAATTTATAGGCGTCTCCTCGTATTTGATTGAGCCTACCATTGTTGACTATGCAAACCAGATTAACTCAAGGATCCTTTTTACTGATGTAAATGGAAAAGTGATAGTTGATTCTGCAGGAAATGGCGGCATTGAAGGTAAAGATATAAATAACTACAGTGATATTAAGTCAGCTTTAAAAGGGACAGGTTCTACAAGCATACACTATATCACAGGTTCTGGTTGGACCATGTATTCTGCTGTTCCTGTGACTATAAAAAATGAGATTGTAGGCAGTATCCTATTATCTACGTCTATTGACGATGTGATGAATTTTTTGTACTCAATTAAAATGCAGATGATATACACATTTACTGCCATAGGTTCTATCGTAAGCATATTAAGCCTCATAGTCGCTGCTTTTATAACTAAGCCTTTAAAAAGGCTTACAGATGCTACAAAGATAATATCTGAAGGCAAATTTGACTACAAAGTTGATGTAAAGGGAAATGATGAAATAGGCAAGCTGGCAGATGCATTTAACGATATGGGTACAAAGCTTATGAAGATAGACGAGGAGAGAAAAAGATTTGTTTCTGATGCATCCCATGAGCTTAAAACGCCGTTGGCGGCAATAAAAGCCCTCGTAGAACCGCTTATATCCAGCGATAATGTCGATATATCTGTGTATAAAGAGTTTTTAAAGGACATAAATTCTGAAGTTGATAGAATGACGAGGCTTGTAAATGAATTGTTGGTTTTGGCAAAGATTGACAAAATACGCTCAATCGAAAATAAAACGGAAAATATCACTGAGATTGCTTACAATGTCATTGAAAACCTTGAAGCTATAGCGGATCAAAAAGGTGTTTCACTGATATTTGAAAACGAGAAAAACATTTTTGCAGATGTTGATGCAGATAGATTTTACAGAATGATATACAACGTCGTGGAAAACGGCATAAAGTACACTCCAAGTGGCGGCTCGGTTAAACTGACTCTTGATTCAGACGATAAAAATGTCTACATCACCATATCTGATACAGGCATAGGAATAAGTCAGGAAACTCTACCTAAGGTGTTTGAAAGGTTTTCCAGAGGCGATACGGCAAGATCTCAAAAGACGGGAGGTTTTGGATTGGGTTTGGCCATAGTAAAGGAGATTGTGGATTTGCATAAAGGACACATAGACGTTAAAAGCACTGTCGGTGAAGGCACCGTTTTTTACATAACGATTCCGGTTAAAAACATTTAAATAAAAATTTATTAAATTTTAAGGTTCTGTTAATACAGGTGTAATAAAAATGTTGTATCATATTTTTAGGAGGGGATAACAATGAAGAAGGCGTTTTTAGTCTTGATATTGATCGCTGCAATTTCTTTGTCAGGTTGCTTTACAAACACGAAAACTAAGACGGAAAAAAATGCCCCTATAAGTCCGAAATCTACTGTTCAAGCTGTTAAAGAAGTTTCACTGTATTTTTTAAATAGCAAGATGTCAGGATTGAATATGGAAGTAAGAAGCGTATCCGAAAATGCGGACTTACTGAAACAGGTGATAAATGAGTTGATGAAAGGCCCTAAAGACCAATATTCAAAGCCGATAATTCCTGACAACACAAAGCTTTTATCGGTTCAGTTGAAGGATACTACGGCTTATGTCAATTTTTCTAAAGATTATACATCTTCAACAAGTATCGATGGGACTACGGCAAAGTACATGGTTGCTGCACTTGTAAATACACTTACTGGGCTTCCAAATGTAAACAGTGTCCAGATTTTAGTGGAAGGCAACAAGATAGATTCACTTTATGGTTACAAAATAGGCCTTGACCCATTGAGTAGGATTGTGCTTACAGGAGAAGTGTACATTGATAAGGACAGGGTAAAAAAGCTTCAGGAGAGTACGTCATTTGGAAAGGATTCATGGAGACTTGATCCGATGAAAGTGATACAAGAGGAAGGCGGTGTTGTTGGATTTTCGCCTGATGACGATTTTTCATTGGAATCTAAAAAGGGTGGAATTGCACTCATAAATGCTATCCATGACAATAAGTCTTATCTTGTGACACTTGTCCAACCAGAAGGCGATAGAGAAGGGAATATATGGGTTATAAGTGATGTTAAGCCGAAATTTACGAAGATACCTGAAGCAGACCCTACAAAAGGAGAGACATTCATATATGGCATCGTAAAAGCCATCAATTACGATACGAGAGTCGTTACGATAGAGCGGGAATACCAAGATACAAATGATATAAACAATGTAGCAGGTCCAGATATTAAGGTATTGCCAAATGCTATAATACACCGCCAGTCAAAGATCGGCTACGACAGTCAAGGTGGTTACCAGTATTCAGAGACAGACATGGATTTTACAGATATAAAAGTAGGTGATGAGCTTGGCATGATTTTGACGAAAAACAAAGAAGCGCGGGCTGTGATTGATTCTGACAAAAACACGATCACATCCTACAGCAGCCAAGAGGCAAACATAATCGTGCTGTCGCCTATGAGAAACAACAGCGTGACAAGCCCTATAAAAGTGGTAGGAAAGGCCAGAGTTTTTGAAGCTGTTGTGAATATAAGACTGTTAGATTCAAATGGCAATATATTGACGCAGACGTCTGTGCAGGCAAGTGCGGGTGCACCATCTTGGGGAGATTTTCAGGCAGACATACAGTACAATCCATTATCAACACCACAAGATGGCACATTACAGGTATTTTCATTAAGTCCAAAAGATGGCTCTGTTCAAGATCTTGTATCAATACCATTGTACCTAAAGTAAAAAAGATTAGCTCTGACTTACGTCAGAGTTATTTTTTATGGCTGCTTTCAAATAAAAAGCTCTATGTACGCTCATGGCGATGACTTCTGCCATCTCAAACACGAATCCAAGCCTTGTATTATGTACAGGTATTATGTCAAAGGCGTCAATCACGCCTATTATAGATATGTCGCCGACAGCAGGCAATACTTTTCCTACTCCTTTACCTGGATATATTGGCGATTTTTTTATGGATATTTTACCTATGTTGTCCTTATCTCCAAGACAAGCATCAACAGCAATGATGTTGCTGTATGGGTGCTTTCTTTTTATGTGTGCGATGTTTTCTTCAAGGTTCATTGCATGTATCGGATTTTTTAATGTTCCATATACGCTTATGCCGCTGGTCATTTTTGATAACATGTCTCCTACAATAGGGCCTAACGAATCTCCGATGCATTTATCGGTACCTATGCAAAGTATCACAGAATCAAAGTTTATCTGATCTGCTAAATACGCCGACATGAGATTGATGGCGTTTTTGTCGTCATATCTAACCCGCAATTCATCCATAAAATCTTCCTCCAAAATTTGTATTAAATGCAGTTAAGGATGAAATAATAAAAGTATTCGAAGGGAGTGTTTTTTGGTGAAGAAATCAATCTGTAGCATTGGGATCGTCGTCGCTATTACGGCTGCCAGTATTATATTTATGCTTGATGCTTTTATAAAAGAACAGCCACCTCCAAATGAAGTCTTAAAACCAGAGAATGAAAGTACATACTACTCATCTACGGATAAAATCAATCAAAATGAGTTGCAGGTACCTGTTTTCAATACCACTCCAAATTTGAAAGAAAATGAAGATAAATCGGCAGCAGATAATGAAAAAAGCGATAAGAAAAATTCGGATAAAAAGAACGGTGAGGAAAATGACATAAGAAAATTTGATGAAAAATCGCTGGATAAATTAATCCAAGAGAGGAACAGAAATTTTACAAATATAAACGGCAACAACAATTCAAAAGAAAGCAGTGAAAATTCAAACTTGAATAGAATAGTTGTGACGCCTGAAAAAATATTAAGTGTTCAAAGAGAGATGGATTTTGCAACAAAATCTAAGGCTATAGGCATATTGATGAAATTAGGCCCATCAGGTATAGGCGAGATCATGAAAATGTCTCAAGATGGTGTGACAGCAGAAGAAAGCTACGAGATGATGGATATACTTAAAAAGCACCTGTCAGAAAATGACATAGATTTTTTAAAGAGTGTGGTAGAAAAGTATTTTGATGAGAAAAATACATCAAAGTAAAAGATGCGCTAAAAGCGCATCTTTTACTTTGTAAACAAATTTTTATCTTGATAGTAAATGTCTTTTCCATTTACCATTATTGAAATGTATCTGGCGTCATTGTATATGTCCATACTACCACTGCCATTATTTGTTCCATAATTAGATATATACCTTATGTTGTCATTCAATGTCGTATAAAAAGGCGTATCTCCGTTGTATATTATCCATACGTTTTTACCTGTATCTTCTCTGAATTTTTGCAGTGTATCCTCAAACAGTTGAGCTTCTTTTGTATCTTTGAACCCATCGGAGCCCCATACAGGTTTTGGCAAAACTACAAATAGATTATCTCCTTTTACGCTGTTTAATGTGTTTAAAAACCAACTCCACTGATCCTTATTTGATGATAGCAAACCACCATTAGTATCATCTAACATGATAAATGTCGAATTTCTAAAGTCATATACTTCATAAGAATTACCTGCTTTTATATAAGGAATCGTAAGTGATTTTAAAACTTTGTCATTTACATCCCCTGTGAAAACTACTAAAGGATAGTCTTTATTGGCTATGCTGGCAGCTTTTAAGGAAATTTGAAGCTTCAAAAGCGTATTGTAATCTGTGTCCCCAAATACCATGAATTTAAACGAATCGTTAGTGTTGCTGACGCTTACTTCCTTATTTTTGCTGTCAATAGATTCAAAGTCCAATGGCTTTGGAAGCTGTGACGCATCAAAATCTGATCCTTGCCCCACTTTTACCATTAAATTTCCTACTTTTCCATTTATATTTGCCGATAAAGCACCAGATAGATCGCTATTGGCTGCTTTGAAGACTCCATTTGAGATGGTGCCTACATTGTTGTAGACAGTCCATCTTATGTCTCTGTCTTCTATAGGTGCTCTATAGCCGTTTATGTCTTTGCCTATCACAGATATTGATGTAGTCCCGCCTTTATCGACATTGACCGAATAAGGCGTAAATCTTATGTCTGCTATAGCATCTAAAGCCTTTATTTTCAATGTACCAGTCACATTGCCTACTCTTGCTATTATTACGCCATCACCCGCACTTTGAGGCATGAATTCATTTCCATCAAATTTTCCTGCTATGCCGCTTATTGAAAATGATACGGAGTTTTGATCGATTTTTACTGGTTGATAATTTGCATCATATCCTTTTACAATGATTGCTCTGTGGGTGCCTACAAAGACATTTGGGCTATCTGCTTCAACTTTTATAGCGTATAGATTTCCTGTTGGTGCTGTGTTAAATACTCCAACGCCGTTGGCTACATTTCTTTCGAAACCAGGAACTTCATTTTGGAGCTTTGCTTGACTATCTCCTAAAGGTCTTATGGCCATTTGAGTTGAGCCGCCGCCGTCTAAGTTCATAGCTTCATAAGCGCCTAAGCTTAGCATAAGCTGCGCTAATTCACTTTCTGTCATTCCTCTCGTGTTGGCGTTGTCAACTGTTGCTATTATTACATGCTTCTTATCTTCAGTATAGCCTATAGCTGTCCTTGCGTATATGCCGTCTACATTGTCGGTAAATTGCGACGGTATTGAACCGTTTTGTACCAAAATGGTTCCTCCGCTTACAGCCATCTTAAAGTTGTCAAATGGAGGGTCTGTAGAGATATTTTTGATGACTTTATCTCCTTGCTTTAGATTTAAAAGAATCTTTGCGACATCACCTGTTGCATCTATAGAATAGCCTCCATCGGGAATTGCTACAGGACCTTCACCCTGTCTTACCTCCAAGACGCTGTTGTTTTTGTCAACTAATACTTCAACAAGGTCTTTATAGCTATCGCTTAGACCCGGTGTCTCATCATTCCAGTCCTTTGTAAATATGACGCAAGATGTACCACTGCCTATGGAACCTACGTTGTTTAAAGCACTTACTGGAACTTGACTGCCGTCAGGTAGTGTTATGCTAAGAGAAGTGCTTTTCCAATATCCTATTGATGGAACATTGTTTTTATCTATGGCAAATGTGGCGTAATTCCCTTGATAGTATGGGACAGTTAAAAGATTTCCGTCTTTAACTGATGCTCCTACGATAAACCCTTGCTTCGTGTCAAAAAAATCGCCATTTACTGCGGCTATAGCACCGTTTCCATTTGCCATGTCTTCTACATCCATTCTGTCTTTAAAACCAGATGGATTAAAAATGGTGGATATTGATGTGTTACTGTCGCTTAAGTCCACATCCAAAACATTGATATTGATGAAACCATCTGTCGTAAAATATGTAATGTTTTTTTCTGTAACACCTTTACTTAATATTTGCTGGCTTTCATTTGAAGTTATTACGGTGTAAGCATCTGCAGCAATACCATTCATAAAAACCGATGAAAAAATGATTATTGAAGATATACACATGCTTATAGCTTTTCGGTACTTCACGAAAATCCCTCCTATGTACTTACTATGTACTTAGCAATTGTTCTTTAAAACTTATCTTCGGCAATTTAGCGCGGTTGATAAATTTTCCATACCTATACAACCATATTGTACCTTTTGTATATTACAGCCGTGTTACAATTTCATAAAATAAAAATAAAAACTAATATTATTATTGCCTAAATTGTGTATAATGATTATAAAAGATAAATGGAGCATAAGCGAAAGATATTGAAAAAATGCCAAATTAACTGATGGAAACCGGCTAAAATGAGGAATAATAAATCTTGTGAAATTGATAGATTTCAACTATAATCAAATATGTCGCGAGACGCCGGGGTGTAGCGCAGTTGGTAGCGCACGTGCTTTGGGAGCATGGGGTCGGGGGTTCGAGTCCCTCCACCCCGACCATTATTGGTCGTATAGCTCAGCTGGGAGAGCACCTGCCTTACAAGCAGGGGGTCATAGGTTCGAGCCCTATTGCGACCACCATTTCTATTTGTGAATATTTTTTCTCATTAAAATAAAATAATCATGGAGGGATACCCAAGTGGCTAAAGGGGGCAGACTGTAAATCTGTTGGCTGGTGCCTTCGATGGTTCGAATCCATCTCCCTCCACCATGAATACAAGGCTAAAGGGCCTTTTTTTATTTTGCCTTTCAAGATTTCCTTATCATAATGATTTTTAAAGACATCGATAAAAAATTTCCCAAATCCTATTGACATAAAAAATAATTGATGTATAATAATACTTGTGAAGGGAAAATAGTTATTAATAGAAATAAAATATTAATAGCTTATCCAATGTATGATTGACTAAGAAGAATAGATGAGAGGTGTGTACATATGTCGTTGGTAGGTAAGAAAGCTCCTGAATTTAAGTTAGACAGCACAAAAGGTCAAATATCCTTAAGCGATTATAAAGGTAAATGGGTAGTGCTTTTCTTTTATCCACTTGACTTTTCGTCAGTATGTTCGACAGAAATACCTGAGTTTAACAGGATGAAACCTGAGTTTGACAAGCTCAATGCTGAGCTATTAGGTATCAACACAGATAGCGTTTATTCACACAAGGCATGGATAGATAGCCTCGGTGGTGTTGATTTTCCGCTTTTATCTGATTACAACAAAGAAGTCACGAAGCAGTATGGAATACTTATTGAAGATGCTGGCATAGCATTAAGAGCTGCATTCATCATTAACCCTGAGGGAATTGTTGATTACGAAGTTGTACATGAGCCAGTAATCGGCAGAAATGTCGATGAAATATTGAGAGTGCTTAATGCACTTCAAACAGGTCATGCTTGTCCTGTAGGTTGGAAACCAGGGGACAAAGTATTAGATTAAAAAAGGAGGAGATTTTTAAATGAGAGAAATGACGACAAAAAATCTAAGCGATGCATACGCAGGTGAAAGCCAGGCTCACATGAGGTATCAAATTTTTGCTGATGTGGCTGAAAAGGAGGGTAAGCCAAACATAGCAAAGCTTTTTAGAGCCATATCTTATGCCGAATTAGTCCATGCTACAAATCACTATAAGACATTGGGAGAAGTAAAAGACACAGTATCAAACCTTGACAAGGCTATAGCAGGTGAGACATTTGAAGTAGAAGAAATGTATCCAGCATATAAAGCCGTAGCAGATTTGCAGGAGGAGAAATCTGCAGATAAAAGCTTCAACTATGCTCTTGAAGCTGAAAAGTTACATGCTAAGATGTATACAGATGCAAAAGCAGCGGCACTTAAAAATGAAGACATAGCTATTTCTAAAGTGTACATTTGTCCTGTTTGCGGATATACGGCAATTGATACGGCTCCAGAAAAATGTCCAGTTTGTGGAGCTCCAAGAGATAAGTTTGTTGTTTTCTAAAAGGCATAAAACCCCTTCATTATCATATATTAACTTTAAAGTGCTTGACAGTCGTCAAGCACTTTTTCACTTTCTAATTGACTTATTAGTTGTACTGTGATATTATATTTTAAGTTAAATAAGTGAAACTCTTATCAAGAGAGGTGGAGGGAAGAGCCCTGTGAAGCCCGGCAACCTGTCTTACGACAAGGTGCTAATTCTCGCAGAAGTTTACTTCTGAAAGATGAGGGTGGATGTGCCTCTTCTTTTGGAGAGGTTTTATTTTGTTTTAGGTCTTTTATGTGATTTAAAAAAGGAGGATACAGATGAAAAAGTATTTTACTTCAGAATCAGTTACTGAAGGACATCCAGATAAAATTTGCGATCAGATATCTGATGCTATTGTAGATGAGATCTTAAAAAATGATCCATATGCGAGGATAGCCTGCGAGACTGCTGTTACAACAGGTATGGTATTGGTGATGGGAGAAATATCCACAAAGTGTTACGTTGACATACCTAAAATCGCAAGAAAAGTCATAGAGGAAATAGGATACACTCGTGCAAAATACGGCTTTGATGCAGATACATGCTCTGTGCTTACATCAATAGATGAACAGTCTCCAGATATAGCATTGGGAGTTGATAAGGCTCTAGAAGTTAAAAAAGGCATCTCCTACGATGAGCTGGAAGAACAAGGCGCTGGAGACCAAGGCATGATGTTTGGATACGCATGTACAGAGACGCCTGAGCTTATGCCTCTTCCAATATCATTAGCACATAGGCTTGCTCGCAGATTAGCAGAGGTAAGGAAAAATGGCACTTTAGATTACCTAAGACCTGATGGCAAGACACAGGTGACGATTGAGTACGTTGATGACGTGCCAAAGAGAGTTGATTCAATCGTCGTATCTACACAGCATTCACCAGATGTGGATCATGATAAGATTGAAAATGATGTAAAAGAGTATGTAATAAAACCTATCGTTCCACCAGAGCTTATTGATGATGATACGAAGATATATGTAAATCCGACAGGAAGATTCGTAGTTGGCGGACCGCAAGGAGACAGTGGTCTTACAGGAAGGAAGATAATAGTCGACACTTATGGTGGATATGCAAGACATGGCGGCGGTGCTTTTTCTGGCAAAGATCCATCGAAAGTAGACAGATCTGCTGCGTACGCTGCAAGGTATGTAGCGAAAAACATCGTAGCTGCTGGGCTTGCTGAAAGGTGTGAAGTTCAATTGGCGTACGCTATAGGCGTAGCTACACCATTAGAAGTCAATGTAGATACTTTTGGCAGTGGGAAAATATCTGATGAAGAGATATCAGAAATAGTTAAAAAAGTATTTGATTTGAGACCTGCTGCTATCATAAGAGATCTTGATTTAAGAAGGCCTATTTATAGACAAGTTGCAGCATATGGACATTTTGGACGTACAGATCTTGACCTTACATGGGAGAGAACTGACAGAGTTGAGATACTGAAAAAACTTGCTTTCAATAAATAATAATTTTAAAGCCCGGAGTTTCCTCCGGGCTTTGCGGCTTGTATATTTATATTTATAGCCGCGATTTTTATAAAAATTGTACGCTCCGCTACTTTTATTATAGCATAAATTAGATGGCGATTCCATTGCTTTCTCTATTTTCTTTTTCGAGAATTTGTGTCTTTGTTTTAACCAAATTTTCTAATGCTGAAACAAGCATTTGGTTGTACTTTGCATCGCACTCTTTCAAATCTTGTATTGCTTCAATAGCATTTTTAGCTTTTCTATACTGTCTATCGTTTGTCATTGCGTCGAAAGAATCACACACTGCTACAATCTGTGCGCCAAACGGAATGATTTTTAAACCATAAGGATAGCCTGTCCCATCAAGCCTTTCATGATGATATAGCACAGTAGATGTCAAATATGCAAGTGGTGTTAAGGCTTCCAGTATATCGGCGCCGTATTTGGGATGCAATTTCATGACGTCGTATTCCAATTCTGTAAGTTTATCTGGTTTTGCAAGAATACTAATCGGAATCATCACTTTGCCTATATCGTGCAGCAATGCACCCTTGTATATCGTTATTTTTTCCTTTATATTAAGCCGCATCATGTTTGCTACATTGTATGATAACTTTGCGACTCTTATGCTGTGCTTGTACGTCTCGTAATGGTAGTTTTTTAGCGACATCAGAAGATGCGACATCAGTTTTTCTTCATCATAATTCATCTCATTTTTCCCCTTTTTTCGACAATTAATATTATATTATAATTTTTTGCACCAGTCAATAATTTCATACATTGTAATAAAATTCAAAAAAAAAAAAAAAAAAAATTCGGAAAATTTTTAAACACATATCCATATATTGACTTTGAAGTTGTTATTTTATATAATAAGTACAAACATAAGTTCGTAAAGGAGTAATGGAGATGAAGGATTTTGATATACCTGATGTCTACATTGCCATATTGCCTTGCTATCTTGATGATTACGGAGATGGGACGGAATTAATAGACTTAAATGGCAATGTATTGCGTATAAAATCCAGTGTCAAAAGTTGTCTAAAGAGGACTTTGAAAAAGTATGCTGTAGATTTAAGTGCCATAAAAGAAAAGTACGCCAAAAGCCTTGGCATTAAAAATACTTTTCCAATTCCTATAGCTTCTAACTTTACGCTTGTGCAATTAAAAGTTAGAATTCCAAAGGTGGCAAAGGATGTATCTTACGGATATGTATGCTATGAGAAGATAAAAGAGATAGAGGAGCATTCTACGTATTGCATTGTAAATGTTGGTGACGCTAAGATAAAAGTATATCAAAAGAAGATTACGATCGAGAAGCACTTGAGAGATGCTGCCATGATAAAGACTTTTTTTGCTAATTTAAGTCCATTAAACTTTGAAAGTAACAGCTCTATGTATAATCTACCAGCAACGAAAGCAGACATAGCTCTTTTGTATGAAGAAATCGTGAAGATAAAGTACAAAATTGAAAAAATATGATGCGCGCTTCAAATATCTATGAAAATAATATACAATTGTAGATAGAAAATAAAAAAGTAGGGATAACTATGGTTGAAATAATAGGTACTGTTGAGGAAATAATTTTTAAAAACGAACAAAATGGGTACGCTGTGTTAGAACTTAATTCGAAAAAGGATACTATTACAGTAGTAGGATATATGCCTTTTGTTGGGATAGGTGAGACGCTTAAAGTTGAAGGCGAGTGGATGGTACATCCTGACTATGGGGAACAGGTGAAGGTCTCAAAGTACGAGACGATAGCGCCGTCGACATTGTATGGGATGGAGAGATTCTTGTCATCTGGACTCATAAGAGGTATAGGTCCTGTCATGGCGAAAAAAATCGTCTCAAAATTCGGCGTCGATTCTCTAAACATCATAGAATCTCATCCGGAAAAGTTGTTGGATATACCTGGAATAGGCGAAGAAAGAGTAAAGATGATATCAGAATCTTATGAGCAGCAGAAGACATTGAGGGACGTGATGGTTTTTTTACAAGGTTATGGCATCTCCACTACGAATGCAATTAAGATATACAGGCAATACGGCGATGATTCTATAGAACTCATAAAGCAAAATCCGTACAGATTATCGGATGAAATTTTTGGGATTGGCTTTAGGACGGCTGATAAGATAGCTCGAGCAATGGGCGTTGACTTGCATTCCAGCTATAGGATTTCATCTGGCACAAAGTATGTTTTGATACAATATGCATCAAATGGTCATACGTATGTGCCACTTGAACTTTTGCTTAAAGAAACAGCAAGGCTTCTTGAAGTATCAGAAGAAGAAGTTTACGATTCATTGGTTCTTTTGGCACAAAGCGAAAAAGTGAAGTTTGAGACATTTGAAGATGGTTCTCACGGTGTATATTATATACCGTATTTTGTAGCTGAAAACAACACTGCAGATAAGATTTTAAACATGACGCTGACAGATGTAAAGCCTGAGGATATTGATATTGAAAATGAAATATGGAAGATAGAATCAGATATGGGGATTCACCTTGCAGACAATCAGCGGATTGCAGTTTTAGAATCTGTCAAGAACTCAATTCTCGTCATAACAGGTGGACCTGGAACGGGAAAGACTACAATAATAAATTTCATAATAAAGCTTTTTAAAAAATTTAAAAAATCGGTAGCGTTAGCTGCGCCTACAGGGAGAGCTGCAAAGAGGATGACCGAAGCTACAGGGTTTGAAGCGAAGACGATACATCGCCTCTTGGAGTACTCATACACAGAAGAAGAAGGACGAGGCTTTGGCAAAGACGACAAGAATCCATTGACAGAAGATGTCATAATAGTGGACGAGGCTTCGATGATAGATATATTGCTTATGAATGCTCTACTTAAAGCTATCCCATTAAGCTCAAGGCTTATACTTGTAGGTGATGTCGATCAGCTTCCATCTGTTGGAGCTGGCAATGTGCTTAGGGATATCATAGATAGCGGCTTGGTAAAGGTGATAAGGCTTAATAAGATATACAGGCAAGGGAAGGAAAGTTTGATAGTAGTAAATGCCCACAAGATAAACAATGGCGAGTATCCTGTGCTAAACGATAAAGAAAATGACTTTTTCTTTATAAATGCTTCATCGCAAGACGAAATTTTAAATACTATATTGGATTTATGTAAAAGGCGGTTGCCTGAAGCGTATGGATTCAACCCATTTACGGATATTCAAGTTTTAAGCCCTATGAGAAAAGGCTTGATAGGCGTTATAAACATGAACAATGAACTGCAAAGGTGCTTAAATCCTTCAAAAAAAGGACTGGATGAAAGGCAGATGAAAGATTTTACTTTCAGAGTGGGAGACAAGGTGATGCAAATAAAAAATAACTACAAGATGAAGTGGACAAAAGGTGATGAAAAAGGCGAAGGTGTCTTTAATGGCGATATGGGTATCATAGAGTCTATCGATAATGATTCGCAGGAGCTTACTGTCTTATTTGATGATGATAAAAGAGTTGTTTACGATTTTGCAGATATAGATGAACTAAGCCTTTCTTACTGTGTGACTGTCCACAAAAGCCAAGGAAGTGAATTTCCGGCTGTCATCATGCCTATGAGCTTTGGACCGCCTATGCTTCTCACCAGAAACCTTCTTTACACTGCTGTAACGAGGGCTAAAAAACTCGTGGTAATAGTTGGACAGGAAAAATATTTAAAAAGCATGATCGACAACAATCTCATATCAAAGAGGTATTCAGGGCTTTTGCCTAAACTTAGGAAAGTCCTTAAATTTATGGTGGAAGAAAGTTGATTAATTTCACGAATGTTAAATAAATTTTAAGATATGCCGATATAAAGATTAAATAGATGGACGGAAGGATGTACTATGATATTTCTCGATTTGCTATTTCCACCAAAGACAAATTGCATACTGTGCGGAAAGGTGATAAGAGAAGGAAAGATATGCCTTGACTGTGAAAGCAATTTACCGTTTATTGTTGGTAATAGGTGCGTTGTTTGTGGAAAGCCTATCATAGATGGCGACAAATGCCCCGACTGCATGGAGACAAACCATGTTTTTACTCGCAGCATAAGTCCTTTTGAGTATGACGATACGATAAAATCGCTGATTGCCAGATTCAAATACTACAAAGAGAGAAGTTTATCTGAATTTTTTGCAGAATACATGTATAAGTATATTAAAGAAGATGGTGTAGAATTCGATACGATAGTGCCTGTTCCGCTTCACAGGACAAAGCTGGATGAACGTGGATACAACCAATCAGAGCTTTTGGCGAGAGAGCTTTCTTATAGATTCGATGTAATCATGTCAAAGCCTTTGAGACGTATAAAAAACACTAAATCTCAAACTGAACTTAAAAGAGAAGAGCGGATGAAAAACTTAAAAGGTGCTTTTAAAGTGGTTTACGCTGATCTTGTCAAAGACAAGACCGTACTTTTAGTGGATGATGTTTTGACAACAGGTTCTACCCTTGATGAATGCGCAAAAGTTTTAAGAGAGAGCGGTGCAAAAGATGTTTTTGCAGCTACAATAGCAACAGGAAGGAATGTGTGAGGTTCTATGAATATAAGGAATTGTAAAAGGTGTGGAAAACTTTATAACTATACTGGGTTCGATTTATGCCCAGAATGTTTCAACAAAGATGAAGAGGATTTTATGAAAATCAGAGATTACATTGATAGAAATCCGCAGGCGACGGTTTTAGAGGTGTCCAAAGCTACAGATGTTGAGGTGAAAAGAATATTAGACTTTTTAAAAGAAGGCAGACTCATATTGGGCTCTAAAAACACCAATATTTCATTGACTTGTGAAAGGTGCGGTAAAAAGATATTGTCAGGCAGATACTGTGAATCATGTTCAAGAGAACTTGAGAAATCTTTAAAAAGCGCATTAGATGTTGATAAAAGAGACGAAAGTTTTGAAAAACTTTATTTGAGAGACGATAAAAAAGACATTAAAAGAAAATATTAAGTGAAATTGAATTTAACCGATATAATATTGGGAAGGTGGGAATGGAATGAAAATATACAATAATATCAATGTTAACAATATTTACGACATGTATAAGTCTGCAAATGCCAATGCTTTAAATAAAAGTAAGGCAAACAAAGTTGACAAAGTGGAAATATCAGATAATGCTTCTAAGATCAACAAAAGTTTTGCAGAATATGACAAATTGAGAGAAGAAAAGGTGCAGGATATAAAGGCTAAGGTTGATAGTGGCAATTACAACATAAAATCTGATGATATCGCTGAGTCCATAATTAAAGGGGCTATTTTCGATAAAAAAGTTTAAAGGTGGTATAATTATGCCAAATCCGAATATAGATGAGCTTATTTCTATATTGAATGGGGAAATGCTTTTGTACAAAGATTTATACGACATAGCTGCTAAAAAGACCGATGTGATAGTGAGGGGAGAAATACATGAACTGGACAACATGACAAAAGTAGAGGGTAGTATAATAGGTAAGCTTATGGACTTGGAAGATGAAAGAGAAAAATTTTTAAACGACAATTTCGATAGTCAAATGACAATAAGTCAGCTTTGCGGTATACTGCCTGAAGATGACGCCGAAAAATTAAAAACAGTTCAAGAGGAATTTAATGATCTTTTAAGAGCGCTTAGCAATAGAAATGAGTTGAATAAATCACTTCTCAAACAATCAATCGAATTCGTAAACTATTCAATTGGTGTCATATCAAATAATTTGTTAGAGGACAATGGTATATACGGCGAAGGCGGAGTATCAAAAAAGATAAATAGAATCATCGATAAAAAAGCGTAAGAAATAATTATAGCTATGAAAGGAATGAAAGGCAGTGTCTACTTTTCAAGGATTGGAGATAGCAAAAACAGGTCTCTTTGCAAGCCAACAGGCGCTTAACTTGACGGGACATAATATCTCAAATGCAAACACGCCTGGGTATACGAGACAAGTCATAGATCTGTCTGCGATAGCACCTCCTACAACTTACGGTATGGCTGACCAATGGGGCAAAGCCATAGGAGGTGGCGTCAATGTTGATGGTTATCGACAGATAAGAGACCAATTTTTAGATCAGCAGTACAGGAGAGAAAATACTACACTTGGTGAATGGGAGACGAAATCAGATACATTGTCTTCTATAGAAGGCATCTTAAACGAGCCATCTGATACGGGAATCACAACCGTATTAGACAATTTTTTTAATTCACTTCAAGATTTGTCAAAAAACCCGGAAAGCCTTGAAGTAAGAGCTGAAGTTAGAGAAAATGGCATATCACTTACAGATACCATTAATACTATTTATCAGCATCTTGATGACCAAGAAAACCAAATAAATAGCACCATTCAAAGTCGAGTGCAGGAAATCAATTCATATGCAGAACAAATATCGAAACTGAACAATGAGATCTACAGATTTGAGCTTACAGGCCAGACTGCCAATGACTTGAGAGATCAGAGAAATTTACTTGTAGATAAGCTTTCTGAGATAGTCAACATAAATACTTATGAAGATTCAAATGGGAATTTCAGAGTAGATATAAGCGGACAAGCTCTTGTGGATGGGAACAATGCTTACACAATGAGCATAGACAATACAGGGACAATAAAGTGGGATCTTGCGGGAACACCTGTGAACCCGACAGGTGGTATATTAAGAGGACTTCTGGATATGAGAGATGGCGATGGCACAAATGGTGTGAAAGGGATACCTTACTATAAACAGCAATTGAATCAGTTTGCGTACAACCTTGCTACGGTTTTTAATGCACAGCATTCTAAAGGGTATGGGCTTGATGGAAGCACAGGCATCAATTTTTTCAACATAACAGATACTACATATAATCCAACTACTGAATATGCTAAAAATATACAAGTTTCATCAGACATACTTGCGGATGATGGGCTTCAAAAGATTGCCGCAGCATCAGATCCTAATTCATTGCCTGGAGACAATACAAATGTATTGAATCTCATAGCGCTTAGAGATGCGAAGATCAGCAGATTGAACAATGGAACGTTGGATGATTTTATAAGCTCTTTGATTTCCAACCTTGGTGTTGATGCACAGCAGGCAAATCAGATGCAGACAAATCAAAGCACAATGGTGAAACAGGTTGATTACAACAGACAATCTGTGTCTGGCGTTTCTCTGGATGAAGAGATGACGAATATGCTTAAATATCAAAAGTCTTATGAAGCATCAGCAAGGATGATAACCGTCATGGATGAGCTTTTAGATACGCTTATAAATAAAATGGGAGTAACGTAAAAGGCAGGTGTAGACAATGCGAGTAACCAATAACATGCTTGTTATGGATTTTATGAATGACTACAACAAAAATCTTGAAAGGCTTCAGAAAGATCAAAATATGCTGTCAACTGGTGAAAAAGTAAGTAAGCCATCAGACGATCCTGTTGCAGTGGCCAGTATTTTAAGGATAAAGACAGAAATTGCGAGAAATAACGCATATACGAAGAATACAGACGATGCAAAGTCGTGGCTTAGCCTTACTGATACGGCATTAGGGCAAATAGGAGATATGCTGCAAAATGCCAGAGAGTTAGCAGTGCAGGGTTCCAATGGTACGCTCACTCAAAGTGACATGCAAAACTTAGCGGCACAGGTAGATCAGTTAAAACAGCAAATTATACAAGTAGGCAATACACAGTACAATGGAAGATACATATTCGCCGGATACAAGACTGATACAAAGCCTTTTAACGATATAGACAATAGCTACGCTGGCGATGATGGCGCCATAAAGTTTGAGGTAGGCGCGGGTGGCAATACCATACAAGTGAATGTGACAGGCGATAAGGTATTTGATGTATCTGCTGGTTCATCGCAGCTTCTTGATGTGATGGACAAGCTTTCAGATAAATTAAAATCGGGAGATAACCAAGCTGTCAGCAACATAATAGGAGATATAGACAACCAATTGCAAAATATCCTATCAATCAGGGCTGATGCAGGGGCAAAAGCGAATAGGGTAGATCTTACCGCAAATAGATTAAGTGATGATAACTATAACTTTACGGCGCTACTCTCCAAAAATCAAGATGCAGACATAGCGCAGGTCATCACTAATTTAAAGATGGATGATAATGTGTACAGAGCATCATTAGCATCAGGTGCCATGATCATTCAGCCATCATTAGTAGATTTCCTGAGGTAAAGGAATGGTACTATGGATATAGCAATACATCAAACGTTCGGCAGGATAGGCATTGACACTATTCCTGCCGCAATTAATATACACAATCAGAATGCAGATCTTAATATACATCAGGAGATGCCAAAGGTAGAGATTGATCAGAAATTGCCACAGGTTCATATAGATCAGTATCAGTGCTTTTACGAGTCTGGACTTAAAAGCGTATTTGACCTTATACACGACGAAGCGGAAAGAAGCTACCAGATAGGCCTTGAAGCCATAGGGAAAATTGCTGAAGATGGGGATGCCTTGGCATCAATAGAAAACCATCAGAATGTCATACCAGAGTTAGCGTCTCAGGCAGGTGTTGAAAACATAGACTTCAATGTAGACCTTATGCCGAAATCAAGGCCTAAGATATGGTTTGACGGTTATCTCAACATAAACTGGCAGGATGGTAAAGCGTATATAGATGTTACACCAAAAAAACCTGAAATAGATGCGACAAGGGCAAATGTAAATATATATATGCTTCAGTATCCGTCTATAAAAATCGACTACATAGGTCAGAATGTGGATGCGATAGTTTGAATTTGAAAGAGAGGCATGAGCAATGGATATAGAGACAAGAAATTTTGGCGTTGTCAGCTACAGCGAAGAAGATGTAATTCACTTTGAGGAAGGTATACCAGGCTTCGAGGGACTTAAAAGCTTCATTCTTCTAAGCTCTGAAGAATTTACCCCCTTTAAGTGGCTTCAGTCCCTCGATGATACGGATATAGCATTTGTGATAATCGATCCTAAAGCTATAATAAAAGACTATAAAATCGAATTAGATGTGGAGACGGTAAAAGCGTTGGACATAAAAGACTTAAACCACATTCTCGTTTTTGCCATCGTCGTAATACCTGATGAAATCGAAAAAATGACTGCCAACCTAAAAGCCCCTATAATCATAAATGCAGAAAACAATAAAGGGATGCAGATACTTCTCGACAATGATGAGTACATGATAAAGCATCCTATACTTAAGGAGTTAAAAAATGCTGATACTTAGCCGTAAGACAGGGCAGTCTTTGATTATAGGGGATGATGTAGAGATAAAGATCGTTAGTATCGATGGCGACAATGTAAAAATAGGCATATCCGCTCCAAAGAATGTAACTGTCGTAAGAAAAGAGCTTTTAGAAGTAAAAGACGAAAATAAAAAGGCGATTAATATAGATAAATCATCGCTTGAGAAATTAGAAAAAATTATAAAAAAAGGCTAAAGTAAAAAAAAATAAAATCGATATATATAGTGTGAAACAAATGATAAGCAGTTGGCCAACTGTGAAAGATCTATGGTCAATATGGCATGGATGCCAAATAAAAATTCAAGGAGGAATAAAATATGGTAATCAACACAAACATAAGTGCTATAAACGCATGGAGAGCACTTGAGACAAACAACACAAACACACAAAAAGCATTGCAAAAATTATCATCAGGTTACAGAATCAACAGTGCAGCAGATGATGCAGCAGGACTTGCAATATCTGAGAAAATGAAAGCGCAGATAGCTGGCTTAGATCAAGCTCAAAGGAATGCGCAAGACGGTATATCACTTTTGCAGACAGCAGAAGGTGCATTAAATGAGACAACATCAATTCTTCAAAGGATGAGAGAATTAGTAGTTCAAGCATCAAATGATACAAATACTAATACAGACAAAGTTAATATTCAAAAGGAAATTGATCAGCTTAAACAAGAGATCAATAGAATAGCTACTACGACACAATTTAATCAAAAAAATCTCTTAGATGGCACTGCTAATGTTACATTGCAAATTGGGGCTAATGATAGTCAGACTATATCTATTACTATTGGCAAAATGAGTGCATCAGCCTTAAAAGCGTCAGCTGCTGCCATGAGTATAGCTTCTATATTTGTAGGTTCGGCAGGTGGTAGTGTTTCAGCAGCTAGTATATCAGCTCAAATTGATGTTATAGATAAAGCTATAAATCAAGTTTCAGGTCAGAGAGCTGATTTAGGTGCATATCAAAACAGACTTGAGCACACAATAAACAACCTTGGCACAGCATCAGAAAATTTGACGGCTGCAAATTCACGTATAAGAGACGTAGACATGGCTCAAGAGATGATGGAATTCACAAAGGACAACATACTAAACCAAGCAGCCACAGCAATGCTTGAGGGAATAGCTGCATAAGCTATTTCACACAGGCGTCCTGAAGAGTAATTTTCAGGATTACCACCGGGTGAATTGCTGGAAAACCCTTAAGCCTTATACCCTACAACATAATCCGAAAGGATAAATGTGACAGGTTAAAAAGTATAAGGATTGGGCAATCAGCAGCCAAGCCCCTGTACCGAAAGGTTGGGGAAGGTTCAACGATCAGGACATACCACCTAAAAGAAAAACTCATGGTGATGAAGTCCGTAGGGATGAATCCCGAAGTGCCCGGCTCCTATTTGATATAGGATGAAGATATGATCTATTCGATATCGAAAGATATCGGCCTGGAAGAGCTCAGGCAAATCAACAACCGCAGACAGTATTACAATTACTAAGATAATACAAAAGGGAGGCAGAGCCTCCCTTAAATCATATTCTTAGATTTTAGATCTCTTATTTTCCATACGATGCCCCAATACGATCTATTCAACCTATTAGCAATATCTTTGTCCTTATAGCCATTTTGCTTCATATCGATAATTTTATCGATATCTTCATCAGTGTACGATAAAAACTTCCTATTGTAAAAAGTTCTTGTGTTTATTCGCTTATCCTTTTTGCACTCATCGTCAATCCTTTTTTCTATATCCCATTTATAGTTCATACTTGCTATTTGACTAACATATGGTCTTACAATGTCTAAAAAATTAAATACTTCTTCTCTTTTTCCAATTGTTAAAATATATTTTTTGCCATCTGGATGCTTTTTTAAATTAAATTTAACATTGAAAGTTTTATAAATATGCTCCTGCATTATCATATTTTCTTCTTTACTAAAATTCAGTGTATATAATGTTATAATAGGATTTACAGTTATATTGTGTTTATTATTTTTTGAAATTACGAGGCTGCCATCATCCATATATAAACAGGCAATTCCAACAGGTTCATTAAGTAACTTAATATTATCATATGTTATGGTTTTATGCTTATTAATATAAAATTTCTCATATAAATCTGAAAATATTGGGTGCGATATTGATTGAAGAGTATTATTTCTGTTTATCTTAAAACCTAAATTCCTTAACTGTGCACATTTCCAGAATCTATATTCATATTGTTGCTGGCAAAAATGCTCTCTATAAAAAGCATTTCTACCTCTTGGCGCGTATGATAAATTTCCATCTCCCAGAATACTACCGACGATTATATTTAGCTGATAATTATTTGGATGGATATCTGGAATATTTGCAATATATTTTTCTTTACGAGCATTTGTTAGTGACTCATGCTGCTTTCTTATGTAATCAGGACTTTTTCTTATACCATATTTTGATGCTAATCGCCTCACGGATTGTTCAGTTATACCTAGTTTTTGTGCTAAAACTTTATTGTCCGTATTAGGATAATATTTTTGTATATATTCTAATTTATCCACAATAGCACCAACTTTCGAACGAATGTTTTGTTATATTATAATGTATTTTAAAAATGTAAGTCAAATATACATACGCCCATCATGGGTACGCGTCTGCCTTTTTACATTTCTTATATACCAAAAATTACAAATAGAAATATCGTGTGCGACTAATCTAAGTATAAAATAATATTGTTATAAGCTTAAACTTTCATTCTATTAAGCCGATAATTATTGTAGAAATGTAAAAATGTTAGGTGGGTTTATATGCTTAATGATATGATGAAAGAAACAGTAGAAGAGAGCCTTAAGTATGTGCCGAGGCTTATTAATGGTATAGATGATGTGATAAGGTTAATAGATGAAGGTAGGTACGCAGAAACAAATTCGTTGCTTATAAGTGTTATAGATGGGCTTAATTGGTCAATAAAAGCAATAACATTGACTATGCCTTTTCATGGCTTTGATTTGGATGTTGAAAAAGTGAATGAGAGTCTAAACGCATTAATGAATGGAATTGAAAACTCAGATTATCAATTAATATCTGATTCGCTGAATTATGAGATTAAGGATATATTATTTGGATATATGAATCACTGCAAAAAAGGAGAGCTTAACTGATGAGTTCATTCGAAATTTTAAAAGCCAAAGATGGTAATGACACTTTGGTATATATGGATGGAAGAAAAAGAAATTTTTTACATAGTTCTTATTATCCAGACAGAGAAGCAAAAGAATGGGCTGATGTCATTGAAATTAATGATGAATCTATATTGATTATCTATGGTATAGGATTAGGCTATCATGTTAATTATCTTTTAGGTAGATTATCACCCAATAATCGGCTGATATTGGTTGAACCATCAAATGAAATATTTCAATTTGCACTAAATAATGGATATTACGATAAATTTAAAAATAGACAGAATTTATATTTTATAAGTGAAGAATCAGAAGAAAAATTAAATGTAATACTGCAGGCTTATATACCGTGGGACAACTTCGAAAATGTTGTATATAAAGAATTTAAACAGTATCCTATCGTTTTTAGAGAATATTATGAAAAATTTAATAAATGCTTGCTGGAAACTATTAATTCTATGAGAATTAATAGGAATACGGCACTTTATTTTGCTGAACAATGGCAATCAAATTTTATGGAGAATTTGGAGTTTGTTTTTAGAAGTGTACCTGTTAAGTCTTTTTTTGATGTATTTAAAAATATTCCTGCAGTAATAGTTTCTGCTGGTCCTTCACTTGACAAAAACATTGATCAATTAAAAGAAGCAAAGGGTAAATGTGTCATAATATGTGTTGGGACAGCTTTAAAAGCGCTTTTGAAAAAAAATATTGAACCGGATTTTGTTGTATCAATAGATGGTGGAAAAAAGAATTTTGAGCATTTTGATGGACATAAAGTCAAATCTCCACTCGTGTACGATTTGACTTTATATCCTAAAATATTAAAAGAATATGAGGGGCCACTTATCATTGCAGAGATTGCATCAGAATATACGAAATTGCTTAGTGACAAATTATCGTTAGATTTTGGAAAATTAAGCACAGGGCCATCTGTAGCTAATTTATCTTTGGATTTTGCATATATGTTAGGATGCAACCCTATTATTTTTATGGGGCAAGATTTAGCGTATTCAGATCATAGGACACATGCATCTGGGACAACTTATGAAAAAGACAGAATAAAAGAGAATACTGACGGAAAAGAGTACATATATGTTAAAGGCAACTTTGAAGAAAAAGTTTTGACTGATCGTGTTTTGCTTTCGTTTAAGACATGGTTTGAAAATTATATATATGGGCATTCGGATAGGATATACATAAATGCTACAGAAGGTGGTGCTCTTATAAAAGGAACTAAAATAATAAGATTTAAAGAAGCAATCGAGCTGTTTATGAAAAGAGAAATAAATATAAGTGATGAGATAGACAGTACATTGAAAAACGGAAAGATTAAATTAGATAAAAGGCAGATCGATGGATTTATAAAAGAGTTTGAAGATGCAATTAAAAACTTAGAAAAAATTAAAAATGACTGTATTCGTGCTGCAAAGCTTTCAAAAAAAATGTATAATGAATATCAGAAGGATGTTAACGCAGACGTATCTCATATAGTATCAATATTAGATAAAATAGACAAAAGATTAAAAAACTCAAAAGATAGTTTTTTGTATATAACTTCTATATTAAACATAGTTACTACAAAAGTTCTAAAAGGTTTTAAACCTGAAAAGGATGAGACGGAAAAGCAAAAAAAATTAAGAATTGCAATGATGTCATATACACTTTATCAAGGAATATATGAAGCGATAGAGAAGTCATTGGAAGGTTTAAAGAAAGCATTAAAGACAGTTGACGAAATCAAACAATGATTAAGTTGAAGACTTTTTAGGAGGATATGTGATGAACTTAAAAAATAAAAAAGTTTTAGTTACAGGGGCAGGAGGATTTATTGGTTCCCATTTAGCAGAAAGATTAGTGGAAATAGGTGCAAAAGTAAAAGCGTTTGTTAGGTATAATTCTAATAATAATTGGGGTTGGTTAGAAAAGTCTAAGTATAAAGATGAGATCGAAATTTATAGAGGTGATATAAGAGATTATGATAGTGTTAGAGATGCTATGAAAGGAGTGGATGTTGTATTTCATCTGGCAGCGCTAATTGGAATTCCATATTCCTATGTATCACCTCTTGCCTATATAAAAACTAATATAGAAGGAACATACAATGTATTGCAATCTGCAAGAGAGCTTGATATAGAAAGAGTTATACATACTTCAACAAGTGAAGTTTATGGAACGGCAAGATACATACCAATTGATGAATTACATCCACTGCAACCGCAGTCACCATATTCAGCGACTAAAATAAGTGCTGATAATTTGGCTTTAAGTTTTTATAATTCATTTGATTTACCTGTAACAATTGTGAGACCTTTTAATACGTATGGGCCACGCCAATCAGCAAGAGCTGTTATTCCTACTATAATAACTCAGATATTAAATGGAGAAAAATATACAAAAATTGGCAATTTAAAACCTACAAGAGATTTGAATTTTGTTTTTGATACAGTTAATGGATTTATAAAAATTGCTGAATGTGATGAACTAGTTGGGAACATTACAAATGTTGGTTCTGGACATGAAATTTCGATAGGTTCTTTAGTAGAGATGATTTTAAAGTTAATGGATGCTAATATCGAAATAGTACAAGACGAACAAAGATTTAGACCAGAAAAAAGTGAAGTTGAAAGATTAGTATGTGATAGCTCTAAAATAAAGAAATATACTGATTGGAGACCCGAATATCAACTTGAAGATGGGCTAAAAGAAACGATTAGATGGATTAAGGATAATATCAGCTTATATAAATCGGAGGTATATAATGTATAATATACAACTTGATTCGCCTAATTTAGGCGATAAAGAAAAGGACTATTTAGTGAAATGCATTGAAAGTGGTTATGTATCTACTGCTGGTCCTTTTGTTCCTGAATTCGAAAGAAGATTTGCTGAATTTTTAAATGTAAATCATTGTGTTTCGGTTCAAAGTGGAACAGCAGCACTGCACATGGCACTTTATGAATTAGGCATTAAAGACGGTGATGAGGTTATAGTTCCTTCTATTACATTTGTTGCGACTGTTAATCCGATAGTTTACTGCGGAGCAACTCCTGTATTTGTTGATGTTGATAAAGACACATGGAACATAGATCCAAGAGAAATAGAAAAAGCGATTACACCTAAAACAAAAGCAATTATTCCTGTACATTTATATGGCAATCCATGTGATATGGATAAAATAATGGAGATAGCAATGGAGAACAATATTTATGTTATAGAAGATGCAACGGAAAGTCTTGGAGCTTCATATAAAGGAAGTATGACAGGGACAATAGGCCATGTAGGATGTTTTAGCTTTAATGGTAATAAAGTAATAACTACAGGAGGAGGGGGTATGGTATCTTCGAATAATGAAAAATGGGCCTCACATATAAGATTTTTGGTAAATCAGGCGAGGGATATGACTCAAGGCTATTTTCATACAGAAATAGGTTTTAATTATAGAATGACAAATTTAGAAGCATCTTTAGGAATTGCTCAACTTGACCGATTGGCAGGATTTTTAGAAAAAAAGCGGATGTATTTTGAGATTTACAAGGAAATTTTTGATGGGATTGAAGAAATTTCTTTGCAAAAAGAATATGAAAGTGCAGAAAGTTCTGCTTGGTTACCTTCAGTAAAAATTGATTGTAAAAAAGTAGGTATGGCTATACCTCAAATTCAAGATGAATTAAAAAGAAGGGGCATTCCAACAAGAAGAATATTTAATCCTATAGTAGATTTTCCTCCTTATAAAAAATACAAGAAAGGAAGCTATAGTAATTCTTATGAAATATATGAAAACGGCTTAAATTTACCTGGTTCAACATTAAATACTTATGAAGATATAAAATATGTTGCAAAAACTTTATTAGATATTTTAGGTATAAAAAAGAGGTGAGTATATGAAGAAGATTGCAGTTGTTACAGGTACAAGAGCAGAGTATGGTTTACTTTATCCTCTATTAAAAAAAATTAAAGAAACAAATTTATTTGATCTTCAAATAATAGTTACAGGAATGCATTTATCGCCTGAATTTGGATTAACTTTTAAAGAAATTATTGATGATGGATTTGAGATAAATGAAAAAATAGAAATGCTATTATCAAGTGATTCAGAAATAGGCATTACAAAATCAATAGGGTTAGGAATAATTGGTTTTGCAGATGCATTGAATAGATTAAGGCCTGATATAGTAATTTTATTGGGTGATAGATTTGAAACATTTGCTGCTGCTGTAGCATGTTTAGTTGCTAAAATACCAATAGCTCATCTTTATGGAGGAGAATTAACTGAAGGTCTAATTGATGATGCTATTAGACATTCGATAACAAAAATGAGTACATATCATTTTACATCTACCGAGGTTTATAAAAATAGAGTTATTCAACTTGGAGAGAATCCTGAAAGAGTTTTTAATGTGGGGGCTTTAGGAATTGACAATATAGAAAATATTAAGTTGCTTTCAAGGGAAGATTTACAAGAAGAATTGTCGTTTAAGTTAGGAGAAGTAAATATTTTAGTTACATATCATCCTGTTACACTTGAAAATAATACTTCACAGGCCCAATTTATTGAATTATTAAAGGCTTTGGATAGTTTTAAAAATGTAAAAATAATATTTACAAAACCTAATGCCGATACAGATGGTAGAATTATATCTATGCTTATAGATAACTATGTAAAAACTAATACAGATAGGGCAGCAAGTTTTACTTCGTTAGGACGCTTAAAGTATTTATCTTTGATGAAAAATGTTGATGTTATATTAGGGAATTCATCAAGTGGAATAATTGAGGCACCAACATTTAAAAAGCCAACAGTAAATATCGGAGACAGACAAAAGGGAAGAATAAAGGCGAAAAGTGTAATAGATTGTGAAGCGAATTCTGAAAAGATAGTATTGGCACTAAAAAAAGCATTGTCTACAGAATTTAAAAAATTATGTAAAACTATTGATAACCCATATGGTGATGGCAAATCATCAGAAAGAATAATAAATATACTTAAGAAGATTTTAGATACAAATATATCAATTAAGAAGACTTTTTATGATATGGTGATGTAAAGTGAGGATATTATTTATTGGAACTGTTGAATTTTCAAAGAGGATATTAGAAAAATTAATAGAATTAAACTGTAATATTGTGTCTGTATTAACAAAAGAAAAATCTAAGTATAATTCTGATTTTGTAAATTTATCTGAATTATGTATTCACAATAATTTGGAATATAAATATTTTAATAATATTAACGAATTTGAAACTATAAAGTATATAAAGAGTAAAGAACCAGATATTATATTTTGTTTTGGCTTATCACAGCTAATAGGAAAGGAACTATTGAATATACCTCCAATGGGAGTTTTAGGCTATCATCCAGCTTTGTTGCCGCAAAATAGAGGTAGACATCCGATAATATGGGCATTGGCGCTAGGCTTAAAGGAGACAGGATCTACATTCTTCTTTATGAATGAGGATGCAGATAGTGGTGATATCTTATCACAGGAGAAAATTGAAATAAATTATTCAGATGATGCCAAAAGTTTATATGAAAAGATTACATCCATTGCACTTAAACAAATTGAAAATTTTATTCCTTTATTGGAAAATGGAACTTATAAAACAATTAAACAAGATAATGTTATATCCAATTATTGGAGAAAGCGAAGCGAAAAAGACGGAGAGATAGACTGGAGAATGTCATCATATACAATTTATAATTTAGTCAGGGCTTTAACTAGGCCTTATCCTGGTGCATATTTTTTTTATAAGAATAAAAAAGTTAGGGTTTGGAAAGTAAATGAGGTAAGAACTAATAGATATGACAATTTAGAACCTGGCAAAGTTATTAAAAATAACAATGGTGTATTATTAATAAAAGCAGGAGATAATTGCATTGAGATTACGGATTGTGATTTAGGAGAAATAATTATGGAAGGTGAATATTTATGATTTTAATGGTAGTTTCTCCACATCCAGATGATGAAACACTTGGAGCCGGAGGCACAATACTTAGATATAAGAAGAATGGATATAAAATTGCTTGGTTAAATTTTACTGATAAGAAGGAGGAATATGGATATTCTATAACTGAAGTAGATAAGAGAACTAGTCAAATTAATAATGTGATTAAATCGTATGATTTTGATTACTTTTACAATTTAAAATTGCAACCATCCGGTTTAGATAAGTATCATAAAAAAGATTTAATAGAGGAGGTATCAAATATAATAAGACAAATTGAGCCTAATAGAATAATTTTACCGTATAGATACGATATTCATTCAGATCATAAAGTCGTTTTTGATGTTTTAAATTCGTGTACGAAAGTTTTTAGATTTCCTTTTATTAAATGTATTTTAATGATGGAAATTCCATCTGAATCTGATTATGCAAATTCTGATAATGGTTTTGTTCCAAATTACTTTATAGATATTAGTGATTTTATTGAGAAAAAGATTAAAATATTAAATATTTATGATGATGAGATTAAAGAGCACCCTTTTCCAAGAAGCGAAGATAGTGTAAAGTCTTTAGCTCTAATTAGAGGTTGTGCTTCAGGTTGTAGATATGCTGAAGGTTTTAGAATTTTAAAATTTATAGAAGATTAGATGTTGGAGCGTGATGATATAATGCTTAAAATAGCAAATAGAACAATATCAGAAAATTCTTCTGTATTTGTTATAGCTGAAGCAGGAGTGAATCATAATGGTGATTTAGAAACAGCTATGAAATTAGTTGATGCGGCGTCTAAAGCAGGTGCAGATGCAATAAAATTCCAAATATTTCAAACGGAAAATTTAGTAAATAAAGATGCAGAGAAAGCTGAATACCAGAAATTGACTACATCTCCAGATGAAACACAGTATGATATGTTAAAAAAGTTAGAATTGTCTTATGATGATCATATCAAAATAATGGAATATTGCAAAAGGCGAAATTTAATCTATTTAGCAACTCCTTTTGATTATGAAAGTGCCGATATGTTGGAACAAGCTGACGTACCTGCATTTAAAATTGGTTCTGGTGATATTACAAATATTCCCTTCTTAAAATACATTGCAAAAAAAAAGAAACCAATAATACTTTCCACGGGAATGTCTAATTTAGGTGAAATCGAAGAAGCGATAGAAGTGATTAAAAATACTGGTAATAAGAGTATAATCTTATTGCATTGTACATCAAATTATCCAACTGAATACAAAGATGTTAATTTAAATGCAATGATCACTATGAAAAATGCTTTTAAGCTACCTGTTGGTTATTCAGATCATACTCTTGGCATTGAAGTTGCAATAGCAGCAGTTTCGATGGGAGCATTGATTATTGAAAAACATTTTACTCTTGATAAAAGAATGATAGGCCCTGATCACAAGGCTTCACTTGAGCCAAGCGAACTTAAGCTTATGATTAAAAGCATTAGAAACATAGAGGCGGCATTAGGAAATGGGATAAAAAGATGTAGAGAGAATGAAAAAAATGTTAGAGATGTAGCAAGGAAGTCAATTATTGCAGCTAAAGATATACCCAGTGGCAGTGTCATAACGGAAGAGATGCTAATTACAAAAAGGCCAGGAACTGGTTTGCCTCCTAAGTTTTTTGATTATTTAATTGGTAAAAAAGCCAGAATTCATATTTTAAAGGATACAATTATTGACTTTTCTATGCTTGAATAATAATTATATGCTTTTTCCAAGGAGGAATTCTTTTGGATAAATTAATTTTAATTGGTGCAGGTGGTCATGCAAAAGCGGTGATAGATATACTGAAAAAAAATAATAAAATACATATTGAAGGACTAATAGGCAAATCTGATGAGATTGGCAAAAAAGTTTTAGGCGTACCGGTTATTGCAACTGATGAGCAATTAAATGATTTATTAAAACGTGAGATAAATTATGCACTAATAGTTGTTGGAAGTGTTGGAGATAATTATTTGCGAAAAAATTTGTATGAAAAAGTAAAGGAGATCGGCTTTACCTTTATTAATGCATTTCACCCATCAGCTATTATTTCAGAGCATGTAAAATTCGGGCGAGGAAATGTTGTAATGGCTGGTACTTTTATAGGTCCTGATACCCGAGTTGGAAATAACGTGATAGTAAATACAGGATCTATTATTGAACATGATTGCATAATAAGCGATCATGTTCATATTGCTCCAGGCGTTAAAATTGCAGGAGGAGTTAAAATAGGTGAAGCAAGTCATATTGGAATTGGGTCTGTTATTATTGAGGGAATAAAGATAGGTAAAAATTCTTTAGTTGGAGCTGGTACTGTTGTCTTAGATGATGTACCTGATAATGCTGTTGTTGTAGGTATTCCAGGGACAATAAAAAAATATAGGTATGATATGGGGAGAAATCAATAATGGAGAATAAGGTTAAATCCGTTGTTATTAGCGATAAATGTATTATTAAAAATGCTATAAAGCAGTTAAATGAAAATAGATTACAAATTCTTTTAGTTGTTGATGATGATGATAGGTTTGTTGGAACTGTTACAGATGGAGATATAAGAAGGGCGATATTGGATAATGTATCATTGGAACAGCCTGTTTCTACCATTATGAATAAGAAACCAAAATATGTTTATAGAGGACAAGAAGAAGTTGCTAAAGAGTTGATGATAAAGTATAAAATAAAAACTATTCCTGTAATAGATAATGAAAAAAGAGTTATCGATTTAATACTGATGGAAGAATTTATTGGAGTAAAATGTGAATATTCAAAGAAGAATAACAGTGTTTTTATTATGGCTGGCGGTAAGGGTACAAGGTTAGATCCGTTTACAAAAATACTTCCGAAACCATTGATACCTATAGGTGATAAGCCTATAATAGAGATTATAATGAAAAATTTTAAAAATTACGGTTTTAATGATTTCATAATTTCACTTAATTATAAAGCCGAAATTATAAAATTATATTTTGCAGAAAATCCAGACGGATATAATATAGATTTTGTTCATGAAAAAGAATTTCTCGGAACAGCAGGCTCATTAAGGCTTGCAATTGATAAGTTAAATAATACATTTATAGTATCGAACTGTGACGTAATCATAGATATTGATTTCGATGAACTTTTAAAATACCATGAGAAAAGTGGCAATGATGCTACAATAGTAGGTGTAGTTAAAAATATGCAGATTCCATATGGCGTTATGGATGTTAACAATGGTGAATTAATAAATATGATAGAAAAACCAGAGTATAATTTTGTAATAAATTCAGGTGTATATGTTTTAGAACCCGAATTGATCAGGTTGATTCCAGATGGACAATCTTTTAATATGCCGGATTTGTTATTAAAGTCAAAAGATTATGGATATAAAGTTGGTGTATATCCTGTAAGCTCGAAGTGGTTTGATGTTGGACAATGGGAAGAATATCGTAGTACATTGGAATATTTCAAAAAGGTGGATAGTGTATAAGATGTATAAAGGAAAATCAATATTAGCGATAATACCTGCAAGAGGCGGTTCAAAAGGGGTTAAAAGAAAAAATGTGAGACCTTTATTGAACAGGCCTCTAATAGCATATACTATTGAGGCTGCGTTGCAAGCGAATTTTTTAGATAAAATAATTGTTTCGACAGAAGATCCAGAAATAGCAAGTATATCAAAGGAATTTGGAGCAGAAATTCCTTTTATGAGGCCCGTTGAATTAGCTTCTGACGATGCAAAAGCGATAGATGTTATTTTTCATGCGATGAATTGGCTGGAAAAAAATCATGCTGTATATGATTTAGTTATGCTTTTACAACCAACATCACCGTTAAGAAAAGCGTATGACATAAAAAATGCGATTGACATTTTGTATGAAAAAAAAGCAAGGGCGGTGGTTTCGGTTTGTGAGGCTGAGCATTCTCCTTTATGGATGAACGTCTTAAACGAGGATTTGTGTATGAAAGATTTTCTAAGAAAAGATGTTTTAAATAAAAATAGGCAAGAAATAAGTAAATATTATAGAATAAATGGAGCAATATATGTATCGGATTGGAATTATTTAATACAAAATAAAGGCTTCTTTGGTGAAAAAACATATGCGTATATTATGCCTAATGAAAGATCTATAGATATTGATACAGAACTGGATTTAAAATTTGCTGAATTTTTGATGAATAATTTTCATATACAAAAATAGACATATATTAAAATTTTTATAATCATTAAATATCCATGGAGGTGTTCTATATTATACCCAATACAAAGTTAGAGATGCTTGATGCCGAATACTGGATAGAAAAGATACCCGATGCTGATAGCCTTATAATGACGCAAAATAATATTATGAAGTTCAATCAAAAGATTGTAGAAAAATGCGGTAGCGTATATGATTTAAAAAGCTATAGGGATAGTCTTACTTATGATGAATTGTTGTCTTTGATAAAAGAATATAAGTTGCCAGAAAAAGAGATGTATTTTAGAAATGGTGAAGTAGTGAAAAGAGATTTTTATTATCACATAAATGGCAATTTAAATATCACTGAAATAAAAGAAGTTAATCCAGTACAGTACGGTATCACCAGAAGAAAAACATCTCTTAGAAGCTTTCCTACGGAGATAGCGGTATACAGCAAGAAAGGCGATATCGAATTTGATAGATTTCAAGAGACATCGTGTCAAGCATTAGAGCCTGTTTTGGTGCTTCATGAAAGCAAGGATAAAAAATGGAATTTTGTACAGATATACAACTACAGAGGTTGGGTAAAGGCATGTGATATAGCAATCGCCAAAAATAAGGAAGAAGTGTTTGATTATGTTGATACAGATGACTTCATAATGGTGATTGGAAATCATGTCAAAACGCAGTTTAATCCTTATGATAGAAATGTATCTGAAATTCAGTTTGACATGGGGACGAAAATACCACTGGAAAAGAATATGATTTACAGTGTAGGTAATCAATCTACTTATGGCAATTATGTTGTTAAGCTTCCTTCAAAGGATGATAAAGGTAATTTAGTATTTAAAGATGGCCTTATATCGATAAAAGAAGATGTCCATTGGGGCTATGTCCCATACACGAGAGCCAATATTTTAAATCAGGCGTTTAAACTTATTGGCGATAGATATGGATGGGGAGATAGCTTCAATGGCAGGGATTGCTCCAGCTTTGTCATGTATGTATACAAGACATTTGGATTTAAGCTTCCAAGAAATGCTGATGAGCAGGAAAAATGTCCAGGAATAGTCTATAAATTTTCTGATGGATTATCATTAGATGAGAGAATAAAGGTTTTTGATAAGATTAAGCCTGGCGCAGCTTTATACATGCCGGGTCATGCTATGATGTACGTTGGAATGGATGGCGGAGTGCCTTACATCATACATGATTTTACTGGATATGGAGCAAAAAATGGAGATAAGTATGATTTTGTGCCTGTTAATGAAGTCATGGTCACATCATCACTTCTACCTACATCAAATGGCATGCCATTTATAGATAGATTTTCTTCTGCCATTCAGTTTGAGATGTAGTTATTGCTTTTCTGTAAGCATATCCCAGTATTTTTTAGGCATGTGTTGTCTTTGAAGCCTTAGGTTTTTTCTTTCTTCTATAGAGATGCTTTTATGATACATTTTCCATAGGATTTCGTAGTCTTCTGTGTCTTTCATATTAGATATATTTTCAAGAGGCATGTCGATGATTATCCATGCTTTTTTATCATATACAGCCGACAAGTTCCTCTTTTCGTCGTGTATTATGAAATACTGGTCTTGAAATCTTTCAGCAAAGTGAGGCATTATGATAGGCAGTACGTTGTAGTCTGGATGTATCTTTGCAATAAACAATCCTTTTTTGACTTCTTTAAATCTGATTAATTCTATCATCTTGTACGCTTCATGTTTTACTCTTTGGCTTAATTTTGTCACTTCATGGACTACGTCATTTTGAATGAAGTAGTCTATTTTTTTGCCTATTTTAAAGCCCAATCTGACATATTTATATATCAGCATGTAAGACGACTCCAACTCTGACAGATAAACATAGTAAATATTTCTGAGTGCTTCTTTTGATATTTTTGTCGTAATGGCATTTTGCACCTTATCTGATTTATCTATATCCGTTGCTACAAATACACCATGGCCAAGAAAGTTTATTTGATGATTGACTTCAGAAAAAATGTCATTGGGATGTTGGTGACTGTAATACGATTCGTATACAACAGTCATGAGGCCATCAAATGTCCCGTCGAATATGTAGTTTATCATATATCTACTCTCCTAACTAAGCTATACGATTATCGGCAAATTCTTAAATTTATTATTGATGTCGAATATGCTAAGCTGTCCATCTAAAATGCGATTCTTATTGGTAGTTAGTTTGTTTTTTATTTTGTCTTTTTCCATTTCGCATTCACCGTAGTACTTCCCATTGCATGTTATAAAATACTTTGCCCTTTTTAATACGACTCCCAGTTTTTTAAGTGAATCATAGTTAAGGTTAGCAGCTTTCCGCGCCTTCACAATCCGCTTTGCTGTCCTTAAACCTATGCCTGGTACTCGTAAAAGCATGTTGTAGTCTGCAGTGTTGACTTCGACAGGAAATAGGTTTAGATTTTTCATGGCCCAGTTGATTTTGGGGTCCAATGATACATCAAAATTTGGCTCTTCTTCAGTCAGCAATTCATCAGCTTTGAAATTGTAGTACCTTAAAAGCCAATCAGCTTGATACAAGCGGTGCTCCCTTAAAAGAGGAGGTGATGATACTCCCAAAAGATTGTTGCCATTAAAAACCGGAATGTATGCGGAGTAATACACTCTTTTAAGGTCATAATATTTATACAGATTCTCTGATAATTTTAATATAGTCCTATCGCTTTCTGGTGTTGCACCTATGATAAGCTGTGTCGTCTGTCCTGCAGGCACAAATTTATCTGTGTGGCGCATCAGCTTTTTTGACTCACTCTTTTCCAACAGTTGACTGTGTATGAAACTCATTGGCTTTATTATTGATTCTTTTGTCTTTTGAGGTGCCAATAATTTTAAAGACTTTTCTGATGGAAGCTCGATATTTACACTCATGCGATCTGCGTAAAGGCCGGCCAGCCTAATGAGATTTACGTCTGCACCTGGGATAGCCTTTAAATGTATGTATCCGTTAAAATTGTATTCCTCCCTCAGTTTTTTGACAGTCTTAATGAGAAGCTCCATCGTGTAGTCAGGGCTTTTGTATACAGCCGAGCTTAAAAACAATCCTTCTATGTAATTTCTGCGGTAAAAATTTATCGTAATGTCAGCAAGCTCGTCTGGGGTGAATATTGCTCTTTCTACGTCATTTGAACATCTGTTTACACAATATGAGCAGTCGTAGATGCAGATATTTGTAAAAAGTATTTTAAGAAGGGATATGCACCTGCCGTCTTCAGACCAACTGTGGCATATGCCATAGAAAGCTGCGTTCCCTATTCCGCCATTTTTGTTTTCTCTATCGCTTCCGCTGGATGAGCATGATACATCGTATTTTGCTGCATCAGCCAATATCCTTATCTTTTCGAGAAGATCCATATTAAAACACCTCAATGATATTATAACACAAACATATGTTCAGATAAAAGCGTTTATATAGTGTTTGAAAAAAATTTAATAAAAATTTCTTAAAGCCGATATATAAAAATGAAGTAAGTTACAATAGCTTATATGGAGGAGAAAATGGCGAAGATCATAAAAGAACATTACTATAAAAATGATTCAGTGGAGGAGAAGATAAAGCTATTGAAGAAAGAGCTTAATAAGAACATAGTAGATATGGCGAAAGCGCTGGAGATAAGTCAGGAATTAGATAAGCTTATTGTAGAATACATGTCTTGCGAAAAAAGCGCCAAATAAATTCACTAATTTTTTTAAATATTTTGCCGATATAGAAATTAACATGTGAGTTATTTTTAGGGAGGTATATAGATGATTCAAAATATATCATTAGAAGGAGGAAGTGGAAAGCTAAATAGCTTATTGACTGACAAGATTGATGACGTAAAAGAGATTTTCAAAAATCCGGTTGATGAGAAAACGGTAAAAGACGAAATAAACGACGTCAACAATAAAATCAAGAAAAATGACGGTACATATTTTGAATTTTCTGTTCACAAACCTACAAATACAATAGTGGTGAAAATTGTAGACAGCAAGACAAATGAAGTCATAGACGAGATCCCGCCAGAAAAAATATTGGATTTGGTGGCGGGATTGTGGAAAATAGCAGGGCTTTTTGTTGATAGAAAAATTTAGGAGGAGTGTAGTATGGATCCTATTACAATGCAAAACTCTACTACCAGCAACTTGCTTAGAATAAGCGGACTTGCATCAGGAATTAATACTGATCAAATCGTGAGTCAGCTTATGCAGGCTGCGAGTCAGCCCCTTTATCAATTGGAGCAGCAAAAGCAGTGGCTTCAGTGGCAGCAGCAGGATCTTCAAGACATAAATACAAAGCTTTTGACACTAAGGGACAATACACTGTTTAGCATGAAGTTACAAGGGACATATCTTGCAAAAACAGTTTCATCAAATACCTCAATTGCGACGGCTACAGCGGGTGTAAATGCTGTAAATGGGACATATCAATTAACTGTAAATCAACTGGCTACAGGAGCAACTTCTGCCAGCACTGCTGCCATTGGTGCTTACACGAAAAATTCTGATGGTAGTGTGACTTATAATCCTTTAATAAGCTCGGATGTCACAATTCGATTAAATAACAATAGTATTACATTCAAAGCAGGATCAACCATAAACGATATTGTTTCAACAATTAATAGCGTATCAAGTACAACCCACGTTAATGCGACTTATGATACGACCACAGATAGACTATTCTTAATAACAAATTCAACAGGTTCAAGTTCAAAGATTGATTTTAGCGGTACAGATTCTACAGGACTTACATTCTTGACAAGCACATTGAAATTAGGTTTCAATTCCAGTTCATACACTGGAACAGCAGCGTATACTACATATACTGGAAGTGGTACAAGCATATCAATAAATGGTACACAAATAAATATATCAACTAATGAAGATATTAATAGTATAATTAGTGATATAAACAACAATGTTTCTTCTGTAAATGCAAGTGTTGATAGCAATGGTGTTATAACAATAAGTAGCAAAAATGGTTCACAGGTTAGTATATCTGGAGATTATGATTTTTTGTTGAATAATCTTCATTTGCCATTTTCTCAAGGTACAGATGCTTCGTTTTCATTTAATGGAGTCAACATGACTACTTCGACAAACAATGTATCTGTTGCAGGTATCAATATAAATCTTACAGGTATAGGTTCAACAACCCTCTCTGTTCAGACGGATACAGATACCATATACAATAGCATAAAGAGTTTCGTTGATGCGTATAACGACGTGATCACAACTATAAATTCAAAATTGACAGAGCAAAGGTATTATGACTATCAGCCATTGACAGATGATCAGAAAAAGCAGATGACGCAAGACGACATTACCGCATGGCAACAGAAAGCCAGAAGCGGTGATTTAAGCGGAAATGACAACCTTACATCCATATATTACAGCATGAGAAATGCCATATCAGGCACTGTAACAGCTACTGACGGTACACAGATGACACTGAGTTCTATAGGGATAACTACAGGTCAATGGTATGAAGGCGGTAAGCTCTACATAGACGATACAAAACTTAAAAATGCGATACAAAATAATCCTCAAGAGGTAATGGATCTTTTCACAAAAATAACGGAATCTACTACGGATGTAAATGCTACACCTGGTTCAAGCTCAAACGATGGTATTGCTGCAAGGCTTTACTACATAGTAAATAATGGCATAAACTCTATAACGCAAGAAGCTGGTGGGGGGCAGTATCAGCTATATGACAACAGCTTTTTGGGTCAGCAGATTAACGATATAAACCAGAGGATGTCTGACATGCAAGATCAGCTAAATACATTAGAGCAACAGTATTATGATCAGTTTACGCAATTAGAGACGTACATGTCGCAGATGAATTCTCAAAGCCAGTGGCTAAGTCAGCAGCTTAATGGATAGAGATTATTTGTTTTATGTAGGAAGGGGAATTGATAAATGATCGATCCGTATATGGAGTACAAGCGAAATTCTGTCATGACGGCAAGTCCGGAAGAATTGGTCTTGATGCTCTACAATGGAATTATTCGCTTTGCAAATGAAGCGAAACAAGCGATAGATGATAAAAATATCGAAAAAGCTCATAATAGCATAACAAGAGCGCAGGACATAGTATTAGAGCTTATGGCGACTCTTGACATGCAGTATGATATATCGAAAAATCTTTACAGCATTTATGATTTTATTTCAAGAAGGCTGATAGATGCCAATTTAAAAAAAGATAAAAAGCCGTTAGACGAAGTGATATCCTTGATAACAGAGCTTAGAGATACATGGGGAGAAGCGATGGGAAAAGTTCGAGCAAAAGTTTATTCTAAAGGTTGATATAGTATGGTAAGCGATGTAAAAAAATTGATAGAGTTGGCTGAAAAAAAATTAAATTATTTAAATGAAATGCTTCAACTAAATAATCAGTTAAACATGGCCATAAATTCACAAAGGCTTGATGACATAAAAAACATATTGGAGAAAAAACAAGAAATCATAGCAAGCATTGATGAGATAGACAGTGAATTTTTGCCTATGTACAATCTGTACAAGAAAGTAAACAGGATTGACAGCATTTTTAATACGCCCAGCAATAGTGCAGATAAAAGCGTGTTAAAGGGAATACTGATAGATATAAAAGGTACATTAGAAAAAATAAAAGAAGTTGAGGATAAAAATTTAGAGGATATAAACTGTGCTTTTAAAAATCTTGAAGAAAAAATAAATGACGTAGCAAAAGGGAAAAAAGGATATATAGAGTATCTTAAGTATTACACACCTGGCAGCTATTTTGTGGATAAAAAGCGTTAAATGTTTATGCAGTAATAATTATACAATTTTTAAAATTTTAAAATTTATTGATAAAACTCTTAGCCGGTGGTATAATATTACTGTATAGTCTAATTGGCTATACAGTAAATAAATGTCAAAGTGAGGGGATTATTTATTATGTATCAAGACAAGACATTGGTCTGCAAAGACTGTGGGGCAGAATTCGTGTGGACTGCCGGTGAACAAGAATTTTATGCTCAGAAAGGCTTTCAAAATGCGCCAGTAAGGTGCAAATCATGCAGAGATGCTAAAAAGCAGAGAAACAATCAATTTAACTCCAGGAGAGGAAGAGTTGCTGGAGCAAATAAGTAATCCCCTTCACTTTTGCAAGAAGTAAAGAGGATTATTGAGGGCATTCCAAAAGGGATGCCCTTTAATCATTTTTCCACCAGAAAATTTTTTGATGCGTTAAAAAATATATTGCAATATTATGCATGTGATAGTATAATTATTTAGTAAATTATCTATTGTCGGGAGGAGAAAAAATTGAAAAAAAGATTGATAATATCTCTAATTCTTATCACTATTATGTCTATCGCATTAAGCGGTTGTTCGAAACAGACTACGCTAAGCAGAGTGAAAAAATCAGGGGTTATCGTCATGGGTACCAGTGCTGATTTTCCACCGTTTGAATTTCACAAAGTTGTCAATGGTAAAGACACTATAATGGGCTTTGATGTAGATCTGGCCAATGCAATTGCCAAAAAGTTAGGTGTAAAACTAGAGATAAAAGATATGGATTTTACAGGGCTTATTCCAGCTCTTCAAAGCGGACAGATTGACATGGCTATTGCAGGTATGAATGCCACACCAGAGAGAAAGAAAAACGTTGATTTTTCTGATGAGTATTATAATTCTGAGCAGGTTTTAGTCGTGAAAAATTCCAGTAGTATAAATAACTTAAATGACTTGAAAGGCAAGACGGTAGCTGTACAGCTTGGCACTACGTCTGATGATGCGGCTAAGAAGATAAAAGGAATAGACATAAAAGAGCTAAATAGATTAGGCGATGCATTTTTGTCATTAGAAAACGGCAGAGTAGACGCTATATTGATGGAAAGCACAATTGCGGATGCATACTTAAAAGAGTATAAAGACATGAAGATGCTTCACATAAAAGAGATAAATGAAGCTGTGCCAGGATACTCAGTCGCTGTCGCAAAAGGAAATCAGGATCTGGTAAACCAGATAAATAGCGTAATAAAAGAGCTTAAAGACAGCGGTGAATACGACAAGATGTTAAACAAATGGATGGGAAAATAAAGCCTCTTGAAAGGAGAAAAAAAGGTTAATGAATCTTGATTTTTCAAGTATGCCACAATACACACAGCTTTTTATAAATGGACTTATAATGACAATAGAGCTTACTATTATATCTGTGGCAATAGGCGCTGTATTGGGATTGATTGTTGCTTTAATGAAAATGTCCAGCGTGAAAATATTGAGCTTTATTGGTTCAGCATACGTTGAGATAATAAGAGGCACACCTCTTTTGGTGCAGATACTCATTATATACAACGGTTTGCCTCAATTTGGCATAAAATTCCCTGGATTTGTAGTAGGCATAATAGCCCTTTCTATGAACAGTGCAGGCTATGTGGCGGAGATAATACGCTCAGGCATTCAGGCAGTGGATCCGGGACAGATGGAAGCCTCTCGCTCTTTAGGCATGTCCCACAGCATGGCGATGAGGTACGTCATAATTCCCCAGGCAATAAAGAATATTTTGCCGGCTTTAGGCAACGAATTTGTCGTAATGTTGAAAGAATCGTCTATAGTGTCTGTCATAGGCTTTGCAGATCTTACAAGGCAAGCAGAGATAGTATCAAGTGTCACATACAGGGCATTTGAGCCGCTTATAATAATAGCAGCTATTTACTTTGTGATGACACTGGTATTCTCAAGGCTTTTAAGCAAGTTTGAAAGGAGGTTAAGGACAGGTGATACGCGTTGATAACCTCCATAAAAGATTTGGCAATTTAGAAGTCTTAAAAGGTGTAAGCTTAGAAGTAAAAAAAGGTGAAGTTTTGGTAATAATCGGTCCAAGTGGTTCTGGGAAAAGCACTATATTAAGGTGCATAAACCTTCTTGAGGAGCCGACAAAAGGTGACATATACATCGAAGGGGAAAAAATTAACGACAAAAAAGCTGATATAAATAAGATACGTCAAAAAGTCGGCATGGTTTTTCAGCACTTTAATTTATTTCCGAATATGACGGCTATCGGCAATATAACGCTGGCTCCTATCAAAGTAAAGAAGATGGACAAAAAAACTGCAGAGGATATTGCAATGAGATTGTTAAAGAAAGTTGGTCTGGAAGACAAAAGAGATGCATATCCTGTGAAGCTATCTGGAGGTCAAAAGCAAAGGCTTGCTATTGCCAGAGCACTGGCTATGCAGCCAGATGTGATGCTTTTTGATGAGCCTACATCTGCACTGGACCCAGAGATGGTTAAGGAAGTATTGAATGTCATGAAAGAGCTGGCAAATGAAGGCATGACGATGGTAGTAGTGACACATGAGATGGGTTTTGCAAGAGAGGTTGCAGATAGAGTCATTTTTGTAGATGACGGAGTGATTGTGGAGGAAGGTTCGCCTGAAGAGCTTTTTATCAATCCTAAAAGCCCAAGAACAAAAGAATTTTTCAGCAAAATACTGTAAGTTTTACCGGGTGCAGAAGCACCCTTTTTTATTTATCATTATATTTTGCAAAATTCGCAAAATATTAATAAGAATTTATGCAGGAATATTAGATTTCATGTAGAATTATAATAATATAGACATAAAGAAAGGAGTTGTATTGTATGAGGATTACAGTAAGCGGTAGAAATGGCATGGCTATAACAGATGGACTTAGAAATGCAGCTATAAAGAGTTTAAGCAAGATAGAGAAGTTTTTTGCGGATGACACAGAAGCACGTGTCGTCATGAGTGTTCAGAAAAATAACCAGATTGCAGAGGTTACGATACCTTTTAGAGGGATGATATTTAGAGCTGAAGAGGTAAGCGACGATATGTACGCTTCGATAGATAATGTCGTTGATAAGCTTGAAAAACAAATACTCAAGTACAAGACGAAACTGAAAAACAATTTTACACCAGATTCTATAAGATTTGATGTTCAACAGGATTACATAAAAAATGATGTTCAGGATGAATCGGAGTTTGAAGTTGTAAAGACTAAGAGATTTGCTGTAAAACCTATGTCGGTTCAGGAAGCTATACTTCAAATGAATCTTTTAGGACATAATTTCTTCGTATTTACGAATTCCGAGACAGACGATTTTACAGTAGTGTATAAGAGAAAAGACGGTAAATATGGATTGATAGAGCCGACAATGTGAAGATAAAATTGAGGGTTAAAAAAACCCTCAATTTTTTTATGCGATAAAGAAGGAAAATAGAATTTTTTGTAGAATATTATTCCTGTATGTGTAAAAGTTGATTGAAAAAATGGAGTGTGAGCACGTTGATTGAATTTACAAAAGAAGTTATCAATTCTATGGAAGAATTGATAAATAGGGTACAAAGTGTAATATCAAGTAGAGTTATAGCTGAAAACGGACAGATTGCGGAGATTCACGTTTTAGCTGATACATCAAGAAATGCGAAGCAGATTGCAAGAGATGTACAATCGGTTTTAATGGCTGAGTTCAAAGTAGATGTAAACTACAAGATAATTAGCGTTGCACAAGTGGAGACAAGTGGCAGATACTATAACGATGAGAGGATTGCTTTTACAAATTTAACGTTTGCCAACAATGGAGTGAACTTAGAAGCAACCGTTGTCCTTACAAAGGGTTCTGAAATGTATGAAGGTGTATATAAAGGTGTAAATACAGAGAGGAATAAAAACAGGATAATCGTGAATGCCACACTTGAGTGTGTATCCAAAATACTTCCAGATGATCACAATCTCATTTTAGAAGATGTTGATATATATTCTTTTGCCAAAAAGCGTATAGCCATAGTCGCAGTGACACATGCAACACCTCAAGGAGAGGAGCTTCTTGTAGGCTCCAGCATCGTAAAAAAAGATGAAGGTGAAGCACTTGTAAAAGCGACATTAGACGCTTTAAACAGGCGTGTCATTTCGACAGTTGATAATTAAATAGCTTATTTTTACCCAAACCTTTATTAAGCGTAGCGTTTCGCCTGAAGCTTGAGAAGCTTGAGAGCATCTTTGGTAAAGGAGGGTTTCAGGATGAAAAAAGCAACAATCATAAAAGTACTTCTTGCTTTATTGGCATTAGCACTTGCTGGAGGAGCAAACTTACAATGGAATTAAGGTTTGGGTGGTAATTTTTGAATTTTGGGGAGGATATAATGCTTAATAATAAAACAAAAGTGTATATTACATTAATAACAACAATAGGTATAACATTTATAATATATTCTATATTAAACATAAACTACAATTACATTGGAGAAATTATTGTTTTTGGACTAATTGCTGCAATAACAGAATCATTGCCTATATATATTAATAAGCAGGTAACTGTTTCGGTTGGATACGCTATTGATTTAATGGCGTTACTAATATTTGGTCCATATGAAGCAGCCATAATAGGGACATTAGGATATCTTTTAGAAATTGTAAAAAAAAGGGATAACAGTATTGAATGTGTTTTTAATAAACCATATTATAAGACTTTATTTAATATTTCTCAAATAGCTATTAGCGTTGGGTTAGGTGGTCTGATATATAAATATTTAGGTGGTAAAACAGGCACTTTGGTATATCCAAATTATATTTTGCAAGCTATTGTTGCTGCAATAGTATATTATTTTTTAAATAATATATTGGTAACTGTATTAGTTTCGTTACTATTAAGTAAATCTTTTATAAAGACGTGGCTCAAAGATTTTAGTTGGATGGTAACAAATTTCTTATTTTTAGCATTTATAGGTATTTTAATGGCATTTACATTTGTTGCTTATGGATATATTTCTTTGGTAATCTTTTTTGTACCACTGTTGATGGTTAGATATATGTTTAAACTATACATGGAGCTTAAACAGTCTTACTATGACACCATAAATGCTCTTACAAAGGCTTTGGAAGCCAAAGACAGGTACACTTTGGGACATTCTAAAAGTGTTGAGAAATTAGCCGTTTATCTTTGCAGGGAAGCTGGATTCAGCGAGGCACACACTGAAATGGTGCGTATAGCTGCGCTTTTGCATGACGTAGGCAAGATAGGCATTGTTGAAAATATTTTAAACAAACCTGGGAAACTATCGAAAGAAGAATACGATCATATCAAACAGCACCCTGTAAGCGGTTATGAGATATTGAAAGATGTGCCTTTTTTAAAAAACGTAAGGTATTGGGTTAGGTATCACCATGAATGGTACAATGGGAATGGATATCCTGATGGTATAAGCGGAAGGCAGATACCACTGGAGGCAGAGATACTGGCCATTGCAGATGTGTTTGATGCGCTTGTATCAGATAGGCCTTACAGAAACGCCTACACGAGAGAAGAAGCGTACAAGATAATAGTTGATAATGAAGGTACGCAGTTTAGCCCGAGAGTAATAAAGCTATTTAAAAAGGCATACGAAAAGAACAAGGAGGATTTCAAACATGATTTTTGATTCTCTTGGCGCTTCATTTATATACGGTTTTCTATTAAGGAGAGGGAAAATAAGCGGCATTGCCGACATAGATATAAAAATGCCTATTTTTTTTATACTTGGCTTTGGACTTGAGTTTGGAGTGCTTAATTTAACGGATAAATACCCAATCATAATGACGTATAGAGCGTACATACATTTTTTGGATTATTTGATGCTTTTTATAGGATTGTGGTACAATCGACATAACAAATACATGAGAATAATAGCCATAGGCATCATTTTAAATTTCATAGTCATTTTTGCAAATGGTGGAAGGATGCCTGTATCGGTTAATTCCCTTAAAGCGGCAGGTATCGGCTATTTAGTGCCTGAGCTTACAAAAAACATCATTCCGACTCATCAAGCCATGACTTCATCTACGAAGCTTAAATTTTTGTGTGATGTTCTATACCTGCCAAAGCCATATCCTCTTCCAAAGACTTTCAGCGTAGGTGACTTATTTATAGCAACTGGGATTTTTCTAATGGTTTCAAATGCCATGATAAATGCCTCTAAGAGAGTTAAAATATAAATGTGCATTTTGTAACTTTAAGAGGTGTAGATGGATGAATTCGGCAGAGAGAAGAGATAAGATATTAGAGATTTTAAAAGCGGAGAAAGAACCTGTAAAAGGCAATAGATTGGCGGATGTTTTGGGTGTCACGAGGCAGGTAATTGTGCAAGACATAGCCATATTAAGAGCAGAGGGCATAAAGATATTGTCTACTCCGCAAGGCTATATATTAAGCTCAAGCGATAAAGGCAAATATACAAGAGTAATTGCAAGCAAACATTATTTTGATAGAACTGAGGAAGAACTGAATACTATTGTGGATAACGGAGGAAAAGTCTTAGACGTGATTGTCGAACATCCACTTTATGGCGAAATAAGAGGACTATTGATGATTTCATCTCGGTATGATGTTGAAAGATTTATGGAAAGCGTGAAAAATGCAAAAGCAACCCTTTTGTCATCTTTGACAGAAGGCGTTCATCTGCATACTGTAGAAGCTGATTCAAAAGAAGTTTTAGATAGAATCGAGAGAAAACTTAAAGAAAAAGGATTTTTTGTCGAATAAATATATATTATAATTATTATGTAACAAGAATTTTCGAGAGGAGGATTTGAAGTGATAAAGTGGCAGCAGTCATTGTCTGTCGGCATAGACATGATAGATGAGGAACACAAAGAACTTTTCAATAGGGTTAACGATGTTTTTGACGCATGTATGAAACAGCAAGGTCAAGACAAAGTCTATGAGATACTGGGGTTTTTAAGAGAATACACAGTGAAACATTTTGGTGATGAAGAAAGACTTTTAGAAAAATACAAGTACCCAGAATTGCCTCAGCATAAAAAGCTTCATGAGAAATTTATAAGTGACATACAAGAAATAGAAAACGACGTTAAAAAGAATGGTGTCAGCGTATCAATAATAACCACTTTAAACCGCAAGTTAGTCGATTGGCTTATAAATCATATAAGCAAAGTGGACAAAAAATACGGTGAATACATAAAGGCACATCCGTTAAATTGAGATATTAAAGATCCATGTTAGACAATTAGAATAACATGGATCTTTTTATATTTAAGGACAATACCTCATTTCCTTGATATGGTCACGATATAATGATATAATATATACTTGAATGATAATAACCTTGAGAAGGTGAGTTAATGTTAGGAGTTTTGGAAAAGATATTTGGCAGTTACAGTGAGAGAGAAGTAAAGAGAATAGAACCTATAGCAGATGAGGTTTTGTCATACGAGGAAGAGATGTCAAAGCTTTCAGATGATGAGCTAAGAGGCAAGACTCAGGAATTTAAAGATAGGCTTAAAAATGGAGAAACCCTTGACGATATATTGCCGGAAGCTTTTGCGGTCGTTAGAGAGGCTGCATGGCGTACGCTTAAGATGAAGCATTTCAGAGTGCAGATAATAGGTGGTATTGTACTACATCAAGGCAGAATAGCTGAGATGAAGACTGGTGAAGGAAAGACGCTTGTTGCGACACTGCCAGCCTATTTAAATGCCTTGGAAGGAAAGGGAGTTCACATCGTCACAGTCAACGACTACCTTGCTAAGAGGGATCGTGACTGGATGGGTAAAATATATGAATTTCTGGGTTTAAGCGTTGGCGTCATACTTCACGATATGGACTCAGAGGAGAGAAAGAAAGCTTACGCTGCTGATATAACTTACGGTACAAACAATGAGTTTGGCTTTGACTACTTGAGAGACAACATGGTGATATATAAAGAGGAAATGGTGCAAAGGCATCTAAATTATGCAATCGTGGATGAGGTCGACAGCATATTGATAGATGAAGCCAGAACACCGCTTATCATTTCTGGTGTTGGCGAAAAGTCTACGGATCTATATAAAAGAGCCGATGCTTTTGTAAGAACTTTGAAAAATGAAGAAGATTATACAATAGATGAAAAGGCGAGAGCAGTAAGCTTGACTGAAAAAGGTGTGGAAAAAGCTGAGAAATTTTTCAACTTGGATAATCTGGCTGATCTTGGAAATATAGAGATTTCCCACAATATAAATCAGGCTTTAAAAGCACATGCCATAATGAAAAGGGATAAGGACTACGTTGTAAAGGACGGAGAAGTCATAATAGTAGATGAGTTTACTGGAAGGCTTATGTTTGGCAGGAGGTACAGCGAAGGTCTGCATCAGGCAATAGAGGCCAAAGAAGGCGTAAAAGTCGAGAGAGAAAGCAAGACTCTTGCCACAATCACTTTTCAGAATTATTTCAGGATGTACGATAAATTAGCAGGTATGACTGGTACTGCTCTTACCGAAGAACAGGAATTCAGAGCTATATATGGTCTTGATGTTGTGGTAATACCTACCAATAAAGAAATGATAAGGATAGATCATCCTGATGTCATATACAAGACGGAAGAAGCAAAATTTAAGGCTGTCGTTGAAGATATAGTGGAACATCATAAAAAGGGACAGCCTGTGCTTGTGGGTACTATTACCATTGAAAAATCAGAGAAATTAAGCAATATGCTTAAGAAACTGGGCATAAAGCATCAAGTTTTAAATGCTAAGTACCATGAAAAGGAAGCAGAGATTATAGCGCAAGCAGGACGAAAAGGCGCTGTTACGATAGCTACAAACATGGCTGGGCGTGGTACTGATATCATTTTAGGCGGCAATCCCGAATTTTTGGCAAAGAAAAAGATGATTGAAGAAGGATATTCTCCAGATGTCATAAACGAAGCATCTGGGTACGGGCCATTGCACAGCGAAGAACTTGTAAAGGCCAGAGAGAGATATCAGGAGCTTTTAAATGAGATAAAGAAGGAAACGGAAAAAGAGCATGAAGAAGTTGTTAAACTGGGTGGATTGTATATAATCGGCACAGAAAGGCACGAGTCCAGAAGAATAGACAATCAGTTGAGAGGGCGTTCTGGACGTCAAGGCGATCCTGGAGAGTCCCGTTTCTACATTTCTCTCGAGGATGACCTTATGAGGCTTTTTGGCTCTGAGAGAATAAAAAACATGATGAATACTTTAGGCATAGAAGACGATCAGCCTATCGAGCATAAGATATTGACAAAACAGATAGAACAAGCACAGAAGAAAGTTGAAGGCATAAACTTCGATGTTAGGAAAAATGTCCTTGAATACGATGATGTAATGAATAAACAAAGGGAAATAATATACAAAGAGAGAAGAAAGGTATTAGAAGGAGAAGACTTAAGGCAGTACATCCTTGACATGGTAAAAGACATCATAAGAAGGAATGTGGAAATCTACACTGCAGGTAGCAAATATCCTGAAGAGTGGGACATAGAGGGATTATTGAATCATCTTTACGATTTATTTTTGGAAAAAGATAGCGTAGTAATAGATGTTGATTTTGGTAGGCTCGATAAGGAGATGCTTACAGATATAATATATGAAGAAGCTGTAAGGCAGTATGAGAAAAAAGAGCAGCAAATAGGTCCACAGATGAGAGAGATAGAAAGGATAGTCCTCTTAAAAGTTGTGGATACGAGGTGGATGGATCACATCGACGAGATGGATCAGCTTCGCCAAGGCATAGGATTGAGAGCTTACGGACAAGTAGATCCTGTCATAGAGTACAAGAAAATAGGATATGAGATGTTTGAGGATCTTGTGAATTCTATACAGGAAGATACGGTGAAGTTCCTGTACCACATAGAGATAAGAAATGACAATATGCCACATAGAGAGCAGGTGGCTAAGCCTATCGCTACAAATCAAAGTGGCGATGAACCGAAGAAGCCTGTAGTCAAGAAAAAGAAAGTTGGAAGAAATGATCCATGCCCATGCGGCAGTGGTAAGAAGTACAAGAAATGCTGTGGAGCAAATCTTTAAAAATTTTAGAAGGAGATGATTGAGTGTTAGCAGATTATAAGACAGAAGTTTTGAACATGATAGATACTATAAAAGAAATGGGGGCTTCTCTTTGACATCGAAGGATTGAAAAGAGAAGTAGCAGAGATTGACAAAAAGATGTCGGAGCCTGATTTTTGGAGTGATTTAGAGAAATCTCAAGAGCTTTCGAAAAAGCAGAAAGATTTAAAAGAGATTATTTCAGAATACGAGGCTTTGGAAAAGCAGTGGGAAGATCTTCATACACTTATCGAATTGGGTTTGGAGGAAGGGGATGAATCCCTTTCACAGGAAGTCCACGAGGAGTACAAAGCTCTTTCCAAAAAGGTAAACGACATGAAGATAAAGACGCTGCTAAGCGGTCCTTACGATAAAAACAATGCCATCCTTTCTATACACGCAGGTGCAGGTGGTACAGAAGCGCAGGATTGGACTGAGATGCTTTTGCGGATGTATATGAGGTGGGCATCATCGAAAAATTACGATGTGGAGACGGTAGACTACTTGCCTGGTGATGATGCCGGTGTAAAAAGCGTGACGATTATGGTAAAAGGTCCTTTCGCGTATGGATATCTTAAAAGCGAAGCAGGTGTTCACAGGTTAGTCAGGATTTCCCCGTTTGATGCTGCCGGAAGGAGGCATACTTCATTTGCGCTTGTTGAAGTTTTGCCGGAGATAGACGATGATATTAAGGTGGATATAAGGCCTGAGGATTTGAAGATAGATACCTACAGGTCATCTGGTGCAGGTGGTCAGCACGTCAATAAGACAGAATCGGCTATCAGGATAACTCATATACCAACGGGCATTATCGTGCAGTGTCAGACAGAAAGATCGCAGATGCAAAACAGAGAAACTGCGATGAAGATGCTTAAGGCGAAATTGATGGATATGATGATAAAAGAGCAGAAGGAAAAAATAGAAGACTTAAAAGGCGAGCACAAAGAAGCAGGTTGGGGAAATCAGATAAGGTCCTACGTATTTCAACCTTACACGCTGGTTAAAGACCATAGGACGAATTTTGAGGTTGGCAATGTAAATGCTGTTATGGATGGGGAGATAGACGACTTTATCAACGCATATTTAAAGCAGAAGGTGTCATAAAGGGATATCGGAGGATATCCCTTATTTTAAATTTTAAAAATGAAGGGAAGGTTTTATGGATAAGATTGCATTAGCACTTAAGCAGGAATTTGGATTGAAAGATTTTCAGGTACTGAATACCATCAAACTCATTGACGACGGGAATACTATACCATTTATCGCAAGGTACAGGAAAGAAGCGACAGGAAGTTTGTCAGATGAAGTTTTAAGAAATTTTTACGATAGGCTTTTGTACCTAAGGAATTTAGAGGAGAAAAAAGCCGATACGATTCGCTTGATTGATGAACAGGGTAAGCTTACGGATGAGATAAGAGAAAAAATAGAAAACAGCAAGACACTGCAGGAAATAGATGATATCTACAGGCCTTTTAGACCAAAAAGAAGGACAAGGGCAACTGTGGCGAAAGAAAAAGGGCTTGAAGATCTGTCTAAGTTGATATCTGAAGGCAATGTCAAAGAAGGAAATCCAGATGACTATGCTTTGAAGTTTTTAAATGACAAAGTGGTAACTTTAGAAGAAGCTTATCAAGGCGCGATGGACATAGTGGCAGAGGACATATCTGATGATGCAGATACGAGAAAGTACATAAGGGATACCATTTGGGAAAATGGCAGTATTGTTACAGAAAAGCTTAAAGATGAAAAATCTCCTTATGAGATGTACTACAGCTACAGAGAGTCAATTAAAAAGATACCTCCTCACAGGATTCTAGCTATTAACAGAGCTGAGAGAGAAGGGTATATTTCTGTCAAGATAGACGTAGATGATGAAAAGATAGTGAATAGATTAATCGCAGAAAGTGTAAATAATCAATCGATTTTTAAAGAGTATCATGTAAGTGCAATAGTTGATTCATACAAAAGGCTTATCAAACCATCTATAGAGAGGGAAATAAGAAATAAGCTTACTGAGATTGCTGAAGATAAAGCTATAAAAGTGTTTAAGATGAACTTAAAGAGCCTCCTTTTAGAGCCACCTGTCAAAGGATATGTTGTGATGGGGTTTGACCCAGCGTATAGGACAGGGTGCAAGATTGCCGTTGTAGACGAAACAGGAAAACTTTTAGATACTGCCACTGTCTACCCTACGCCGCCTCAAAACGATGTAGATGGAGCAAAGGCGGTTTTGAAAGACTTGATAGAGAAGTACAATGTTGGTCTTATTTCATTAGGAAATGGAACTGCATCGAGAGAAAGCGAAATTTTTATAGCAGATCTAATCAAAGAGATGGACAGAGATTTGAAGTACGTCATAGTAAATGAGGCTGGTGCATCGGTGTACTCGGCGTCAGAGATAGGGACAGAGGAATTTCCTGACGTAAATGTAAGCTTAAGAGGGGCTATATCGATGGCGCGAAGGCTTCAAGACCCCCTTGCTGAGCTTGTAAAGATCGATCCTAAGTCTATTGGAGTAGGGCAGTACCAACACGATGTAAACCAGAAGATGTTGGGCGAAGCTTTAAATGGTGTTGTTGAAGACTGCGTAAATAGCGTAGGAGTTGACTTAAACACTGCATCTGTATCGCTTTTAAAGTACGTAGCAGGTATAAATGGGACCATAGCGAAAAACATAGTTGAGTATCGAAATACGGTTGGCAAGTTTAGAAACAGAAATGAGCTGAAAAAAGTCAAAAGGTTAGGTGAAGGGACTTTTACGCAATGTGCAGGCTTTTTAAGGATATTAAATGGTGACGACATATTCGACTCTACAGGTGTACATCCAGAGCGTTATGATGTATTAGAGAAGCTTCTTTTGAAGTTTGGTTATGTTAAGGATAAGTTAGATATTAAAAGCTTGAGGGATTTTGCTTACAAACTTGAGGAGTATGGACTTTTGAAGTTATCACAAGAATACGATATAGGAATTCCTACGCTTAATGACATTGTAAATGAATTGAAAAAGCCTGGCAGAGATCCCAGAGAAGACCTTCCAAAGCCAATCTTGAGATCTGATGTGATGACGATAGAGGAGCTTAAAGTTGGGATGGAATTGATGGGGACTGTAAGAAACGTCGTTGACTTTGGGTGCTTTGTAGATATAGGTGTTCATACTGATGGACTCGTCCACATATCTGAGATGTCTCAAAAGTACGTAAATCATCCTTTGGATGTGGTATCTGTAGGCGATGTAGTTAAGGTAAGAGTAATTGACGTCGATGTAGAAAGAAATAGAATATCACTTTCAATGAAATGATATATGTATGATATGAATAAATGGAAGTTGGGATACGGTTAAAATAAGTTTATAAAATTCTATAAATCTCTATATATGATTTATAGATTATGTACTATAATATTATATATAGAGGTGATAATGTGAAGTATTATAGCATAGGGAAATTTGCAAAATTAATAGGAAAAACAGAACAAACTTTAAGAAACTGGGATAAAAATAACAGATTAAAACCTGCTTATATTGCACCATCAGGATTCAGATATTATTCAGAAGAACAACTTAATCATTTTCTTGGCATAAACAAACAATTTTTAAAGAAGAAAATAATAGGATATTGCAGAGTATCAAGCCAAAAACAAAAAGATGATTTAGAAAGACAAATAAAATATGTTAAAGAATATATGATAGCAAAGGGCTATCAGTTTGAAATAATAACTGATATAGGAAGCGGAATTAATTACAACAAAAATGGCTTAAATAAACTTATTGATATGATAACTAATGGTGAGGTTGAGAAAATAGTAGTTTTATATAAAGACAGACTTGTTAGATTTGGCTACGAGCTCATAGAAAATATATGTAATAAATATGGGACTGTTATTGAAATAATAGATAACACAGAAAAAACTGAAGAACAAGAACTTGTAGAGGACTTGGTTCAAATAATAACTGTATTTAGTTGCAAACTTCAAAGCAAAAGAGCAAATAAAGCCAAGAAGATGATTAAGGAGCTGACTGAAAATGATTAAAACATATAAGGTTATGCTTCTTCCAAATAATAAGCAAAAAACTAAACTATTTGAATGTGCTGGAGTTGCAAGATGGGCGTATAATTGGGCCTTAGAACAAGAACAAATTAGTTATAAAAATAGTGGTAAGTTTATAAATGACAGAGAGTTAAGAAAAAGATTAACAGAGCTTAAACAAACAGAAGAATATAAATGGCTCAATAATTATTCAAACAATATTACAAAACAGGCAATAAAAGATGCCTGTACAGCTTATAAAAATTTCTTTGAAGGTAGAAATAACTTCCCAAAGTTTAAGTCAAAGAAAAGAAGTAAACAGAGTTTTTATCAGGATACAGTTAAAATAGTTATAACAGAAACTCAAATTAAATTAGAAAAATTAACTACTTCTAAAAAGAAAAATAAACAAAAACTAAATTGGATTAAGTTGGCTGAAAAAGGAAGAATACCGACAGGTAAAAACATTAAATATTCTAATCCAAGAGCAACATTTGACGGACTTAATTGGTGGTTAAGCATTGGGGTAGAAATACAACAAGAAGTCAATGAAAGTTTAACAGAGGGAATAGGTATAGATTTAGGTATAAAGGATTTAGCAGTAGTCAGCACAGGACAAAAGTTTAAAAATATAAATAAATCTAAAAAAGTAAAGAAACTTGAGAAAAGGCTTAAAAGATTACAAAGGAAACTATCTAAAAAATATGAACTAAATAAAATTCAAATAGAAGGAGGTGAAGCCCGTTACAGAAAAACTAAAAATATTAAGAAGTTAGAATCCCTTGTTTTAAAGATACGAAGAAGGCTTAAAAATATAAGACATAATTATATTCATCAAATAACTACATCTTTGGTGAGAACCAAGCCAAAATATGTAGTTATGGAGAGTTTAAACACCTGTGGAATGTTGAAGAACAGAAAGTTATCAAAATCAATACAAGAACAGCTATTCTATGAGTTTAAAAAGCAGATGGAATATAAGTGTGCGTGGAACAACATTAAGTTTATACTTGCAGATAGATTTTACCCTTCAAGCAAAACCTGTAGCAATTGCGGATATATAAAAGACAATATATCTTTATCAGAAAGAGTTTTTGTATGTGATGAATGTGGGTATGAAATAGATAGAGACTTAAATGCAAGTATAAATCTTAAGAATTATGGTAAATCAATAGCATAGCACTAAAAGCGACTATTGATATGTACCCATACGTTAGTGGGGAATTTAAGCCTTTGGAGTGTCAAATAAACATGAGTAGGTTTATCCGAAAGTGGACACGATGAACAAGGAAAGAAACATAAACTTTAATAAATGATTTATAAAAGTTTTATAAGTTTTCTGTAACGGTTTTATATTGACAGCTTATGACGTTATCGGAGATGTTCACGGCTGCTATAAAGAGCTTACAGAATTAATAGATTTATTGGGCTACACATTAAAAGACGGTGTATACTTCCATAAAGATGATAGAAAACTTGTGTTTTTAGGCGATATTACAGATAGAGGACCTAATTCTGTAGGTGTCATTGAGCTTGTGTACAGGAATGTTAAAGCTAAAAAAGCCCTTTACACCCCTGGCAACCACTGTAACAAGCTTTACCGCTATCTTTTAGGGCACAATGTGAAAATCATACACGGATTAGAGACGACTGTAGCGGAGCTAAATGACTTAAGGGAGAAACAAAAAAGAATTGTCGTTTCAAATTTTAAAGAGCTTTACGAAATGGCTCCAATGTACCTTGTTTTAGATGATGGCAAGCTTGTTGTGGCACATGCGGGAATTAAAGAAAAATACATAGGCTTTTACGGGAAATACGTAAGGCAATTTGTCTTATATGGAGATATAACAGGTGAAAAAAATCCAGATGGCACGCCAGTAAGGCTTGACTGGGCAAAGGACTATAAAGGCAAACCGATTGTCGTGTACGGCCATACGCCTGTGAAAGAGCCGAGGTTTTTAAATAATACGGTTAATATAGATACAGGGTGTGTATTTGGAGGGAAGCTTTCTGCTTTAAGGTATCCTGAAATGAAGGTATACAGCGTAAAATCTTCGATGCCTTACGATGAAAGCAGGTTTAGAAATCTTTAGGAGGAAAATAGATGAGGAGAAATAAAAATAAGCTTTTCGTAAATAGCTTGTTAATAGGGGCTTTTGTATTTTTGTTTTTTTGGGTACTGTTTCGGTATGGCGACTACCTTACGTACCTTTTAAAAGACCCTGCAAAGTTTGAAAAGTGGATTTTAGGCTTTGGTGCAAAAGGCGTGCTGGTGTTTATACTTATACAGGTGCTGCAGGTTGTAATATTTATAATACCTGGTGAAGTGGTGCAGGTAGCTGGTGGATACCTTTATGGTGCTGTTTTAGGTTCTCTCTATTCTTTGATCGGCATAACCATTGGCTCTGTTTTGTGCTTTGCCATAGCAAGGTTTTTGGGTTATGAGTTTGTGAGGGGAATGATTTCAGAGGATAAGCTAAAAAAGTTTGACTACATCATAAACAACAAAAAAGGCGAGATGGGGCTTTTTATTGTATTTTTGATGCCAGGGCTTCCAAAAGATGCTTTGTCTTATGTGGCAGGATTAACACCAGTCAAATTTGTAAACTATTTTCTCATAACGGCTTTAGCTCGACTTCCGGGAATAGTTATTTCTTCATATATTGGTTCAAACATTGAACATAAAAACTACATGGTTTCTGCCGTTGTTTCAGTGATAGCGGTTATTCTATTTGTCATAGGATTTTTAAATAAAGACAAGATAATCAAGAAGATAAATTAAACTTGCTACTCTGTTTACAATTTTTATCAGTGTAGTATAATATCTTTTAGGTTCTTTTCATTTGAAAAATTCTAAAGACGGGGGGTTTTACGGTGTATCTTTTAAAAGGCGGCAAAGTATTGACTATGGCAGGAAAAAACTATGAAAAGGCTGATGTACTTATAGGAGATGGAAAGATATTAGATGTAGGTGAGGAAATAATAGCACCGCTTGATGCGGAAGTCATAGATGTATCTGGGCTTACAGTGATGCCAGGCATGATAGATGCTCATTGCCACTTGGGCATGTGGGAAAATGCCGTAGGGTTTGAAGGGGCAGATGGAAATGAGGAGACAGATCCTATCACACCACAGTTGCGGGCTATTGACGGCATAAACCCTATGGATAAGTATTTTCAAGAAGCATACGAGACAGGCGTGACTACGGCTGTTACAGGCCCTGGCAGTGCTAATGTCATAGGTGGACAATTTGTAGCCATCAAGACTTATGGCAGACGCATCGACGATATGATAGTAAAAGAACCTGTGGCGGTTAAAGTGGCCTTTGGAGAAAACCCGAAATCTGTCTACAATGAACAGCACAAGATGCCTATGACCAGAATGGGCATTGCTGCACTGCTTAGACAGGAGCTTATAAAGGCCCAAGAGTACATGGAGGACATGGAGAAAGATCCTTCTGATGATGAGAAAAAGCCGTCAAGAGATCTGGGGCTTGAGATTTTGGTTAAAGTATTAAAAAGAGAGATACCTTTAAAGGCACATGCCCATAGGGCTGATGACATATTCACTGCTTTAAGGATAGCAAAGGAATTTAACGTGGACATAACCATTGACCATTGCACTGAAGGCCATCTTATAGCTGATTACCTTGTCATGGAAAAGGCAAAAGTCATCGTTGGTCCGTCATTATCTGAAAGATCAAAGGTGGAGCTTGCAAACCTTACTTTTAAGACGCCGGGGATTTTATCAAAAGCAGGGTTGGATGTAGCCATTATGACTGACCATCCTGTCATTCCGCTTAATTACTTGCCGATTTGTGCAGGTCTTGCAGTAAGAGAAGGTATGGATGAGATGGAGGCATTAAAGGCTATTACGATAAATCCAGCTAAGATCGTCGGAATAGACGATAGAGTTGGCAGCATAGAAAAGGGAAAAGATGCTGATATAGCCGTATTTGACGGAAATCCAATTGAGATAAAGACTAAGACAAAGTTTGTATTCATAAATGGACAATTGGTATTTAAAAGATAAATATAGTTTTGAAAGGAGTAAAGTAAATGGGATTTAATTTAAAAGGCAGGAGTTTATTATCTTTAAAAGACTATACACCGCAGGAGATAAGGTATCTTCTGGACATTTCAAAGCAGGTTAAAGCAGAAAGAAAGGCAGGAATAGTCCATCAAAGGTTTTTGGGAAAGACAATTGCACTGATATTTGAAAAGCGCTCAACAAGGACCAGGTGTGCATTTGAGACAGCATTTGGCGAAGAAGGAGGACACCCTGTCTTCTTGTCGACAGATGATATTCAGCTTGGGGCAAAAGAATCCATAGAAGACACTGCGAGAGTTCTTGGCAGGATGTTTGATGCCATCGAATTTAGAGGATACAATCAAAGCACTGTTGAAGCTCTTGTAAAGTATTCAGGCGTCCCTGTATACAATGGGCTTACAGACGAATACCATCCTACACAGGTTTTGGCTGATTTAATGACGATAGAAGAGGAGTTTGGACACTTAAAAGGCACAAAATTGGTGTTTGTCGGCGATGGAAGAAACAACATGGCAAATACGCTGGCTATCGGTTGTGCCAAGATGGGCATGGACTACGTGATTAATTCGCCAAAAGAGCTTTGGCCTCAAGAGGACTACATAAATGAGATTAGAGAAATGGCTGTCGAAAATGGAGGGACATTTACTCTGACAGATGTGCCTGGTGAAGGCTTAGAAGGCGCACATGCAATTTACACAGATGTATGGGCATCTATGGGAGAAGAATCAAAGCAAAAAGAGAGAGAAATGCTGTTAAGGCCATTCCAAGTGAACGACGAGCTTATGAAAAAGACAAATAGGCCTGACACGATATTTTTGCACTGCTTGCCTGCTGTAAAAGGACAGGAAGTAACGTACGAAGTGATCGAAGGAAAGCAGTCGAGGGTATGGGACGAGGCTGAAAACAGAAAGCATACCATTAAGGCTGTCATGATAGCGACGATTCTCTAAAAAAGTCAAGGCAATTTGCCTTGGCTTTTTCACATACTATTCAAATCGCGAATAAAATGATATAATGTAGAATGTCATTATTTGCGTAAGTAGGAGGATACGATGAAAGGAAAAGTAGTAATTGCGCTTGGGGGAAATGCACTGCAAGACAAGGATATGGTGCCTACAGCCGAATCACAATTGAATACAGTTAGAAAGACGGCTATGTACATTGCAGACATCATAAAAGAAGGGTATTCTGTCATTGTGACACATGGAAATGGGCCACAGGTAGGAAACATCATAATACAGAACGAGACAGCGTCTAACATAATACCAGCCATGCCCTTTGATGTGTGCGGCGCGGAAAGCCAGGGAATGATAGGCTATATGATTCAGCAATGTTTAGGCGAGGTTTTTAAAGAGAAGAATATACAAAAGGATGTTGCAACAATCGTTACACAGGTTGTTGTAGATAAAGATGATGCTGCATTTTCACATCCTACAAAGCCAATAGGACCGTTTTACTCTAAGGAAGATGCGGAGCTATTGGAAAAGGAAAAAGGATATCAGATGGTAGAGGACAGTGGAAGAGGATATAGGAGAGTCGTAGCATCACCAGAGCCTAAAGAGATAGTTGAATTAAACACAATAAAGCTTTTGGAGAGAAACGGTGTCGTTGTAATAACGGCGGGTGGCGGAGGAATACCTGTAGTAAGGAAAAATGGCAGCTTAAAAGGTGTGGCTGCTGTGATAGATAAAGATTTGGCATCTGAGAAATTGGCAGAAGATTTGGATGCAGATATTTTATTGATATTGACCGCTGTAGAAAAAGTGTACATCAACTACAAAAAGCCTGATGAAAAGCCTCTGGATGTGATTTCAAGCCATGATATAGAGATGTATTTAAACGAAGGTCATTTTGCAGAAGGCTCAATGATGCCGAAAGTCAAGGCTGCAATAAGGTTTGCCAGGTCAAGAAAAGGAAGGCGAGCCATAATAACGTCTTTAGAAAAGGCACATGATGCTTTATCAGGAAATACAGGCACTGTTGTGGTTGACGATTAAAAAATACTTGACAAATTGATATATTTGTGACATTATAATATTTAGAATTGAATAAACCAGTGGAGAATATCTTCAGGGCAGGGTGAAATTCCCGACCGGCGGTAAGCGTAAGCGAGCCCGCGACCCGCAGATGCGGTGGACTTGGTGAGATTCCAAGGCCGACAGTACAGTCTGGATGGAAGAAGATTTATTTTTGTTTGCTTTCATCCTGAAGATGTTTCTTCGGGATTTTTAAATTTGGAGGTGTCATTTATGGAACACAGCAAGACAAAAGTGATTGTGACTGTAGGGCTGCTTTCCGCAATAGCATTTGTACTGATGTACTTAGAATTTCAATTGCCACTATTTCCAAGCTTTTTAAAATTTGATTTTAGCGATATACCGCCTCTTTTAGCGGCATTTGCATTAGGGCCTGTATACGGCATCTTTGTGGAGATTGTAAAGAATGTGATACATCTTCCAGTTAGTCAATCTGCAGGTATAGGAGAAGTGGCCAATTTCGTTGTAGGCTCTATTTACGTATTTACTGTTGGCGTAATCTACATGAGAAACAAATCTAAAAAGTCAGCGTTATTTGCAATGATTTTAGGAACTATTGTCATGGCTATTGCGGGATCAGTATTAAACTACTATGTATTTTTGCCATTATATCAGAAGATAATGGGTTGGCCGTTAAGCGCCATCGTTGGAATGGGAAAAGCGGTAAATAGCCATATAGTTGATTTGAAGACATTGATAGCGTACGGTATTTTTCCTTTCAACATCTTGAAAGGCTTAGTAATATCTCTAATCACGTTCCTCATTTACAAGAAATTATCTCCAATGTTGAAGATGTAGTTACTTAAAATAACGGACAGTGTTCCGTTATTTTTTTGCGCTTTTTTATTCAGCCATTAGGCGTTTGTTTTATGGTATACTTGGTATATAATATTTGTATAAATTTCACGGTGGTGTTCTCAATGAAAATACATTTTAGGACAAAAAGCTCTGATGAAACGGAAAAGATAGGGTTTAAATTAGGCGGTTTGCTAAAAAGAGGAAGTATTGTGCTTATATCTGGAGATTTAGGTGTAGGCAAGACAGTTTTGACAAAAGGCATTGCTAAAGGCATGGGTATATGCGACTATGTCACAAGCCCTACATTCATGATTGTAAATGAGCATATGGGAGAAATTCCTCTTTACCATTTTGACGTGTATAGAATTGACGACTACATGGAATTGTACGATATAGGCTATGAGGAATATTTTTACGGTGATGGTGTTTGTGTCATTGAGTGGCCTGAAAAGATAATGCCTCTTATCCCGGAGGAAAATATATTTGTGCATATTTTCATGAGCGATTCTTTCGATGAGAGGATAATAGAGATAGAATCACATGGTGCAAAATACGATGAAGTGATTAAGGAGATGAAGTGATGAAGATACTTGCAATAGACTCATCGTCAAAGACGGCTACTGTCGCTTTAGTGGATGAAAGTGGCTTAATAGGTGAATTTTCTATAAATCATCTGAGACATTCTGTTATATTGATGCCAATGATGGATGAACTTTTAAAAATGGCGGAGGTAAAAAAGGAGGAAATAACCCATATAGCTGTATGTGAAGGACCAGGATCTTTTACAGGTTTAAGGATAGGTGCCGCTACTGCGAAGGGATTAGCTCAATCTTTTGATGTGCCAATTGTTGGCGTATCATCATTAGATGCCCTTGCCTATAACGTAGGAGAATTTAAAGGCATCATCTGCCCTATTATTGATGCGTTAAGAGGAAACGTCTATATGGCTTTTTATAAAGGTGGAAGTGAGTTAAATAGACTAAAAGATGTGTCACTGGAAGAAGTAGGCGTAGTTATGGACATAGTAAAGGGATACGGTGAAGAAGTTTTATTCGTCGGAGATGGTACTATTGCTTATAAAGACACATTAAAAAGTGCGTTGCCAGATGCCTTTTTTGCATCGCCGATTAACAACATATCAAGAGCGTCATCGGTTGGAATGATGGCACTTAAAAAAATATCAAAGGGCGAGATATGCACATATCTTGACTTTAAACCGTATTATATTAGAAAGCCTGCACCGTTGGAAAATTCTAAGTGATGTTTTGGAGGGTTTTATGGATATAAAGATTCGCCCTATGGTAAAAAGCGATATAGACAAAGTCATGGAAATTGAGTATTTAAGCTTTTCTGTGCCATGGTCTTTTGAATCATTTGTGATGGAAGTTACGAAAAATAGTTGTGCACACTACATTGTTGCTGAGGTAGATGGCAAGGTGGCTGGATACGGTGGTTTTTGGGTGGTTGTGGACGAAGGACATATAACAAACATTGCCGTTCATCCGGATTTTCGAGGGAAAGGTGTAGGTTCTGCCATTGTTGAAGGGCTTATTGAACTTGCAAAAAATAAAGGCATAACGTCTATGACGCTGGAAGTGAGAGAATCTAACCTTGTAGCACAATCGCTTTATAAAAAATACGGATTTAGACCTGTTGGCAAGAGAAGAGGGTATTATCAGGACAACAATGAAGATGCAGTTATAATGTGGAAATACGATATGTAAGGAGAGATTGTATGAGGGAAAACACGATAGTATTAGGGATTGAAACATCCTGCGATGAGACATCGGCAAGTGTCGTAAAAGATGGCAAAATCGTGATGTCTAATGTCATATATTCGCAGATAAATATACACAAGGAATTTGGCGGTGTTGTCCCTGAGATAGCATCAAGAAACCACATTGAAGCCATTGGAAATGTGGTGAAAGAGGCTCTTTTGAAGGCAGATGTGACGCTTGATGACGTTGATGTTGTTGCTGCTACATACGGTCCGGGACTTGTAGGTGCATTGTTGGTAGGGCTTTCGTACGGAAAGGCTTTGGCATACGGGAAAGGCGTGCCATTTGTTGGCGTAAACCACATTGAAGGGCATATATCTGCAAATTACCTTGACAGCGATTTTGAACCGCCATTTATTTGCCTTATAGCGTCAGGTGGACACAGTCACATCGTATTTGTAAAAGACTATGGACAGTATGAGGTTCTCGGTAGAACGATGGATGATGCTGCAGGAGAAGCATTTGACAAGGTGGCAAGAGCATTAGGTCTTGGATATCCTGGCGGTCCTAAAATAGATGAGATCTCAAAAAGCGGTGATCCATATCGCTATAACTTTCCAAAGTCTTTTATGGAAAAGGACAATTTTGATTTTAGCTTTAGTGGATTGAAGACAGCAGTCATAAATCAATTGCACAAAGAAAGGCAAAATGGCATTGAGATAAATGTGGCAGACTATGCTGCCAGCTTTCAGATGAATGTAGTCGATGTTTTGTCATCAAAGCTTATTGAGGCTGCTAAGTTTAAAAACATAAAAAAAATATCCATAGCAGGCGGTGTGGCTTCTAACAGCCTTCTTCGAGAAAGATTAAAAAAACTGGCAGATGAAGAAGGGTTTGTGATTCATTTTCCAAAACAAGTGTACTGCACAGACAATGGCGCTATGATAGCAAGTGCAGGGTATTTTGACTTTATTCGCGGAAAAGTTTCAGGATTAGACTTAAATGCTGTCCCGTATTTAAAACTTTTTTGATTGTTGGCGAAAAATCTGTGCATATTGTGGAAAATTGTCTTTAAATCTGCCATGATGCTGTTATGTGTCTGTGGATAACTTTGTGGATACTGTGATTAACTTTAATAGTTTGGATATTATGTAATCAAATGGAAAAAAGAAAGGGGCTTTCTATTATGAATAACATGCTTTTTCTGTCAAAGGTAGGCAAAAAGTATATTGAGGAGATACAAAGCATTGCGCCAAATTTTAATGTAATAAGCAAAGACGATGTAGAGGACATTTCCAAATATATTGAAGATGTGGAAGTGCTGGTTTGCTTTGATGGAGATGCTAAAAAGGAATTGATAGACGATGCCAAAAACTTAAAGTGGATTCACCTATTGAGTGCTGGTGCTGATGCGATGCCGTTTGATATACTTAAGCAGAGGAATATAATCTTGACCAATTCAAAAGGTGTTCACAAGTATCAGATATCTGAACAAGTTTTAGGGTATATGCTTTTATTTGAAAGAGGATTAAATTACTTCATAAGAAAGCAAATCAATAGAGAATGGGACAAATCTGTAAGGGTTTCTGAATTGTACGGAAAGACTGTTTGCATACTTGGCGTCGGAAGCATTGGAGAAGAAATAGCAAGGATTGCACGGGAATTTGGAATGAAAACCGTTGGAGTAAGAAAATCAGGCAAGTCAAGTCCCTTTATAGATGAGATGTACACAGATAAAAATATGATATATGCAGTTTCAAATGCTGATTACGTAATATGTGCGCTGCCTTTGACTGATGACACATACCATCTTTTAGATGCTGAGTTTTTTAAGAGCATGAAAAGCGACAGCGTATTTATAAACATCGGCAGAGGAAGCGTTGTCGATGAGGTATCCCTAATTGATGCGTTGAGGCAAAAAAACATAAGAGGCGCTGCATTGGATGTATTTGGAAATGAACCACTTTCAAAAGATAGTCCTCTGTGGGACATGGAAAATGTGGTGATCACACCGCATACGGCAGGCATATCGCCTCGATACATGGAAAGGGCAGTACAGATATTGAAACACAACCTTAAAGCATATATGGGCGATGGTGATTACATAAACGTCATCGATTTGAAGAAGCAATATTAAAGCGGGTATAATTTACCCGCTTAAAATTTCCCATTCTTCATACAGTTTTTCTAATTTTTCTTTTAACATATTGTATTTTGACTGTGTGTCGACGATTTCTCCAGTTTTGTATATATCGGGATTGCACATTTTTTCTTCCAGTTCTTTTATGGCGTCTTCAGTTTCTATTATCTCGTTTTCTATTCGTGCCATGTATTCCCTTTGCTTTTTGGCTTCTTTCTGCTTTAGCTTTTCTCGCATTTTTTCGTTCTTAAGCTGTGTCTTTGTCTTTTTTTCCTCTTCGTCTTCTTTTGTATTATTTTCATTTCTTTTTTCTACGTAGTACGAATAATTCCCATAGTATTCCTTAATAGAATCGCTGGACATTTCCAATACTTTTGTGGCTATTTTGTCTATAAAGTACCTGTCGTGTGACACGAATAGAAGTGTGCCACCAAAATCTAACAATGCCTTTTCCAGCACTTCCTTTGACTTCAGGTCGAGATGGTTTGTAGGCTCGTCTAAAAGTAGAAAGTTGGCTTTTGAAAGGATAAGCTTTAAAAGGGAAACTCTTGCTTTTTCCCCGCCACTTAACTTGCCTATTTGTTTAAACACATCATCGCCGCTGAACAAAAAAGAGCCCAGCATAGTCCTTACTTCTGTTTGAGTCAGATAAGGATTTTCATCCCATATTTCGTCGATTATTGTTTTCTCATCGTTTAGATTTGAAAACTCCTGTTGATAATAGCCTATCGATACATTTGTGCCTAAGCTTATGCTTCCTTCGTAATTTGCAATCTCGCCTACGATGGTTTTAAGGAGAGAAGTTTTTCCTACGCCATTAGGCCCTAAGATAGCTATTCTATCTCCTTTGTAGACTTCAAAGCTTATATTGTGAAATACAGGTTTATCGAAAGACAATGAGAGGTCAGATACCTTTAAAACATCATTTCCGCTTTTTTCTATAAAATCAAACGAAAGCTTAATTGTTTCATTGTTTATAGAAGGCTTATCTATTTTCTCCATCTTGTCCAGAAGTTTTTGCTTGCTTTCAGCCATTTTTACTGATTTTTCGCGGCGGCGATTTTTCTGTATCATTATCATTTCCTGTATTCTCTTGATTTCCTTTTGCTGTTCTTCATAAGCCTTCATCATTATGCTTATTTCTTCATTCTTTTTCTTTACGTACTCTGTGTAATTTCCATCGTAGGATTTCAATGTCTTATTTTCTATCTCAAATATTCGAGTTACGATTCTGTCGAGAAAAAATCTGTCATGTGATATGACCATTACAGTTCCTCTAAAAAATCTCAAATACTGCTCAAGCCACTCTATGGAAGGTATATCAAGATGATTTGTAGGCTCGTCTAAAAGAAGAAGGTCAGGATCTTTTAAAAGAGCCTTTGCCAGCATAAGCCTTGTCTTTTGGCCACCGCTTAAGGTAGAAACAGGTTTATCAAATTCTTCTTGGCTAAAGCCTAATCCTATAAGCACGCCTCGCACTTTGCTGTCAACCGAATAACCCTCTTTTTTGTTGTATTCATCTGTCAACTTTGAATATTCGTCAAGAAGCTTATATAATTTAGATTCATCTTTTGTATCTGCTATCAATTTTTCCAGCTTCTTTATTTCATTTTCAAGATTTTCAATGTCTTGAAAGACTGTCTTGACTTCATCGTAAATAGACTTGTTGCTTATTATATAGGCGTTTTGCTCAAGATATCCTACGCTTATTAGTGGCATCGATATGTTTCCGATGTCAGGCTGAAGATCTTTTACTATAAGCTTAAATAGAGTCGATTTTCCAGCTCCATTATCTCCTACAACACCTATTTTATCTCCTTCATTTACAATGAAAGATATATTTTCTAATATGCTATTTATTCCGTATGATAAATTTACGTTATTTGCTGATATTATAGCCATTTAATACTCCTCCTGTTATAATATAATATATCAAAGATTATGTCCTATTTAAAGTGCAATTGATATTTAATTTTTATGGTTTTGTTGCCGATATTATATATGTCAAAATTAACGAGGTGAATGTGTATGGATTTTTCGACGTTATTAGGGATTTTGTTAGGGTTTGGCTCTCTCATCTTAGCATTTGTCATGGAGGGTGGAAGCGTTGCATCTTTAATAGGTGTATCGGCAGCACTTATAGTTTTAGGTGGAACGATAGGCGCTACTATGACCTCTTTTTCGATGAAAGATATGTTGAAACTTCCGAAATTGATTGGGAAGGCTTTTAAAGAGGAAGGCAACAAATACGGTGATATAATCAGGTATTTTGTGTATCTCGCTCAAAAAGCCAGAAGCGAAGGACTTTTAAGCCTTGAACAGGAGTTGCAGTCAGATGAAATTAAAAACTACGATCCTATTTTAAAAGACTGCATTGAGCTTGTCATAGATGGTGCGGATATTGAGCTTATAAGGACTACTATGGAAAATAGGATATACATAGAAGATAAAGAGCTTAAAAGAGAAGCCAGCATCTTTGAAGCTGCTGGAGGATATTCCCCAACCATGGGTATCATAGGTACGGTTATGGGACTTGTTCACGTCTTGGGAAATCTCAGTGAACCAGATAAGTTGGGGCCTTCAATAGCTGTTGCTTTTATAGCTACACTTTATGGTGTAAGTATGGCTAACCTTGTATGGCTGCCTATAGGCAATAAGCTTAAGAACAAAGCGCAGATCAAAAAGACGGAAAAGGAGATAATCTTAGAAGGCAGCCTTTCACTGCAGGCTGGTGAGAATCCTAAGATCGTGGAGAAGAAGTTGCTGACATTTGTAGTTGAAAGGGAATCAGTTGCTAAAGCAAAAGAACAAAGTGTGAAAGGTGAAATTGCTGATGATAAGGCATGAAGAAGATGAAGGGAAAAAGGAAAACAGCGAAAGATGGTTGCTTACTTATTCTGACATGATAACGCTGCTTATGATATTTTTTATCGTGCTTTATACTATAAGTACGGTTAATTCTCAGAAATTTCAGCAAATTGCTGCATCACTTGGTAAAACTTTTGATGGGACGAATTACGTCATAGGTCAACAAAGTGGAAACAGCATACTTGACAGCATTAAGACTACAGGTACAAATGGCACTAACGACAATTCGATTGCATCACAGCTCGACAAGCTTATAAAGCAGTACAACCTTCAAAACATGGTGACTTACAAGGTGGACGAGAGAGGTTTTGTCATAAGCCTAAATGATACATTGCTATTTGATACTGGTTCAGCAGATGTCAAACCTGAGCAGAAAGAGACATTGATAAAAATAGGAAACATATTAAAATCGATGCCCAATTACATCCGCGTCGAGGGATATACAGATAATGTGCCCATAAACAATAATCAATTTCATTCAAACTGGGAGCTTTCTGTCATAAGAGCCACAAATGTGGTTGAGATTTTGGTGAATGACGTAAAGATGGATCCGGCAAAAATTTCGGCTGTAGGGTATGGTGAGTATCGTCCAATAGTGCCAAACGACAGCGATAAAAATAGGCAGCTTAACAGGAGAGTTGACATAGTGATAATGAACAGCGATTACAACAAGTGGGAACCTGCTCAGTAAAAAATAGATATTTCCAGGTTGACATATTATTTACAATGTAATATAATTTCTTTATTAGGATTTTGTCTGGGGTGATTTTATGACAAAAAAAACAATAGTGCCAATGCCTGTAATAAGGAGATTGCCGAGATACCATAGATATTTAGAAGAATTATTGAAAAATGATGTAAAAAGGATTTCATCCAGAGAGTTAAGCGAAAGGATGGGCGTGACTGCCTCGCAGATAAGGCAGGACCTCAATAATTACGGCGGATTTGGACAGCAAGGTTATGGTTACAACGTAGAAGAGCTTTACAATACTCTGACAAAGATTTTAGGCTTAGATAAGACATACAGCACTATTATCATTGGTGCAGGTAATCTTGGACAGGCCATAGCAAACTACACAAATTTTGAGAGAACTGGATTTAGCTTAAAGGGAATTTTTGATGTCAATCCAAGATTGTTTGGACTTAAAATAAGAGATATAGAGATAATGGATGTGGAGACATTAGAGGATTTTTTGTCTAAAAATAAGATAGACATTGCCATACTTTGCATACCAAAAGATAATTCGCAGATTATGGCCGATAGATTGGTGAAAGCAGGCATAAAAGCTATATGGAACTTTTCTCCTATAGATTTAAAGGTTCCCGATGACGTGATACTGGAAAATGTGCATTTAAGCGATAGCTTATTGACATTGTCGTATCGCATAAATGAAGAAAATCTGCTTAAAGCTAAAGTCGAAGAAAAATAAATGGTACAATCCATTTATTTTTTTGTATTGCTTTGGAGGCAAACATGAAAAGATTTATAAAAACCATTGGGGATTTTCTTAAGGAAGATAGAAGTGTCGTCCCTTTCGTCAATTTTCTGAAATACGTTGGACCAGGGATATTGGTTACGGTAGGCTTTATAGATCCGGGGAATTGGGCCACGAATGTCTCTGCAGGTTCAATATATGGGTATAAGCTGCTGTGGGTTATAACATTGTCAACAATAATGCTCATCATATTGCAGCACAATGCAGCGCACCTTGGAATCGTCACAGGCTACTGTTTGTCTGAAGCTACATCCATATTTATAGACAGCAGGCTTTCGAAATTTATTCTGCTGTCGGCTGTTGCTGCATCAGTATCTACATCTACAGCAGAACTATTAGGTACGGCTATAGCTCTAAAGATGCTTTTCAATATACCTGTAAAAATCGGGGCGGTTTTAGCGCTATTAGTCATATCTTTAGTGCTTTATACAAATTCTTACAAGCGCTTAGAAAAGATCATAATCGGGTTTGTGTCACTTATAGGACTTTCATTTTTGTTTGAGGTATACATGGTGAAGATAGATTGGAAAGCAGCAGCTATAAGTTGGATAAATCCATCAATACCTCATAGTTCCATGGTTGTAATCATGAGCGTTTTAGGTGCTGTCGTAATGCCACACAATTTGTTCCTCCACTCGGAAATCATTCAAAGCCGCCAATGGAACTTGCAGGATGAATCGGTTGTCAAAAAGCAGCTTAAATTTGAATTTCTTGATACATTGTTTTCGATGATTATAGGTTGGGCTATAAATAGTGCTATGATACTTCTTTCGGCTGCGGCATTTTACACTAAAGGCATTGCTGTGGACATGCTGGAGCAAGCAGGAGAGCTTTTGAAGCCTATTGTTGGAGGGAAGGCATCTTTGGTATTTGCAATAGCACTTTTGTTCTCAGGTTTTTCGTCAACGGTAACATCTGGAATTGCAGGTGGTTCCATATACGCTGGGATTTTTAAAGAACCTTACAACATAAAAGACAAACACACGCTTACAGGAATCTTTATCTCGCTTTTTGCAGCGATTATTGTAATATTTTTATTTAAAGACTCATTTCAAGTTTTGATATTTTCTCAGATGATACTAAGCATACAATTACCGATTACAGTGTTTACTCAAATTTATCTGACATCATCGAAGAAGGTCATGGGCGATTATTCAAATGGCAAAGCCAGTAAAGCTGTTTTAATTATTTTAGCGGTGATTATAACTGCTCTAAACGTAAAACTTTTAATCGATACATTGGTTTGATGGTATATTGCATTTTCGTTCCTTATTTTGTCATTTTCGTTCTAAATCGATTTTAGTTTTAAAAATTATTATATAATTAGTGTAGAACATATTAGATGTACAATTAAATAGGCATTTTCATTTCTGCATAAGGGAATGAGGACATCTTATTCTCTTTTTTCTATTGGTTATCATTTTTTGAAGGAATTCTCTCTTTTATATCGAATATTTATATTGTTGGAAAATCATAAAGGGATGTGATGTTATGTTAAAAGCCATAATCGCTGAAGATGAAGATTCGCTTAGAAAAGAGATAAGCAAAAGGGTCATGGAGATAAGCGATGTTCAAGTTGAATACATCACGAACGAAGGAAGAGATTTATTAAATGCCATACTAAAGGTGAAACCTGACTTAGCCATATTGGATATAAAACTGCCACAAATGACAGGAATAGAAGTCGTTAAAAATATTCGAGATTTGCTGCCAAATACAGAGGTCATATTCGTAACGTCGTATGATGAATATATAAAAGATGCTGTAAAACTATATGCTGCTGACTATATTGTAAAGCCTATAAATTACAACAGGTTGATTAATACTATTGAAAGGGTAAAGAGAAAATTTAGCGATTCATCTTTTGTAATAGAGGTAAGATGCGGTGAAGACGTGAGGTTAGTCAATACAAATGACATATACTTTATTGAGGCTAACAGGAAAAAAACCTTTTTCTGCACTGCGTTTGAAGATTTTATGTCAAACACTTCTCTTAGCGATGTCTACAAACTCCTCAACAAAAAAGTGTTTTTTAAGACCAGCAGATCTTATATAGTAAATCTATATAAAGTTTATTCTATTAAATCTGTAAGTAGAACATCACTTGAAATAAGCTTTAGAGATAAAAATAAAAAGGCATATCTAACAAAGAAATTATACAGTGAATTCAGAGATAGATTGAAAGATATATTAAGTCAGCCGGATGATATGAAAGCAAATTAGATCTCGTGGTGATGACATGGTAAGGAAAAGTTTGAATAAGATAATTGCACTGTTTTTTGTGTATATGACTTTTGTCATAATTACGATAAGCAACAGCATTTACTATAAACAAGGGTATTTCATGCCGGCTGACTTTAAATTGTTTTTATTTTTTACGATTTTCATCATAAATATTTTGGTTTTTACCATAATAAGGATGATATATACAAATGGAAAAAACGAGTACCAAAATATCATTAATGATTTTAAACTCAAGTTTGTAGAAGAACAAAATAATTTATACAGAAAAAATAAACATGAATTGAAGAACAATATACTGATTTTGTATGAATTGATAAGACAAATGAAGTACAAAGATGCTGAAGAATTTTTAAAGACTTACATTGACGACATAAGCAGTAGCCTTATAAAAGTTGATACTGGAAACGACATATTAGATCTTCTCTTGTATTCTAAAATAAGCAAGGCGATAAAAAAGGATATATCAGTTCGATTTATTTGTACGGTTGATTTGAAGATCAGGCAGAAAGTGGTTAATGATGTATGCTCTATTTTGGGAAATTTGATAGATAATGCTACAGAAGAATGTGAAAGGCTAAAAAATGATAGAAAGATGGAGATAATTTTAAATTCAGATCCAGTTGACTACATCTTTGTTGTCAAAAATACCTGGGCTGTCAGTGATTATGTTAAACAAAACATCTTATGTGATGGCTTTACAACGAAAGGCACTGGAAGGGGCAATGGGCTATCTATCGTAAGGGATATTGTTAAAAGATATGATGGGGATATAAACATAAATATCGATGATGAATATTTTTCTGTGACTGTCTTAATACCGTCTTATGAGATAAACGAATGATAATCTTTTCGTTCCTTAAAATGACATTTTGATTCCTAAGTCCACATTTTTACCGATAAAAGTTGTATAATCATACGTGATGGCACAACAAAACATTTTGATTCACTTTCATTGAGGCCATTATAACTCATGTGAAGGTGGGGTGAAAAGATGGATATGCAGTTGACTTTCATAGCTGTAAGCATAGTCATCTTAGTGTTTATAATAACATTTTCTAAAAGCAATATAGACATGGAATTTGCCATTAAATTTTTACAGACATTGGTAAAACTAAGCATAAAAAAGAAAAATTAAATTTTTATTGCAAAATACAATTGTTGCCGTATAATATAACCTATAGTCATCATTTTTAATCATGGAGGGTATCAATTGAAGGTATATTCTTTTGTTGGAGCCAGTGGAAGCGGCAAAAGTCATCATGCGTCGTTTGTTGCAGGGAAATACGGTATAAAGTACATCATAGATGATGGCCTTTTAATATGTGAAAACAGGATCATATCAGGGGTTTCTGCCAAAAGAGAAAAGACAAAATTGTCAGCTATAAGAAGAGCCATTTTTACAGATGATGAGCACGCCAGAGAGGTTAAAAAATCGATTGAAGAAATAAATCCAGATAAAATATTGATAATAGGAACGTCTGACAAGATGGTGGACAAAATCGCTGAAAGGCTTAATCTACCGCCTGTTGCTGAGCGAATATATATAGAAGATATATTATCACATGATGAGATAGAGCTTGCAAGAAAGAAAAGATATGAGGAAGGTATGCATGTAATACCTGTACCGACATTTGAAGTCAAAAAGCATTTTTCGGGGTATTTTATAGATCCATTGAGGATATTTAGACGAAAAGAGATAGACTTTGAGAAGACGGTAGTGAGGCCATACTACAGCTATCTTGGCAAATACACAATCTCTGAAAATGTCATAAATTCTATTGTATTAAATGAAGCGAAGAAATTTGAAGGCATTTATAAAATAAATAAAGTCATAACAGAGAACTACACAGAAGGAATAATAATAAAAATAGAGATTGTAATGGTGCATGGTACGCTTATAAACAGCGTTTTAAGAGGAGCTATAAAAAAGATAAAAAGTGTCGTAGAGTACATGACATCTTTAAATGTGCTTGAAATAAAGATTCACGTTAAATCACTTTATATAAAAGGAAATGACAAGATACTTAAAACCCGAGAAATACTTGATAAAGGCAAATAAGCCTTTTTTTTATCTTCAAAAAATTATATAATAATTGTAGAGGTTAGTAAATATTATGTAGTAAGGCAGTGAAAAACCTATATGTGGGTGATGAGGAGAATGAGATATTTAGTTGAGCAGTCCGGTTCTAAGGTTATAGTGCATGGAATTAAGGATTTTAACCTTAAAGAGACATTAGAATGTGGACAATGTTTCAGGTGGAATGAAGAAGATGATGGAAGTTATACGGGGGTCGCATTTGACAGAGTAATAAATGTAAAATTAGATGGAGATATATTGACGATTGATAATACCACTTTGGCAGATTTTAATGATATATGGTATGATTACTTTGACTTGGGCAGAGACTACGGCAAGATAAAAGAGACACTTTCGCAAGACGAGATTTTAAAAGCAGCCATAAAGTACGGCGAAGGCATAAGGATTTTGCGGCAAGACACGTGGGAGACGCTTATATCATTTATCATATCTCAAAACAATCGGATTCCACAGATAAAAAAAGTCATAGAGAATTTAAGCAGGTTATTGGGTCATCCTATTGTCTATAGGGATAAGACTTATTATACATTTCCTAAAGTTCAAGATTTCATAATGGCAGATATGGAATTGCTAAGTAAAAGCAAATGTGGCTTCAGATCGAAATATATAATCGATGCAGCGCTAAAAGTGTTTAATGACGAAGTAAATCTTTTTGAGTTGCAGCTTTACGATACTTACGATGTACGTAATATACTTATGAGCATAAGAGGTGTTGGGCCAAAGGTTGCAGACTGTGTCATGCTTTATTCCATCGGAAGATATGAGGCATTTCCGACAGATGTGTGGATAAAGCGAGTTGTAGAATTTTTATACCTAAAAAGGAAGACAAATAATTCTGATGTGCAGAATTTTGCAAAAGAGAAGTTTGGCGATTTGTCTGGATTTGCGCAGCAGTACCTTTTTAATTATGCAAAAGATCATGTATCAAAAGACGTGTTTAAAGAAAGGAAAAATTAGATGATTGGGACTTTTGTCAATGCAGCATCTATTGTCGTGGGTAGTTTTGTTGGCACTTTATTTAAAATTGGAATTCCAGATAGAATAAAATCAACGGTTATGCAAGCCATATCTTTAAGCGTTTTGATAATAGGATTTGACAGCGCATTGAAATACAAAAATTTGCTACTGGTTATAGTAAGTTTGGCGATAGGCGGCATTGTAGGTGAACTGCTGGACATAGAGAAAAAGCTTAACCAATTTGGCGACTTTTTAGAGAGAAAATTATCGAGAAACGGTGAAAATAAGATAAGCGAAGGCTTTGTGACAGCAAGCCTCATATACTGTATTGGCGCGATGGCTATTGTGGGAGCATTAAAAGACGGTTTACAAGGTGATCACAGTATACTTTTTGCCAAATCCATGTTGGATGGCATATCATCTATAATATTTGCATCTACATTAGGGATAGGTGTCATGATATCATCCATAAGTGTCCTATTATATCAAGGCTCTATAACTTTGTGCGCATCGCTTCTTAAAGATTTATTGACTGCTAACGTGATAGCGGACATGTCTGCCATTGGTGGCGTCTTGATAATAGGCATATCATTAAATATGCTGAATTTGACGAAAATAAAGATTGGGAACTTGCTTCCGTCAATATTTATACCTATTGTATACGAAATAATACTGAAAGCATTTTAAATGATGAAGGAGGTGCCCTTAAAAAGGGCTGTTGAGTTATGAAAGAAATAAGAAGCATAGATGTTGCGAGAGTAGCCATAAGGATGGCCATGTCAAGGAGAGAGGATGAAGCCGTATTAAAGGAGAAGTATGGAAAAGAGGGCATCAAGGTAGCGGCGGTAGATTATGGCGGCGAATACATTAATTCAATTTCAAAGATAATAGAAAGGGCAGTTGTAGCGGCAAAGAGAGAAGGAGTCGTAGAGGACAACCATGTAGGAGAAGGCGCTGTTGCAGGTGCAACACATGAGGCAATAATGCAGCTAAAAGATAAAGCTATGGGGCTTAATATAGGTGGCAAGATTGGAATAGCATTTTATGGCGAACACCTTTGCGTCTGTGCATTTTTCGCCGTTGGAATGCTAAACTTAAACGAAGTTGCCATTGGACTTGGGCATAGATCTCTTAAGTATTGATGGTACATGCTTCCCTTAAAATAGATAGTTTAATTTAAGGGGAGCATTTTTTACGCTAATAAATGGCATTAAGCCATTATATTTATCCGAACGATTTAGATCTAAAATTTTTTATTTTGAAGCGCAATAAAAACAAAAAGATATATTGCATTTGAATCTCAATATGATATAATAAACATACAATACAAAATTTGGTTCCAGCAAGAATGCTTATAATTTTCGTATAAAATTAGACAAAAGGTGTAAAATATGATAAAAAAGCTAAGTGCTTTAATTTTAATATTTTTTATTTTTGTCATGGCTTTATATTTTTATCAATTTATAATGATGTATTTGTTTGAAGGTATATATCATTTTTTTAATATAAGAAATAATGATCCATTAGTTATGACAAGTAGCAATTTAGTCTACAATTTTATTACGGAAATTTTGTTGTTAGTTTTAGCTATATTTTTACTAAAAAAATTTAATTATATAAAATTTATTAAGATGTCTTTTAAATCTATAATTAAAGCATTTATATTTATGTTATTATCGCTGACATTTACTAAGTATATACTAGATATATTTAAAATATATAATATTTTTTTGTTGTTCGATTTTAAGAATATTATTGCAAACTGGAACAAGGCAGACTATATTGTTGCAATATCACAAATGATTTTATTTATTTTAGTTGCTTTATCAGAAGAATATTTATATAGAGTCACTCTTTATTTTAAAATATCTGAAATATTAAATTTAAAAAGCAACATCTTAAAAATAGTATTTAGCGTGATACTAACAAATATTTTATTCTCAATTATCCATTATCCTATACGTCATTATAATATTTCTAAACTTTTTGAAATATTTATAACAGGTATCTATTTCAGTTATCTTTTTTTACGAAGTGGCAATATATATTTGGCTTGTATGATGCATTTTTATTTTGACTTTCCGATTTTAACAACAATTAATATCGGGTATTACCATTATGAGGAAATTATTCTTTTAATTATTTCGATTATGTTAATAGAAAGTTATTATATGGTTAAACACTTTTATCTAAGACTATATAGCAGATACGAACAGAGTTAGACAATATTATTTTTATAAGATATGGAGGATAATATGATAAAAGGAAAAGAATTAACAAAAATAATTTTAATTGTATTTGCTGTTTTAGTAGCATTATATCCAATCTTAGCTGGAATAGAAATTTTTATATTAAAAAGCAATATTCCAGATGTAAAAATAATAGTAAACTATATTATACAAATTGTGTTATTAATCATTGCGATTTATTTGTTAAAAAAATTTAATTATATGAATTATGTTAAATTATCTTTAAAAACAATTCTGGAATTGATGGTCTATATATTGTTACTATTGTTATTAACAATAATATTAGTGAATATATTTCATTTAAAATATTATTTAATATGGGATATAAGTGAAAGCTATGTAACATTAATTTTTCAAAATTTTTCTTTTCTTTTTGTAGGATTGGGCGAAGAATTTTTATTTAGAGTAATTTTATATTATAAAATTTTAGATACAATTATACTAAAAAATAAAAGACTTAGAATGATAATTGCTGTTATTATTACAAGTTTTTTATTTACCATGGCGCATATACCGATATTAAGTGTTAGAAATATACAAATATTTAGTACTTTAAATATTTTTATGTGGGGTATATTTTTTAGTTATCTTTATTTAAGAACGAAAAATATATATGTTGCAGCAATTGCACATTTTTTTATAGATGCTGGAATTATAATAGATTATACTGAAATATATTACGGTATGTTAAGTACGTTTATTAATATAATTACATCTGTTATAATAATTGAAATATACAGCATTTGTAAGTATTTTTACAATAAAAAAATCTACGGAATAGAAAATTTCAATTCAAAATAATCGTTTTTTGACTTTTCAAAAAGTTTATTTGTTGCATTATAAGAAAGGAAAGACATGTTAATTTAAGACTTAAGACAGTATATAAAAAGAGAAAGTGGGAAATTTATATGGAATTTTCAACTCAAGGTGAAAGACTAAAGAAAATTAGGAAAATGCTTAAGATGAAACAGAGAGAACTACAGGATAAAAACATTACCAGAGGCTTTATAAGCATGATTGAAAGCGGTAGAAGCACTATGAGCAAAGAAACAGCTTCTGTCATAGCAGAGAAATTTAATGATCGATGAGATTGTAATATGTAGAAAGAAACAGAAGTTTCAAAAATACTTATAAATATTAAAGGAGAAAGCGATGAATAAAAATATTAGGTTATTACTTTTTGCAAAATGGATTTCTAATTTTGGGACACAGCTTCATAGCCTTGCTTTTCCTATAATTGTATACAATCAGACTCATTCGTCTACTATATTATCATTGGCCTTCATTGCTGAAACATTGCCATGGCTTTTTATAGGACCAATTATTCCTCATATTTTAAGTAAAAAGATGCCTGATAAATCTATTTTAGTTTTATGTGATTTAATGAGATTTTTGATTGTCATTGGGATATTAAATTTTATTAAAATACCATATATCGTCTTATGTCTGATATTCTTCTTAGGCTGTTTTAATTCAATATACGGTTCATTTAGAACAAGCATAATTAAATCAAATACAGATGATTTAACTTTGACTAAAACAATTGGGATTTCTTTAGGAGTAGATGATCTAATTAATATGCTAGCACCGGCTTTTGGTGCATTGTTGATTTCTATAGGCATTTTACCTACTATTTTTTTAATGGCAGATTCAGTTAGCTATTTATTGAGTGCATTTTTGATTTTAAAAATTCAGAGTAATGAGGACAAACATTTATCAGAAAGCGAAAGCAATCTGAATTTTTATCATCAGGCAACTGAAGGCTTTCATACTATATGGAATAATATAGAGTTAAAATGGCTTGTTATACTTGAAGGTATTCGCTCACTTGTTGAAGGTATTTCCATACCTCTTTTGATACTTTATGTTACGCAAATTCTTTTAAAATCGGAAACTACTTTTGCCTGGTCAAGAGCGATTTCGTCTATTTTTTCTATTTTAGCATCATTGATGTATATCAAGTTTGAAGCGAAATTGGCGAAAGGAAAATTTGTTAATATCGGAACTGCTTTTCTAACAATTTCTCTATTATCAATGGCATTTTTTAATGAGATATACGTGTTTTATTTAGCATCTGCTTTTTTAGGAATAGGCATGGGAATTCGCCAATTGGTTTCAGAAAATTTATTGATCAAACTGACTGATAATTGCAAATTGCCTCAAGTGACATCTGCTTTTAATGCATTTATATCAAGTCTTTATCTTTTAGGCTATGGAATTTCAATTTTCCAACGAGAAGGAATTTCGGTGGTATATTTTTTTGCTATAAGTGGATTTTTATTGTTATCAGGATATTTCTACAAAGCACCATCAACTTTAAAACATGCTTTGCTGCTGCAAAGGTAATTGGAAAATTGATTTTAACGGAAAGCTTTTATCTGGCATAAATAATAAAATTGCCATTAAAAGAGGGTTCATTGTGAACCCTCTTTTTAACCTCCTAAATACGACTTTTTAACCCTTTCATCGTTTTTCAAGACAGATGCAGCACCTTCAAGTGAGATGTTGCCTGTCTCAAGGACGTATGCTCTGTCTGCAATGGATAGAGCCATTTTAGCGTTTTGCTCTACCAAAAGGATGGTGGTGCCGTCTTCATTTATGCCTTTTATCGTCTTAAATATGTCTTGCACTACGATGGGTGCAAGTCCCATTGATGGTTCGTCTAGCAAAAGCACTTTTGGCTTTGACATCAATGCACGCCCTATTGCCAGCATCTGCTGCTCACCACCGCTTAAAGTGCCGGCAATCTGTTTATGCCTTTCTTTTAGACGTGGAAATAGGTGAAATACTTTTTCTATGTCGCTTTTTACCATTTTGTCTTTCCTGAGATATGCTCCCATCTCAAGGTTTTCCATTACAGTCATGTTGGCAAATATTCTTCTTCCTTCTGGCACTTGGCAGATACCCATATCCACTATATTTTGAGCAGGTTTTTTTGTTATGTCTACATCATCGAATTTGATGTAGCCTTTTTTTGGTTTCAATATGCCTGATATTGTCATTAGAGTAGTGCTTTTGCCTGCGCCATTTGCACCTATTATCGTAACAATTTCACCGTTATTTACTTTTAAATCAATGCCTTTTAAGGCATTGACCATTCCATATGATACGTTGAGATCTTTTACCTCTAACATGTTTTAAGCACCTCCTTCAATTGATAAAATTTCACTTTCATCAGGACTTTCTTCTCCAAGGTATGCAGCTATTACTTCTGGATTTTTCTTGATTTCGTCTGGTGTGCCATGTGCTATTATTTTTCCGTAGTTCATGACGTATATGTCTTCGCAAAGATCCATAACCAATGACATGTCGTGCTCTATCAAGAGTATTGTTATGTCAAATTTGTCCCTTATGAATCTGATTGTGTCTGTAAGCTCTTTTGTCTCTTGCGGATTCATCCCTGCTGCAGGTTCATCTAAGAGCAAAAGCTTTGGTTTTGTTGCCAGTGCTCTTGCTATTTCAAGTCTTCTCTGTTCGCCGTATGGCAGATTTTTGGCAAGGTTTAAAGCGTGCTTATCAAGATTGAATATTTTAAGGAGATCCATCGCTTGTTTGTCTTGTGTTTTTTCTCCATCTAAATATTTTTTGTACTGCAGGAACGAGCTTAAAAGTCCGTATTGCACGTGAATGTGCTGAGCTATCTTGACATTGTCAAGGACAGTTAGGTTTTTAAATAGACGTATGTTTTGAAATGTCCTTGCTATGCCAAGCTTTGTGTTGTTATACGGTTTTGTTGATACGTTTTTTCCGTCAAATGTCACTTTTCCTGATGTAGGCTTGTATATACCGGTTATTATGTTGAATACTGTTGATTTTCCAGCACCATTTGGTCCTATAAGTCCTGTTAAAGAGCCTTGTTCCAGTTCTATGTTGACATCTATCAGGGCCTTTATGCCGCCAAAGTCTATAGATACGTCTTTAATTGACAGTAAACTCACTGCTTTTCTCCCCTTTCTTGAATAGTTTTTTGAGAGAAAATTCTCTTGTACCCATCAATCCTTCTGGTCTAAATAGCATTACGATGATTAAGAGGAGAGCGTATATTACCATTCTTAGTGCAGCATAATCCTGCAAAAGTGCGTATACAAAAGTCAAGAAGATGGCTGATAGGATGGACCCTGTTATGCTGCCCAGTCCTCCTAATACAACCATTGTTAAGATATCGAATGATTTCATGAAGTTGAATGTTTCTGGCTGTATGATGTAGAAGTTGTGAGCATAAAGGGCACCGCCTATTCCTGCGAAGAATGCACCTATCGTGAATGCCAATGTCTTGTAGAAAGTTGTGTTTATGCCCATCGATTCGGCTGCTGTCTCGTCTTCTCTGATTGCTACACAGCATCTGCCGTAGCTGGAGTTTATGAAGTTTCTGATTAAGACGACGGTTATGACTGCCATCCAGAATACCCACGTCCAGTTTGTGTACTTTGGTATTCCAGATAGGCCGCTGGCTCCACCCACGTATTCGGTGTTTAAAAAGATTACCCTAATTATTTCTCCGAATCCAAGTGTTGTTATAGCAAGGTAGTCTCCTTTTAATCTCAATGATGGTATTCCTATCAAGATTCCGGCTATGCCTGCTGCTATGCCTCCTACTAATAATGCCAGTGGAAATGGAAGTCCCAATTTGTACGTTATGATAGCTGATGTGTATGCACCGATTGACATGAATCCTGCATGTCCTAAGGAGAATTGTCCTGTAAATCCATTTATAAGGTTAAGGCTTACAGCAAGTATTACATTTATGCACATGAGAACAATGTTTATTTCGTAATAGTCGTTTAATATGTTTGTCGACAGCAAAATCTGTATTATGGCGTAAAAGACCAACAGCCCTAAAAATATAAGTAATCTGTTTTTCAATATTTGCTTCAACTTTACCACCTACACTTTCTCTCTTACATTTTTGCCAAAGAGTCCTGTTGGCTTTATTAGCAATATGATTATGAGTATTGCAAATGAAACGCCATCTCTGTATAGGGAGCTGCCATAGCCTGAAACAAGTGCTTCTATGACACCCATCAATAATCCTCCTACCATAGCACCTGGTATTATGCCTATTCCTCCCAATACTGCTGCTATGAATGCTTTTAAGCCTGGCATTATACCCATCAGTGGATCTATGGAGTTGTAGTATATGCCAACTAAGACACCTGCGACAGCGGCAAGGGCAGAGCCTATGGCAAATGTGAATGAAACTGTCCTATCCACATTTATTCCCATAAGCCTTGCAGCATCAGGGTCTGTGGAGACAGCTCTCATGGCCTTTCCCATCTTTGTCTTGTATATGATAAGCTGAAGTCCAACCATCATGATTATGGATACGACAAATATGACGATCTGCTGGTTTGATATGGTGATTACGCCGTTTAAAAATGAGTACATGTGCTGCTTGAAAATTTGAGGATACGTCCTGACTTGCGGAGATAAGAGGATTATGCCTCCGTTTTCCAGCAAAAGTGAGACGCCGATGGCTGTAATCAATATTGAGATTTTTGACTTATCTCTTAATGGCCTGTATGCCACACGCTCTATTGTCACGCCAAGTATAAGGCTTACCAGCATTGCCAATAGGAGAGATGGTATAAATCCAAGGTGAAAGTATGTTGATGCGAAGAATCCTGTAAATGCACCTACCATGTATATATCACCATGAGCGAAATTTATAAGTTTCATTATGCCGTAAACCATGGTATATCCAAGGGCAATAAGCGCGTATATACTTCCTAAAGATAGACCATTTATAAGCTGCTCAATAAATGTCTTCATAAACATCACCTCAAGTTTAAATATATTAAAATATATGCGGCCACAAGGTGACCGCATTGCCGTATTTTCTAAAGTTATCTTACGATTTTTATTCAGCACTTACTTTTTTCTTAAGTGTCTGTTTACCGTCCTTCAATTCTATTATTACTGTCTGTTTTATAGGATTGTGTTGTGTATCTATCGAAATATTGCCTGTAACACCTTTGAAGTTTTTCAGATTTGCCAAGGCTTCTGTTATTTTTGCCGGGTCAGTTGAATTTGCATTTTTTATCGCTTGTACCAACATACCTGCTGAGTCATACGCCAAAGCGGCAAAAGCATCAGGTTCTGTACCGTAAGCGTCTTTGTACTTCTTTATGAAGTCTTGAACAGTCGGATCTGGATCTGTCGATATGAAGTGGTTGCTGTAATAGACGTTGTTTAATGCAGATGCACCTGCTATCTTCAGTAGATCAGGTGAATCCCAGCCGTCACCGCCAAGTAAAGGCGTATTTATACCCATCTCTCTCGCTTGCTTAGCTATCTTTGCCGTGTCTTGATAGTATCCAGGTATGAATATGACGTCAGCATTTAACCCCTTTATCTTAGTAAGCGTCGACTTAAAATCTTGATCGCCTGCAACGTAAGCTTCTTGATCTATCACTTTTCCACCAAGTTTTTCGAACTGATCTTTGAAGCTTTGAGCAAGGCCTTTGCTGTAGTCGCTTTTGTCGTCAATGTATATGACAGCAGTTTTTGCACTTAGATCTTTTGCGGCAAATTCGCCCATCACTTTGCCTTGATATGGGTCTGTGTAACATGCTCTGAATATTTCGCTTTTTACTTTATTTGTGTTTGGATCGACAGTTACATCAAAAGACGTGCCAGATGGGGTTATAAGAGGTATGTTTTTGCTTAATGCAATTGAAGAAGCTGCTTTTGTGTTACCTGTTGTTGCAGGTCCTAATATTGCCACTACGTTGTCTTCAACGATAAGTTTTGTAGCCTGATTTATTGATTCATCTGTTGCGGATTTGTTATCAGCCTTGATAAGGTTAATCTGTTTTCCAAGAAGGCCACCGTTTTTGTTTACATCATCTACATACAGTTTTACCGCGTTGTACTCAGAAGTTCCGTATGAGGCTACCTGTCCTGTCAATTCAAAAAGGGCTCCTACGTTTATTTTGTCGCTGCTTGTAGCGCTGGTGTTTTTGCTGCAGCCTGAAAACAAAAGTGAAGCTGTCATTACGATGCCTAAAAGCATTGATGCTTTTTTAAACGAATTTTTCATAGAAATCCTCCCATTTTTTAAAATTTAATAAAATTAAAATTTTTCTCTACCGGTAGAAAAGTTAAAGAAAACAGACGATAAATTTACTATAATTATACTTTATTGATGATATTTACATCAAGATTAATTATTTTAAGGCATATTCAAATTTTCTAATAAATATTACAAAAAACTTTTATTGACTAATAAATGTTTTTATCTTACTATTTTATTAATTAATGAAAATTTTATCAAAAGTGTTATTTGAAATTTAGCATGGTAGCACGGTAGGATTTTTGTTGTTGCCATGCAAGGGGAGGAGTTTTTATGAAAAAGTCTATCTTTGCTTTGGCAGCTTTTTTTATAATATCTTTTGCCGTATCTGGATGCCAAAGCAAGACAACGTCTACTGGTAGTACGGGAAAGATGATAACAATTGGCATCACACAGATAGTTGAGCATCCAGCGCTTGATAGCGCAAGAGAAGGGTTTATAAAAGCTTTGAAAGACAATGGCTATGAAGAAGGGAAGAATGTCACCTATATCAAGGAAAATGCTCAAGGTGATATGTCGACGGCTGAGACAATAGCCAAAAAGTTCGTTGATAAAAATGTCGATTTAATTTTTTCCATAGCGACGCCTACTACACAGGCAGTTAAAAAAGCTACTTCTACTATTCCAATCGTGTTTACTGCTGTTACAGATCCTGTCGCAGCTGGGCTTGTAAAATCGTTGGATAATCCTGGCGGAAATGTGACTGGTACTTCCGATATGGAGCCTATAAACGATCAGTTAAAATTGATAAAGGACTTGGTTCCAGATGCTAAAAGGATAGGGATAATATACAATGCAGGTGAAGTCAATTCTACAGTTCAGGTGAAGATTGCGAAAGACGATGCAGCAAAATTAGGCTTTAGCGTAAAAGAAGCTACTGTATCAAATAGCAGCGAAGTAAGCCAAGCGGCACAATCTTTAGTAGGGAAAGTTGATGCCATATGGCTTCCGACAGATAACACTGTTGCTTCTTCTGTTGCGGCTATAATAAAGGTCACTAATTCAGCGAAGATACCTGTAATAGCAGCAGAAAAAGGAATGGTTGAAGGCGGCTCATTGGCTACGCTTGGTATAAGTTACAGCGACTTAGGTTATCAGGCAGGTTTAATGGCTATTAAGATTTTAAAAGGTGAAAAGCCTGCCAATATAAAAGTGGAAACTGCTAAGAATCTGCAGCTTATACTAAATCAAAAAGAAGCAGATGCCATTGGTTTTAAAATACCAGATTCTATCATGAAGAAAGCACAAGAGGTCATCAAATAAATAGATATAATTGGGGGTCTATACAATGTCTTTTGCCATTTCTACATTAGAGCAGGGGCTTGTCTATGGCATAATGGCACTTGGTGTCTATATATCTTTTAAGATAATAAATTTTGCTGATTTGACTGTAGAGGGCAGCTTCACTTTAGGGGCTGCCGTTACAGCAAAACTCATAACAAGTGGTGCAAACCCTGTTTTTTCTATTTTTATTTCCATCATTGCTGGGGGATTAGCTGGCTTAATCACGGGATTTTTGAATACGAAGCTAAAAATCACGGAGTTATTAGCAGGTATACTTACGATGACTGCTCTTTACTCTATAAACTTGCGCATAATGGGAAAGTCAAACATACCTATGCTTAGCAATAGATCTATATTTGACTACTTTGATTTTGCAGGAAGCTATAAAAACATACTATTTTTTGGACTTATTGTTGTTTTTATGTTGCTTTTGACAAATTATTTTTTGCAGACGCGGACGGGATTTGCTCTAAGGGCCACAGGAAACAATCAGCAGATGGTTCGCAGCATGGGAATAAACACAAATGCTACGATTACGCTGGGACTTGTAATATCAAATGCTTATATTGCTTTGGCAGGATCGTTAGTGTCGCAGTATCAAGGCTTTGCCGATGCTGGCATGGGCATTGGAACACTTGTTGCAGGACTTGCTTCTGTCATTATCGGTGAAGTATTGATAAGAGAGAGAAATATATTGTGGGCAGTGATTTCTGCCGTCGTAGGATCGATAGTCTACAGGAGTGCAATAGCAATAGCCCTTACAATAGGATTTAATCCGACAGATCTAAAACTTTTGACTGCCATATTAGTAGTTGTGGCATTGTCACTGCCTGGATTGAAGAAGATTGTTTTAAGCTCTAACTGAAAAGGGGGATTTACAATGTTAAAGCTTATAGATGTGGATAAATATTTCTATAAAAATACCCCTAATGAGATTCAGGTATTCAATAAATTGAATCTCGAAGTAGATGACGGTGATTTTATAACGATTGTGGGCAGCAATGGCGCAGGCAAATCTACGCTTCTCAATCTGATAGCTGGAGCGTATCCTGTTGACAGTGGTTCTGTCGTCATCGATGATTTGGATGTGACATCGTATCCTGAATATAAAAGGTCCAGGTATATAGGCAGGGTATTTCAAAACCCTCTTTTAGGAACAGCTCCATCTATGACGATTGATGAAAATTTATCAATTGCTTATTCAAAAGGCACTGGACTAAACCTTAAAATGGGGCTTAACAAGAAAAATAGGGAATTTTTCAAGGAAAAGTTGGCTGAATTAGGATTAGGTCTGGAAAACAGATTGAAGACGAAAGTTGGGCTTTTATCTGGAGGACAAAGGCAAGCATTGACACTTCTTATGGCTACATTTGCAAAGCCTAAGCTGCTTTTATTAGATGAACACACCGCTGCTTTAGATCCAAGGACTGCTAATATAATAAATGAAATTACAAATAAGATCATCTACGAGAATAAGTTGACTACGCTTATGGTTACTCACAATCTTGAGCACGCTTTGGAATTTGGAAATAGGATAATAATGATGCATCAAGGACGTATCGTGCTTGATTTGAAGGAGGAAAAGAAAAATCTTACTGTAGATAAGCTTTTAAAGATGTTTAATGAGGTCAATGGTACTGAATTTGTGGATGATAGGGTGATGTTGGCATAGGATTTACTCACACCCGTTTCTCGTTGTGAATATAATGAGATTAAAAGGATTCAACGAGAAATGAGGTGTTTTAATGGATAATGAAGATATTAAAAGTTTTGATGCGATGGATGAAGAAAAATTGGAAAAATTGATGGATGCGATATCGCCGATTTTAGAGGAGATGGAGACAGATACACAGCCTATTTATATAGCAAAGTTCATACTTTTTGTTTTTTTACTTATCTTGATTAACGATACAAAATTTTCTGTCATTGCACTGAATGCACTTTTGGCTGCTTCGGATATTATTTCATTTTTCCCAGCTATATACAATATTTATGCTGCTGAGCCAATTTCCCTCGAAGCACCAAATGAAAACAACAAGCTTCCTAAGCTTGTATTTCCTCCGCCAACCGGCATAAGTATGGATACCTTTTTTGGCTTTACATTGCTTTCTATTTTTACGCTATTAGGTTTTTCCAATCTTCAGTATCTGTATGCGATTTATGCGGCACTGACGTATACATTCATACCGGGTGCTACGGCTAACCTGATAAGAGGCTTGCCGACGCCGATTCCAGCTAATGAAAATGACGTAAAAAAAGATTAAAGTATGAGGCAATACCTCATACTTTTTTTAATGCCATTTCTATATTTATCATTCCATATCCTTGCGAATAGTACCTGTAGTGGTCAACATTTGTTGTAGTCGACTTTAAAATATTTTTTACTTGGTAATTTGTCAGTGATGGATTTTTCTCCAAAAGCAGTGCGGCAGCACCTGCTACAATTGGTGTTGCCATTGATGTGCCAGACGCTGTTCTGTATGATTTGTTGAGAAGGATGTTGTCGTCAGTCCCTAAAGGCACATTTCCTGATGCAGTTGATACGATCTTTACACCGGGTGCTACTACGTCAGGTTTCGGCAAGAATGCAGATCCTCTTCCTGAAAAATTGGCAATTTCATCGTCTGAAGTGTCAACAGTCCTTTTGTCATCAACTGCACCAACTGTTATAACATTCATGCTGTTTCCTGGCGATGTGACGGAGTTTATAGATGGTCCTGAATTACCGGCTGCTACTACAACGACTAAGCCACTTCTCCAGAGTCTATCTACTCCTTTGACAAGTGGGTCTAAAAAAGGCGGCAATGATGGCGTTTCACCGATGGAAAGCGATACGATTCTTATATTGTATTTATCTTTGTTGTCAAGTATCCACTGCATACCTGTTAATATATCTGATGTTGAGCCGCTGCCTCTGGAATCTAAAACTTTTACTGATACTATATTTGCTTCAGGCGCTACACCTTTGTACTTGCCATCTGATAAATAGCCACTGGATGCGGCATCACCTGCTACATGTGTGCCATGGCCGTTGTCATCGTATGGACTTTTTTTTCCGTTTACAATGTCGTGGAATGCAATTATCCTGTTTTTGGGCTTAGTGAAGTCTGGATGAGGGTAAATTCCTGTGTCTAAAAAAGCGATTGTGACACCTTTACCAGTGTATCCATGATCATTTGCCTCTCTTGATTTGATTTCTTGTGTGGCGATGTTAAGCTGTGTTTTTACAGTTGAATCTTCGGCTATAAATTTGATACCTTTATTTTTTGCGATGCTGTTTAGCTTGTTGCACGGTATGTTTACAGCCCAACCGTTAATAATAGGCAGTTCGTACTTTATCGTTCCTCCAATTGATTCTATCTTCTTTTTAAGCGCATCGTATGGCAAATTGGAATACACAATAGCGCTAACACACTCACTTCTATATGTGGAAGCTTTTCGTAGTAGCCTCGAGTCTATTTTGCTTTTGGGATAAAGGCTTTGAATAACACCTGATAAAATTAGCGCAGAAATTATATCCATAAATTGAATCCCCCTTTCTTATATCAGAATATGTTTAAGGCAAATTTTTGTTAGTTTTTAAATTGGGAGTGTCACAAATATTGGCGGTGTCATATTATGTATTAGGTCAAAAAGACCTGACATAAATCTTGCGAAAGGGGGATATTTATATGCCCACAGAGAAAGGTGCATCATGGATAGGCGGTGGATGGTTCTGGATTATAATTATAATACTTCTTATCTTCTTGTTTGTACCTGGCTTCATAGTTGAAGAGCCTAAAGCTTGATTAAATTTTAAATTTTTAAAAGGAGGATTATTATGGCAGGAACAAGTTCAGTATTTGGCGAAAGCAATTTGCTGTTCTTCTTCTTAATTCTCGTTGTCCTTATGGGCGGCGGATGGTTTGGCGGAGCATGGTCAATGGAAACATTGCTGTTCTTCTTCGTACTGTTAGTCATAATCATGGACGGTGGAATGGGATTATTCTTGAATCAAGTCAAATAAAGTAAATGGTCCTATCTTGCGGTAGGACCATTTGTTTTACATAAAAAACGAAATCAATATCAATAATCAAAAATAAGAATATAATGAATTAAAGTAAATTAAATGGAGCTGATCTTATGAATATATCTGGAAATACGCTTCTATTCTTTTTTGTCATATTGACTGTCGTAATGGATGTAAAGTTTGAATTCGAAGATTTGCTGTTTTTCTTTCTTTTGTTAGTCGTCTTGCAACAAGACAAACCGCGGAAAAAGGCAAGACGCTTTTTATGGTCATTAGCCACCATGAATTTCAGTAACAATATTTAACACATCACGTATAATGTATTAGGTCCTTGAGGCCAAAAAATAAAGGAGGTTTTTAGTATGCCTGAAGGAAAAGGAGCAGCATGGGGTGGCGGATGGATCTGGATCATAATCATAATACTAATAATTTTCCTCTTTGTACCTGGAATATTTGTGGTCGATAAATAATGTGAAGGGGGTTTTCATATGCCTGAAGGAAAAGGAGCAGCATGGGGCGGTGGATGGATTTGGATCATAATAGTGATCCTTATAATCTTCTTGTTTGTCCCAGGTATTTTTGTGGTGGATAAGAAATAAAAGCATGGGGCAGGTGATAATAAACCTGCCCTATACATATATTATTTAAGAAGTATTTAAAGAAGTGGGGGATTTGCCGTGGATAAAGAAAAATTACTAAAGGTATTGATAATTGAACTTTTCATAATATTTTTTATAAGGTTTCAAATTTTTGATGGCTTAAGCATTGAAGGAGAAAGGCAGCTTTTAAAGAAAAAAGAAGGGGAGGAAATTGTGGAACACGATAAAGATGATAAAACAGAAAGTAAAAAGAACGACGAGAAGAAAAGCGATTTGGATATATTTGAGATAATAGAGAAAAGCAAAAACTTTATGGGAAGCGTAAAACCGTATCTACACAGGAAAGAACAGTACTACATAGATATATTCACAAAAATTGCCGAGATACTTGAATGCCACAAACAGTTGATGGAATTTAATCAAGAAGCCGAAATGCAAGAAGATGACTTCGATCAGATCGGAATGTTAAAAGCGGTAAAACCATATATGAAAGAAGATAAGCAGATAATCATAGACAAATTTATAAAGCTTCATGAAGGGATACAAAATCTAAACGAAAAAATGAAAAAATACGAAGTGGAAGGAGATAAAAATAACATTATAGATAAAATTCTGGACATTTTTGAAGCGATAAAACCTGTTATTCCAGATGATAAAAAGGATATGGCGGAGAAAATCATAAAAAACATAAAGCTTGTAGAAGCTTTGAACAAGGCTGAAAGCATTATGAATTCAAAAAATAGTGAATCAAGGCGCGAGAAGGTGGAAGGAAGCGATAAAGGCGATGTGAAGTATAATTTGTTTGACAGATCTGAAGAAGATAAAAGGATAGAAGAAACCAAAGATGCAAAAGATGTCGTAAGTGATGAGATAGTGGAAGATGTAAAAAGCAATGATGTGGAAAGGGAAATAAAGGAGGACGATGTACCGAAAAATCTTGGACTTACAGAGCAGCAGTCGGAAGTGGTAAACGGTCTTAAATCAATGCTTACGAAAGAACAGCAGCAGTTTATGTACAACATGATAAATTATCTGAAACAACAAAGTTCAAATGGCAATGTAAATAATGTTGCAGGCAGCTAAAGCCTGCATTTTTTTGCGTAAATTTAATATTAATCGTATAATTAGAAGATAAATGGGAAAAATCTATAATAATCGTCTAAAACGGCAAAAATTAGAGGAATTTGGAGTTTGCCATGAACTTGTAATTAAACTAATATAAAAAGTGTGATGATTAGCACTCGCCATGAATGAGTGCTAACAAAATTCGAGGAGGGATATTATGAGATTAAAACCACTTGGTGACAGAGTTGTAGTAAAGGTTACTGAAGCCGAAGAGGTAACAAAAGGCGGCATTGTATTGCCTGGCACTGCAAAAGAAAAACCTCAACAAGGTGAAGTACTTGCTGTCGGCTCTGGTGAATACATAGATGGGAAAAGAGTCGAGTTGGAAGTGAAAGTTGGAGACAAAGTAATATTCTCAAAATACGCTGGCACAGAAGTAAAACTTGATGGAGAAGAATATCTTCTCTTAAGGCAGAGCGATATATTAGCTGTAGTAGAATAAGGAGGTAGAAGAAATGGCAAAGAAAATTTTGTACGGTGAAGATGCAAGAAAGGCTTTGGAAAGAGGCGTAAATGCTGTTGCCAACACAGTTAAAGTAACATTAGGACCAAGAGGCCGTAATGTTGTTTTAGATAAAAAATACGGTTCACCAACAATTACAAACGATGGTGTTACAATCGCAAGGGAAATTGAATTAGAAGATCCTTTTGAAAATCAAGGCGCACAGCTTTTAAAGGAAGTTGCAACAAAGACAAATGATGTAGCTGGCGATGGTACGACAACAGCCACTGTATTGGCACAAGCCATGGTATTGGAAGGATTAAGGAACTTAGCTGCTGGTGCGAACCCAATGCTTTTAAGACGCGGCATGGCAAAAGCTGTCGATGCTGCTGTTGAAGGATTAAAAAATATTTCAAAGCCAGTAGAAGGAAAAGATTCTATAGCACATGTTGCATCAATTTCAGCGGCTGACGAGGAGATCGGCAACTTAATAGCTGAAGCAATGGATAAGGTCGGCAAAGACGGTGTAATAACAGTAGAAGAATCAAAGTCAATGAACACGACTATTGAAATAGTTGAAGGAATGCAGTTTGACAGAGGATATATTTCACAGTACATGGTAACTGATACAGACAAGATGGAAGCAGTTTTGGACGATCCTTTAATACTCATCACAGACAAGAAACTTTCAAATATCCAAGACTTGTTGCCACTTCTGGAGCAAGTAGTACAACAAGGAAGGAAGCTTTTGATAATTGCAGATGATGTTGAAGGTGAAGCACTTGCAACATTAGTAGTAAATAAATTAAGAGGCACATTTACATGCGTTGCAGTAAAAGCTCCTGGATTTGGTGACAGAAGAAAAGAAATGCTTCAAGACATAGCTATCTTGACAGGTGGTCAAGTAATATCTGAAGAAGTAGGTCTTGATCTCAAAGAAGCTAAAATAGACATGCTTGGTCGTGCAAGACAAGTAAAAGTTACAAAAGAAAACACTACAATAGTTGACGGCGCAGGAAATGCTGCAGACATAAAGAACAGAATAAATCAGATAAAAGTTCAAATCGAAGAGACGACATCAGATTATGACAGAGAAAAACTGCAAGAAAGATTGGCTAAGCTTTCTGGCGGTGTTGCAGTAATTCAAGCTGGTGCTGCTACAGAGACAGAGCTTAAAGAGAAGAAACATAGGATAGAAGATGCTCTTTCAGCTACGAGAGCTGCTGTGGAAGAAGGTATAGTTCCTGGCGGTGGCACAGCACTGTTGGATGTCATACCAGAAGTACAAAAAGTAGTTGACTCTTTAGAAGGCGACTTCAGAACAGGTGCTCAGATCGTGCTTAGAGCATTAGAAGAACCAGTAAGGCAGATAGCAAGAAATGCTGGTGTAGACGGTTCAGTGATCATTGAGAAGATAAAAGAATCAAAAGATCCTGCTTTTGGTTATGATGCATACAAAGAAGAATTTGTAGACATGTTAAAAGCAGGTATAGTCGACCCAACGAAGGTTACAAGGTCAGCACTTCAAAATGCTGCATCTGTTGCGTCAATGATATTGACAACAGAAGCTGTTGTGGCAGACATACCAGAAAAGAATCCACCAGCTCCAGCAGCAGGAGCAGGTATGGACATGATGTAAGAAAAATAACCGGGGATGCCCGGTTATTTTTTTTGTACTGTTGACATGGACATCTAAATTTGTTATATTGTTTAGTAATTTAATAATAAAATCTTATCCGCATATAATCTGGTGAATAGGCACTGGAGTATCTACAAAGAGCCGTAACTCTTTACTATGGGGAGTTATTGTTGTACTCTTTTTTGCCTGAACGAAATTCTCTGTTCGGGCATTTTTATTATAAACTAAGGCATAATAAATTTTAGAGGAAGGGGATAAAAATGGTTGATAAATTTGTTAAAGAAGGACTGACGTTTGACGATGTACTGCTTATACCGGCAAAATCTGATGTGCTGCCGAAGGAGGTTGACACTAAAACACGCCTTACAAATAGTATAATGTTAAATATACCATTGATCAGCGCAGGAATGGATACTGTGACGGAATCTTCCCTTGCCATTGCCATAGCAAGAGAAGGAGGAATTGGCATAATACACAAAAATATGTCCATAGAAAGACAGGCTTTAGAGGTAGATAGAGTTAAAAGGTCGGAACACGGTGTTATCACAAATCCTTTCTATTTGACGCCAGATCACAAGATACAAGACGCTGTAGAGCTTATGGAAAGATACAGAATATCGGGAGTGCCTATAACAGTCGGCAGTAAACTTGTGGGGATAATCACCAACAGAGACATAAGATTTGAAAGCAATTTAGACAGGCCGATTAAAGAAGTCATGACAAAAGAGAATTTAGTCACTGCACCTGTTGGGACTACTATAGATGAGGCTCGGGAAATACTTAAAAAGCATAAGATAGAGAAGTTGCCTCTTGTGGATGATGACAACAATTTAAAAGGATTGATTACCATTAAGGATATTGAAAAGGCTGTAGAATATCCTAATTCTGCAAAAGATTCGAGAGGAAGATTGCTTGTTGGTGCTGCTGTAGGTGTTTCTGCGGATGTCATGGAAAGAGTTCAAGCTCTGGTAGATGCCAATGTAGATGTTGTGGTGGTTGACACGGCTCATGGACATTCTGTCGGTGTCTTAAATACGGTGGAAAAGATAAAGAATAGATTTCCTGATCTTCAGATTATTGCTGGAAATGTGGCGACTGCAGAGGCTACAAGAGATTTAATAGAAAGAGGTGCTGATTGCGTTAAAGTTGGCATTGGGCCTGGTTCAATTTGCACAACGAGAGTCGTAGCAGGAATCGGAGTTCCTCAGATTACAGCAATTTATGATTGTGCGGAGGAAGCCGATAAATATGGTATACCTGTAATCGCAGATGGCGGCATAAAGTATAGTGGAGACATCGTCAAAGCGATTGCTGCTGGTGCATCTACAGTGATGATTGGAAGTCTTTTTGCAGGGACCGAGGAAAGCCCTGGTGAAGTAGAAATATACCAAGGAAGAAGCTATAAAGTATACAGAGGAATGGGCTCAATATCAGCAATGAAGAGCGGAAGCTCTGATCGATATTTCCAGGAAGGCATGAAAAAACTTGTTCCTGAAGGTGTAGAAGGTAGAGTGCCTTACAAGGGACCTTTGAAGGATACTGTTTACCAGATGATCGGAGGCTTAAGGGCTGGAATGGGCTACTGCGGTGTCCACAATATTGAGGAGCTCAGGACGAAGACAAAATTTATAAAAATAACGAATGCGGGATTAACTGAAAGCCATCCACATGATATAATTATTACGAAGGAAGCTCCAAATTATAGTATTAAATAAAGGAGGATTTTGATGGGGATTAATAGAGAAGTCATATTGATACTTGATTTTGGCGGCCAATATACGCAGCTTATTGCAAGGAGAATAAGGGAAGCAAATGTGTTTTGCGAAATTGTTCCGTACAATATAAAGCCAGAAGAAGTTGATAAAAGACAGCCTAAGGGTTTGGTGCTGTCAGGAGGACCTGCCAGCGTCTATACAGAAAATGCGCCAATGTGCGATGAAGGTATATTTAAGCTAAAATATCCTATACTCGGCATTTGTTACGGTGCACAGCTTATGACGATGATACAAGGCGGCAAGGTTGCGGAAGCACCTGTAAGAGAGTATGGGAAAACAGATGTTGTGATAAACAACAACATTCCTTTGTTTAAAGGGATTGAAAAAGAGACAAGTTGTTGGATGAGTCACACGGATCAAATAGAATTACCTCCTAAAAATTTTAAAGTCGTTGCATCGACAGCAAATTGCCCTATTGCAGCAATCGCCAACGTTGAAGGAAAGCAGTACGCCGTACAATTCCATCCAGAAGTAGTACATACTCCGAGAGGTACTGAGATAATCAGGAATTTCTTGTTTGAAGTATGTGATTGCTCTGCAGATTGGACAATGGATTCACTTATAGAGCAGACTGTAAAAGAAATAAGACAAAAAGTCGGAAATGACAAGGTTGTCTGTGCGCTAAGCGGTGGTGTTGATTCATCTGTTGCCGCAGTTTTGGTAAATAGAGCAATACACGACCAGCTAATATGTATTTTTGTAGATAACGGCCTTCTCAGGAAAAACGAGGCTGAGAAGGTAGTCGACACTTTTAAAACCAATTTTGATATGGAGATAATAAAAGTAGATGCAAAGGATAGATTTTTAGAGAAGCTAAAGGGAGTCAAGGATCCTGAAGAAAAGAGAAAGATAATAGGAAACGAGTTTATAGAGGTGTTTAAGGAAGAAGCAAAGAAAATAGGAGATGTGAAATATTTAGTGCAAGGCACCCTTTATCCGGATGTAATTGAGAGTGGAAGCCCTGTCGCTTCAACAATAAAAAGCCATCACAATGTAGGCGGATTGCCTGAAAATGTAGGATTTGAGCTCATTGAGCCATTAAGGATGCTTTTTAAAGATGAGGTAAGACAGGTTGGAAGAGAACTGGGTATGCCTGATGAGATTTTAAATAGGCAGCCTTTCCCAGGGCCAGGTTTAGCAGTCAGGATACTCGGGGAAGTGACAGAAGAAAAATTAAACATATTGAGAGAAGCCGACAGCATAGTGTTAAGAGAGATGAAAAAATACGGCTGGTACAACAATGTATGGCAGTCTTTTGCTGTATTGCCAGATATAAAAAGCGTCGGTATCATGGGTGATGACAGGACGTATGCATACCCGATAATCTTAAGGATTGTAGAAAGCAACGATGGAATGACGGCAGACTGGGTGAAGATGCCATACGACATTCTCGAAGACATATCTACAAGCATTGTAAATGAAGTATACGGTGTAAACAGAGTCTTGTATGACATTACATCGAAACCACCGGCTACAATCGAGTGGGAATAAAAGCAAGCAAGGCAGGCAATAGCAAAGCTGCTAAAGATGAGTATGTAACCGCAGGAACTAAAGCAGGAATGGTCGGAATTGGTGCCTTAATTGGTGCCGGAATAGGCGGCGCAGCGGCTCTCTTAACCGGAGACAAAGCAGGTAAAGCCTTGTCAGACGCAACCGATAAAGGGTGATGGTTGGAAAATATCGGAGATGCTATCGGTAACTTTTTCACCGATACACTTCCAAAGGGATGGAATAAATTCTGAGGAGGAGTAGGAAACTTTTTCACCAACAGCATACCAACATGGTGGAATGGATTAACCAAAAAAACATCGGCTTTCTTCACAGAAACTATACCGGAGAAATAGGGTGAGCTCTGGAATAGCGTCGGCGATTTCTTCACCGAGACCGTACCGTATGCGGTAGGATATGCCGTAGGAAAAGCGGAGGTCTTTTTCACAGAGGATGTGCCGAGGTTCTTTTCAGATTTATGGAATGGGATTTCAACATTCTTTACTTCAACATTACCAACCTGGGCCTCTAATGTATGGAATGGCCACATAGTACCATTTTTCACAGAAGACATTCCAAACTTCTTCGGAGGGATATGGAGCAGCATATCGACATTCTTCACTTCTACCCTTCCGACATGGGCGACAGATACCTGGAATAACAACATCGTGCCATTCTTTACACAGGATATCCCGAATTTCTTCGGAGGATTGTGGACCGGTATAACAACATTCTTCACTTCAACGCTACCATCCTGGGCGACCAGCGTATGGGAAAACAATATAGTCCCATTCTTTACGCAGACAATCCCTGGCTTTTTCAGAAACTTGTGGAGCTCGATAAGCGGATTTTTCACGCAGACTTTGCCAACACTGGCAATGAACGTATGGGTAAGCATTAAGAGCTTCTTTACCGACACAATCCCGAGCTTTTTCGGTGGCCTTTGGGATAAGGTAAAAAGCTCCTTCGGTGCGGGATACAAAGCCGGAAAAGGCAGCTCTATACAAGAACATGCATGGGGCGGTATAATGACAAAACCGCATATGGGCATCGTGGCCGAGGACGGAGCTGAAAGCCTTATTCCATTAAGCCCAAGCAAGAGACAAAGAGGCCTTGACTTATGGCAGCGGACCGGTGAACTCCTCGGAGTTAGGGCCTATGAAGACGGCGGAATAGTAGGCGAGGAACCGGATGAAATCCCGGTAGCTTCTGCAACCGGAAAAGCCAGTCAAAACATAACCATCAAAGTGGGAGTCAAGGCAGAGCCTAAATTCACGATCGAAGGCAGCGGAGATAACACTGACGAAAACAAAGTGGTGGCCATATTGAAAGCCTATATCCGTGAAATGACCGACGACATAAGCCCTTTCCCAAGTGGATAAGGAGCTGAATGATCTGGCAGTTAAGACAGGCGAACGAATACTGGAAGCATATGAGACCAGCAAGGGGAAGATCTGGATTATTACCGAATGGGACAGATCTGCGACGACAATCCTCTTTCCAAATGAATATTAACGGCCATAGCCCTTCCATGTCATACAATAAAACTACACCAGAAACACAAAGAGAGCCTCCAGGACTTTATCACGGTATAGGCTCTCTTTTTTATATAAAAGCGGAATGGCTTAAATATTACCACTGGGTATATTTTGAGCGGAATCTTAAGGATTAGATGCCGCTCTTATTTTATTTTATGACTGATTAGGAAAAGGAATATGCAGTAATCTCATAATCTCCTTTTCAGACTCCAAAACGCGTTCGGCAATAAAGTCCATAAAAGGTTGATCATCTTCATGAGCCTGCTCCAGTAAGCTAATATACTCATGACGTAAGACCGGTGGAATTATGGCCAACATATAACCATCTTGAATAAGCGCTGTATTCATAAGCAACCGAGCTACTCTCCCGTTTCCATCTATGAAAGGGTGAATAAATACAAACCGTTTATGCAGCTGGGCGGCAAATTGAACCGGATGGTATTTATTACGCTCGGAGCATGCCCATTGGAACAGTTTTTTCATTTCCCCTTCTATCCGTTCTACTGGGCATACTTCATATTTTGAGCCGGTTATAAAGACCGGGCGATCGCGGTATTTTCCTGCTTCCTCGGCATCAATACCTGTATAGAACATTCGGTGCATTGTAAGGGCGTCTTCTTCGGTTATTTGATAACTATTAAGCAATGTAAACATGAAATCATAAGCCTTTGCGTGTCCCAGGGCTTCGAATGTATCTCGAAGAGGCTTTCCTCCGACAGTCAATCCATCTTCCAGGAGGATCTTTGTTTCACTTAAAGTGAGAGTATTTCCTTCAAGAGCATTACTGGACCATGTAAGGCCTATGCGATAGTAGTTTTTAATTTCATGAAGCAAATGGCCTTCAAAGGGACGTTTTTCATCAATGGCCAGCTTGTAGCGGTCGATTTTTTCATATATAGTCATTGATTAACACCACCCTCCGTAACCACTTTTTGCGTGGTAATAATTCCGCTTGTTACTTCGCTGCCATTTTCAGCACCACACCACGGACAATTTATGCTTTCTCGTTCTTTCCCACCGGGATATCCTGCGTTTGATATGGTTACAGTGAAGCGTTTACCACAGGCTATGCACTTGTATATGCCATTATTGAGCAATTTAATACCTCCCTTTTTTAGTATGTGACTTTCTCGCCAGATGGCAGTATAAAAGAACTCTCGTATTTACATCCGGCAGCTTCGGCTATTTTTTTTAACTCATCGACAGTGAAAGTTTCTCGCTTCATCTTTTGATTAAAGGCCTGTGGACTTTTCCCAGACATCCTTCCAAGTTCGGAGACACTTATTCCAAGCTTTACGCATAGAATTTTCAGCTGTTCAGATACTGACATATAACCACTCCTTTCCCTCTCCTTTCGATATTCTCATTATAAACGAATATATTTAATAAATCAACGATAATATTTCTATTTTATTGAGAATCGTTAAATTGGTCATTGGCACCATAAACAATATCGTTTATATTATAAACAGAAATAATTAAAGAGAGTGATTACATGAGCACAAATGAATTACTAAGCAAAGTTAGAGAACTTAAAGAACTTCAGACAATGGCAGAAGAGCTTCAGGCAGAGATAAATAGTATTCAGGATGCGATTAAAGCTTAGATGAGCGCCAGAGGAGTTGATGAAATGGTTGTTGATGTTTTCAAGATCCGTTGGAAGGTTGTAAAAAGCAGCCGCTTTGATACAGCAGCATTTAAGGCAACACATGCCGAGTTATATAAGCAATACACGAAGGAAATAGAAACTCGCCGCTTCACGGTGTCATAAGAAAAGCCCCTTACATCAGCACCCGACTAAAAGCTTTGATGTAAAGAGCTTCGCGCAGACCAACCGGAGCGGGCCTGTACTATGATTATACCAGACCCGCTCCCATAATTCAATTAATAACAAATGGAGGAATAAGTTAAGGGAGACGACATTCAAAGCATATTTAGAGAACACATTCGACAAATGACAGATGTTGAAATTATTCAGAGACTTGAGACATGCTGGGATAGGACTGAAGAAGCGCTTTTGTTAGATGAAATTAAGAACAGAAAACCAAATATTTTTTCAAAATACTACAACACAATAACCTGGCAAACAAATGTAGCCAGTTTAATTGTAGAATTAAAAAGGGAGGTTACGAAATGACAAAGCAGGAGTTTAAGCGTCTTTCAAAGCGAGATTTCACGGATGCAGAATATGAAGCAATCGAAACCGTTTATACATTCCATCCAGCCATAAGCGAGACGGAAGGCAAGCAGCAGATCGCTTATGAATAATAGAAATAACAGAAAACAATAGGAATAACGACGAATAAAACTTTAATAATAGAGTGGGAATAAGATTTAAGCTCTGTTGATAGTTTAGCATAATTATGATAAAATTATGCTAAACTAATAAAGGGGTGATGATTGTATGCCATATATTAGACCAGTATCAGATTTGAGAAATAATTTTGCAGATATATCAAGAGTCGTCCATGAAACTGGGGAGCCAGTCTTTTTAACCAAGAATGGTTATGGAGATATGGTTGTAATGAGCATGGAAGCTTATGAACGAAAACTGTTTGAAAGTGAAATTTACTTTAAGCTGAAGGAAGCGGAACTGGAAGCCCAAACAACTGATAAGAGATATTCCCATAAAGAAATTTTTGAAGAATTAAGAGCGAAAATTTCTGATAGAATGGAATCTGACAATGCATGATATTAGATACTTGCCTTTGGCAAGTAGAGATTTATCAAATATTGTATCTTATGTTGCAGATGAATTAAAGGCACCAAATGCAGCAATGGATCTAATTAATGAATTGGATACATCTATATCAAGGCTTGCACAGTTTCCGTATTCATGCAGGGTGTATCAACCTGAAAAATCTCTTAAAAATGAATATAGAATATTACCTGTAAAAAACTATTTGGTATTTTATGTAGTTAAAGAAGATGTTGTTGAGATTCACAGGGTTATATATGCTAAAATGAATTTAACAAAGATCATAAAGTAATATGATTGACACTGCGGAATAGATGAGCTTTATGAAAAAGATCTAAACACAGGGCGAGAGCAACACGAACATTTTTTAAAAATATCAAAAAAATATTCGTAAAATTATTGACTTGAATTGAAAAACTTGATATTATAATTGTATCAGGACAAGTAAATAATAGCTCATATAATTCTGAGAATACGGCTCAGAAGTCTCTACCAGACAACCGTAAATTGTCTGACTATGAGTGAAAGTGTACCTGAGGGTTCCAGCCTTATTGTCAATGTGTAGAAAACAGTAAAGGCGTTCGGACCGAGCGGTACAGGCATTGTATTGCCACACCTGTGGGATAAAAGCCCGGGAGGATAGGTTTCACTCTATGTGTTGGAATCTATCCTTTCGGGCTTATTTATTTTTAAAATTCGTTTTTATTTCAATCATAAGGAGGATTATAATGGTAAAAAACAACGAAAAGAGAGGCTTTCTTGACAATTTCTTTAAGCTTAAAGAAAATGGCACGTCGGTAAAGACAGAGGTCATCGCTGGTATTACGACTTTCATCACGATGGCTTACATCATCTTTGTAAATCCGTCAATACTTATGCAGGCTGGCATGAATGCGAAAGGTCTTTTAGGCACTCAAGCAGTAAAAGCAGGTTTGTCTATAGCAAATGACCCTGTAATAGGCGCTGTTTTTGTCGCTACTATATTATCGTCTGTAGCTGCTACTTTAGTCATGGGGTTGTTTGCAAATGTTCCATTTGCTCTATCAGCGGGAATGGGCATGAACGCATTTTTTACGTTTTATGTTGTATTGACATTGCACTATTCTTGGCAAGCTGCGCTATCACTTGCACTTATAAGCGGTATAATAAACATCGTTATTACTGCTACTAAATTAAGGATACTTATAATAAAGGCGATACCGCAGTCATTGAGAAGCGCTATTGGTGCAGGAATCGGGCTTTTCATTGCAATCATAGGTATGGAAAATGGCGGTATTGTAACGAAAAGCAGTGATACTCTTATAACTTTAGGAAATTTCAAGGATCCTGGCGTAATACTTACTGTAATCGGAATTGCAATAATTGCCATACTTATGAGCAGAGGCGTTAAAGGCGCTATACTGATAGGCATAATTGCAACGACGATTATAGGTATACCGATGGGAATAACGAACATTTCTAATCTTAAGACGATTGTGCAGATGCCTCCAAGCTTGGCACCAACATTTATGAAGTTGGATTTTGCTGGATTATTAAAGCCTGGCACTGATGGAAATATCATTTCGATACTTACAGGTCTTATAACTGTAATACTGGCGTTTAGCTTGGCTGATATGTTTGACGCAATAGGAACATTGATTGGCACAGGTACAAAGACAGGGATTTTTAAAGAAGATGATTTTGAAAAATCAAATGGCGGTTTCAAGACGAAATTTGAAAGAGCTTTATTTGCAGATGCTATAGGCACAACGTTAGGTTCTTTTTTGGGTACAAGCACTATAACTACTTATGTTGAAAGTGCGTCAGGCATAAGTGAGGGTGGCAAGACTGGTTTGACATCTACTGTAGTTGCAATTCTTTTCTTGGTGTCATTGTTCTTTGCGCCAATAATAGGAATAGTGCCATCTCAAGCCACAGCTCCTGCTCTCATTATCGTTGGGGCATTGATGATAGGCTCTGTGACGAAGGTTAATTTTGAAGATTTTAGTGAAGCATTTCCTGCCTTTATGACAATTGCTTTTATGCCATTTACTTACAGCATATCAAACGGCATAGCTGCAGGATTTATCTTCTATCCAATCACGAAGATAGTTGTTGGTAAAGCTAAAGAAGTTCATCCATTAATGTATATAATTGGACTTTTGTTCTTGTTAAGATTTGCATTCTTTATGGGGTAAAGCAGTTAAAATGCAGAAAGGAAGAATTTCCTTTCTGCATTTTGCAAATAAAACAAATATAGAGGAGGAGTCTAACGTTATGGCGAAAGTTGCAGTTGTCATGGGAAGTGATTCAGACTTTCCATTGATGAAAAAAGCATTAGATGTCTTTAAGCAGTTTGGAATTGACTACGACGTAAGGGTCATTTCGGCCCATAGGACACCAGATGTGGCGCACGATTTTGCAAAAAATGCGGTTTATAAAGGATGCGAAGTCATAATAGCTGCAGCAGGAAAAGCAGCTCATTTAGCTGGTGTCATGGCATCTATGACGCCGCTTCCTGTCATTGGAGTTCCTGTAAAATCATCTACATTAGATGGTTTGGATTCGCTTTTGTCTACTGTTCAAATGCCTCAGGGGATACCAGTTGCCACTGTTGCCATAGACGGAGCGTACAATGCGGCATTGTTGGCAGTAGAGATACTTGGAGTAAAGTATCCTGAGATCATGGAAAAAATCGTTGAGTACAAAAAGAATTTGGCAGAGGAAGTTATTGAAAAAGATAAAAAATTACAGGGGGAGATTTTATAATGGAAAAGTTAAACATGTTGTACGAAGGTAAAGCAAAAAGGGTCTATAAGACTACAGATGAGGATTATTACATTATTGAGTACAAAGATGATGCTACAGCATTTAACGGTATAAAAAAAGGCACTATTCAAAATAAAGGTGTGTTAAACAATGAAATATCTGCGATTTTGTTTGAGCTACTTGAAAAAGAAGGCATTCCAACACATTTTGTGAAAAAACTTAGTGACAGAGAAATGCTTGTTAAAAGCGTAGAAATCTATCCTATTGAAGTTTTAATAAGGAATTATGCAGCAGGAAGCATATCAAAGAGATTGGGGATAGAAGAAGGAACAAAACTTAAAAGGACGGTTTTAGAATTCTGCTACAAGAACGATGAACTTGGAGATCCTTTCATAAATGAGTACCACATAGAAGCGATGGAATTAGCCACAAAGGAAGAAGTGGAGACTATAAAAGAATATTCTTTTAAGATCAATGATATACTTTCAAAATTTTTCACATCAAAAAACATCATTTTAGTAGACTTTAAATTGGAATTTGGCAAATCTAAAGATGGTATAGTTTTGGCTGATGAGATTTCACCGGATACGTGCAGATTTTGGGACAGTGTAACGAAGGAAAAACTGGACAAAGACAGGTTTAGAAGAGATCTCGGGAATGTAGAAGGAGCTTATGTGGAAGTATTGAATCGACTTGAAAAACAGTGAGGTAAAATTATGATTGAAACTGTAAAGTTAAAAGAAGAATGTGGAGTATTTGGAGCATTTAGCTTAAATAGCCCAATACATCACCATATATACTATGGACTTCAAGCACTGCAACATCGCGGTCAGGAAAGCGCAGGAATTGCTGTGCTAAAAGGTTCATATGTAAACTGCATAAAAGGCATGGGGCTTTTATTAGAAGTGTTTTCTAAGGAAAACATAGATGACCTTGAAGGAAATGTGGGGATAGGTCATGTAAGATATTCGACTACTGGAAACAGCGATGCCTGCAATGCACAGCCATTCGTTGCGAATTTTAGCAGTGGATATATGGCTTTGGCGCATAACGGCAATTTGATAAACGCATTAGAGCTTAGAAAAGAGCTGGAAGATGAGGGCAGGATTCTTCAGACAACATCTGACAGTGAGATCATACTTCACCTGATAGCTAAGTATTATCGCAACGGACTGGTGGAATCTCTCGTAAAGACGATAGAAAAGATTAAAGGCTCGTACGCATTGGTCATATTGATGGAAGACAAGCTAATTGGAATAAGAGATAAAAATGGCATCAGACCACTTTGCATAGGCGTGAAGGATGGAAATTACTATCTATCATCTGAATCGTGCGCACTGGATGTGATTGGAGCAGAGCTTATTAGAGATGTAGAGCCTGGAGAGATAGTTATAATAGATAAAAATGGTTTAAACTCTGTGAAAGTTGATACTTTTGAAAAAAAGATGCCATGTGTTTTTGAGTATATATACTTTTCAAGGCCTGACAGCGTCTTAGAAGGAGTTAGTGTCTATAAGGCAAGGTACGAAATGGGAAAGAGATTAGCCATGGAAAGCAGTGTAGATGCCGATTTGGTGGTACCTGTTCCTGATTCTGGAGTGCCGGCTTCACGAGGGTACTCTTTTCAATCAGGTATTCCAATAGGAGAGGGTCTTATCAAAAATAAGTATATAGGGCGAACTTTTATCTGTCCAAAGCAGAAAGACAGAGAAATCGGTGTACGAGTCAAATTAAATGTCTTAAAAGAGCTGGTGAGGGATAAAAGAATCGTATTGATTGACGATTCTATTGTACGAGGCACTACTATGAAAAGGCTTGTTTCGCTTTTGAAAAAAGGCGGTGCAAAAGAAGTACACGTAAGGATAAGTTCTCCACCTGTCAAGTATTCATGTTATTTTGGAATAGATACTCCTACTAAAAAGGAACTGGTAGGTTCATACATGGAAGTGAAAGATATAAGGGATTACATTGGAGCAGACAGCTTAAGTTTTTTAAGCTTAGAAGGCTTAAGAGAAAGTGTGGGCTTAGAAAGCATCTGTGCAGCATGTTTTGATGGAAAGTATCCTATGGAAGTCCCAAAAGAAGGCAGCAAATACCTTTTCGAAAAAAAGTAAACTCAAGGAGGATGCCATGGACTACAAAGATGCTGGTGTAAATATAGATGAGGGAAACAAATTTGTAGAAATGATAAAGCCTATTGCAAAAGCCACTATGAAAAGCGGTGTTTTAAATGGAATAGGCGGCTTTGGAGCTCTTTATCAACTGACAGATTATAAGAATCCTGTTTTGGTTTCAGGCACAGATGGCGTCGGGACAAAACTAAAGATTGCTTTTATGATGAAAAAGTATGATACTATAGGTATAGACTTGGTTGCCATGTGTGTCAATGATGTAATCGTCAGTGGTGCAAAACCTTTATTTTTCCTCGACTACTTTGCTACTGGGAAGTTGCAAAGCGATGTAGGCATTGAAGTGATAAAAGGCATTGCAGCGGGATGCAGTGAAGCGGAATGTGCATTGATAGGAGGGGAGACAGCAGAGCTTCCAGGCATGTACAATGAAGGCGAATTTGATCTTGCTGGTTTTGCTGTAGGTGCTGTTGAAAAGGACGAGATAATCGATGGCAGAAATATTGAAGTCGGCGATGCAATAATAGGACTTGCATCATCAGGTATACACTCCAATGGGTATTCATTGGTGAGAAAAGTCTTGTTTGATGTAGGCAAAATGAGCACTGATGATTATGTAGAAGAATATGGACTATCGTTAGGGGAGATTATTTTAAAGCCTACCAGAATATATGTGAAGGCTTTTAAATCTTTAAAAGGCATAAGCATTAAAGGAATGGCTCACATAACAGGTGGAGGGTTTATAGACAATATACCGAGGACGCTTAAGGATGGTGTCTCTGCTAAGATAGACAAAAAGTCATGGGATGTTCCTCATATATTCAAATTGATAAAAGACATTGGAAAAATTGACGACATGGAAATGTATAGGACGTTTAACATGGGGATCGGGATGATCATTATTGTTCCAAACCATCAGTGCAATGATGCAATAAATCGGCTAAAAGCTGCAGGCGAGAAACCATTTATAATAGGAGAAATTGTAAATGGTGAAAAAGAGGTATTGATATGAGATTATTGGTTATGGCGTCGGGAAATGGTACTGACTTTCAGTCTATCATAGATGGCATAAAAAGCGGATATATCAACGCTGAAATTGTGGCACTTATTAGCGATAAAGAAGGGGCATACGCTTTAAAAAGAGCCGAAATGAACAATATACCTGCTTACTGCATTCCAAAGAAGAAGCTAAAGGAGAAATTTTATGAAGAACTTGCCAATGTTGTCAATGAGATAAATCCAGATGGAATAATTTTGGCAGGTTTTATAACGATATTGAATGAGGAAATCGTAAATAAATATCACAATAGGATAATAAACATACATCCATCTTTAATACCATCGTTTTGCGGCAAAGGGTACTATGGCATAAATGTCCACAAAGCTGTCGTTGATTACGGTGTGAAATACACTGGCTGCACAGTACATTTTGTTGATTCAGGCGCAGATACGGGTCCTATCATAATGCAAGATGTGGTAAAAGTTGAAGATGATGATACACCTGAGACAGTAGCATCTAAAGTTTTAAAGCTGGAGCACAGATTGCTGCCTTATGCTGTAAAGCTGTTTACTGAGGGAAGGCTTAAAGTTGAAGGAAGAAAGGTTTATATAAAATAGGAGGTATGATGATGTCAAAGAGAGCATTGATAAGTGTATCTAAAAAAGATGGAATCGCGGACTTTGCAAAAAAGTTAGATGAGATGGGCTATGAGATATTATCGACTGGCGGTACTTACAAGCTGTTAAAAGATATGGGCATAAACGCTTTAAAGGTCTCGGATGTCACAGGATTTCCTGAGATCTTAGACGGCAGAGTGAAGACATTGCATCCTAAGATACACGGCGGACTTTTAGCCATAAGAGACGATGAAAACCATAGAAGGCAGTTGGAGGAAAATGGTATAAAGCCTATCGACATAGTAGCAGTAAATTTGTATCCTTTTAAGGAGACGATACTGAAAGATGATGTTACGCTGGAAGATGCAATAGAGAATATAGACATCGGTGGACCGTCCATGATTAGAGCTGCAGCGAAAAACTACAAATACGTGACAGTCTTAGTTGACCCTGATGACTACGACAAAGTCGTTGAAGAAATAAAAGAATACGGAAATACGAAGGAAGAAACAAGATTCTATCTCGCTATGAAAGCATTTGGACATACTGCCTCATACGATTCACTTATATACAATTATCTTTTAGATAAAAATGGTGTAGAGTTTCCTGATACAATAACTTTTTCCTTTGAGAAATCGCAGGACATGAGATATGGCGAGAATCCGCATCAAAAAGCTGCATTTTACAAAAACTCATTGAAACCTTTTGGAATATCTGAATGCGTAAAGCTGCACGGAAAAGAGCTTTCTTTCAACAATATAAACGACGCAAATGCTGCGATTGAACTGTTAAAAGAATTTGATGAACCTGCTGCAGTGGCAGTAAAGCATACAAATCCATGTGGCGTTGCAGTTGCAGACAATATATACGATGCGTTTAAAAAAGCTTACGAATGCGATCCTGTTTCAATATTTGGCGGAATTGTGGCATTTAACCGCACTTTAGATGCAAATACGGCTTTAGAGCTTTCTAAAATATTTTTAGAGATAATAATAGCTCCTGATTTTGAGGAAGAAGCGTTGGAGATTCTCGAGAAAAAGAAAAACGTCAGGATTCTCAAGCTTTTAGATGGATACGTAAAAGAGTATGATTTAAAGAAGGTAGAAGGTGGAATATTAGTTCAGGAAAAAGATGAAGTCGATTTGTACGACGATAAACTGACTGTCGTCACAAAAAATGCCCCCAGTGAAAGTGAGCTTAAGGATTTAAGGTTTGCTTGGAAAGTCGTAAAGCATGTGAAATCAAATGCCATCGTTTTGGCTAAAGACGGGATGACAGTTGGAATTGGAGCTGGACAGGTGAACCGAATTTGGCCGACAGAGCAGTCCATAAGACAAGCAGGTGAAAAGGCAAAGGGAAGTGTGCTGGCTTCAGATGCGTTTTTCCCATTCCCTGATGTTGTGGAAGAAGCATCAAAAGCTGGTATTACATCTATTATCCAGCCTGGCGGATCTATAAATGACAATGCATCCATCGATGCGGCAGATAAAGCCGGGATTTCAATGATATTTACAGGTATAAGGCACTTTAAGCATTAAATAGAATCCCCGATTGTTTGGAGGAGAGAATATGAATGTTCTTGTTATAGGCGGCGGTGGCAGAGAGCATGCCATAGTTAAAAAAATCAAGGAAAGTAAAAAGGTAGATAAGATTTATTGTGCTCCCGGGAATGGCGGTATTGCTGACGCAGCGGAATGTATCGATATAAATGTATCTGATGTAGAGAAGCTTAAGAAATTCGCTATTGACAGTAGCGTGGACTTGACGATTGTTGGTCCTGAAGTTCCACTTATGAAAGGCATAGTTGATGAATTTGAAGATAGCGGACTTAGAATTTTCGGACCGAAAAGGGACGCTGCTGCTATAGAAGGCAGCAAATACTTTACAAAACTACTGCTTCATAAGTACAACATTCCTACTGCCAGATTTAAGGCTTTTGATAGATACGATGCAGCATTAAACTTTTTGAAGGATGTATGGTATCCTGTGGTCATAAAGGCAGATGGATTAGCACAAGGCAAAGGTGTGTTTTTAGTATACAGCTATAAAGGTGCAAAAGAGGCTCTGGACATACTTATGAAGGAAAAACGGTTTGGAACATCTGGCGACACAGTGATAATAGAAGAGATGCTTTTCGGCAGAGAAGTCTCTGTGTTGGCATTTACTGACGGTAAGACGATAGTCCCGATGGTATCTGCTATGGATTACAAGAGAATTTACGATGGGGATAAAGGGCCAAACACAGGAGGCATGGGCAACATAGCTCCAAATCCTTACTTTGATGATAAACTGCTTAGTGTTGTGGTGGATACAATATTAAAACCAGTCATAACTTCGCTGAAAAAAGAGGGGATAGTGTACAAAGGAGTCCTTTACGCTGGGTTGATACTCACAGAAGATGGACCAAAAGTCTTAGAATTCAATGCAAGATTTGGAGATCCTGAGACACAGGTTGTCCTTCCGCTTTTGAAAACAGATCTTATTGACATAGTAGAGGCTATAATCGATGAAAAGCTTAGTGATGTAAAAATAGAATGGGAAGATAAAAAAGCTGTTTGCGTAGTAGCAGCGTCAGAAGGTTATCCTGGTGAGTTTGATACAGGATATGATATAACAGGTGTTGAAAATACAGATGGTGTTTTTGTCTACCATGCAGGAACTACAAAAAAAGACGGTAAGTACAAAACATCTGGTGGGAGAGTCTTGGAAGTCACAGCACTGGGAAACACTTACGAAGAAGCCAGAAAAAAGGCCTATGATGAGCTTAAGAAGATACACTTTGAAGGAATGTATTTTAGAAGCGATATAGGCATCGTTTGAAAGTAAACCCGTATGGTTTTGCCATGCGGGTTTTTTGCATCATTGTTATCAATCCACACTTTTTGTGATATTATATAATAGAATATCAACAAAATAGGATGTGGTGAAATGGATATAAGACCGATAGGAGTGTTTGACTCAGGTGTAGGCGGACTTACAGTGTTGAAGAAGTTGAAGGAACTATTGCCAAATGAGGATTACATATATTTTGGTGATACAAAAAGAGTGCCGTACGGCGATAAGCCTAAGGATGAAATAGAAATGTATGCAAAGCAGATAATCAATTTTATGAATGAGAAAAATACGAAGATAATAGTGATTGCTTGCAATACTACGTGTGCCTCAATTGATAAAGATGAATATAAGGAGAATCTTTTTAGTGTGCTGGAGGCTGGAGCTGAAAGCGCTGCAGACATTACAAAGAACAATAAAGTTGGTGTCATCGCCACGACGAGGACAGTAGAAAGCGTCAGTTATGAAAGAAGTATAAAGCTTAAAAATGGCAATATAGATGTTTTTCAAAAAGCTTGTCCGGGATTTGTTCCATTGGTAGAAAAAGGGCTATCGGAAAGTGACGAATCATTTAGATTGGCAAAAGAGTATTTAAAAAATTTAAACGATGAAGGAATCGACACACTTGTCTTAGGGTGTACTCATTATCCGATACTTTTAAATGCCATCAAAAATGCCGTAAGAGAAGATGTGCTGATAATTGATCCGGCTGTTAGATTGTCGCATGATGTGATGAATTATTTAAAAGAAAATGATATGCTTAATTTAACTGGTGGTAAAACTCATTACTTTGTAAGCGGCGATGCGAAAAAATTTGCAGATGTTGCTAAACTAATACTAAATGAAGACATTGAGAACATAAGCTACGTTGACATAGAGAAATATTAAAAATGATAAAGAGGGGAGAAACATGAATGAGATTTTAAAAGAAGCCATGAAGATTCAAGAGGAAATCGTAGATATAAGGAGGAAAATACACAGAGAGCCAGAGCTGGGTTTTGAAGAGACAAAGACGTCTGAGCTTGTAAAAAAGTATCTTGGCAGTTTGGGAATTGAAACAAGGACAATTGCAAAGACCGGCATTGTAGGGACGATTTATGGCAATGGGCAGAAAACCATAGCTATTAGAGCTGATATGGATGCACTTCCGATACAGGAAGAAAATGACTTGCCTTATGCTTCGGCTGTACCTGGCAAAATGCACGCCTGTGGACACGATGTGCATACGGCAATTGCTCTTGGAGCAGCGAAGCTTATATCTAATATGAAAGATAAGCTTGACGGCAATGTGAAATTTATCTTTCAACCTGCTGAGGAGACGACAGGAGGAGCTAAGCCTATGCTTGATGCAGGTGCTTTTGATGACCCAAAAGTAGATGCTATAATAGGCTTACATGTGGATCCAGATCTCAATGTTGGACAAATTGGCTACACATTCGGAAAAGCTTACGCGTCATCGGATATGTTTGACATAAATGTAATAGGCAAAAGCAGCCATGGAGCGGAGCCACACAAATCTGTAGATCCTATAGCAATATCTGCAAATATAATCAACATGATTCAAACAGTGGTAAGTAGAGAATCAAACCCATTGGAGCCTCTTGTCATAACTATCGGCAGTATTGAAGGCGGCTATGCCAGAAATGTCATTGCCAGCAAAGTGCGCATGTCTGGCATAATAAGGATGTTAAATGAGGAAAATCGAGATAAGATAACAAAAAGGGTTGAAGACATAGCTAAAAATACTGCAGAAGCGATGGGAGGCAAAGCCGAATTTAATCGTGTTGAAGGATACCCGTGCCTCATAAACGATAGCAATATGATAGACATAATGAAAAGAAGTGCTGCATCAATCGTAGGTGACAGCAATGTGATAAGTGTACTGCCGACGCTTGGTGTCGAAGACTTTGCATACTACTTGAAAAAAGTTCCTGGCTGCTTTTATAAATTAGGGTGTGGAAACAAGGAGAAGGGAATAGATAAGCCTATTCATAACAACATGTTTGATGTTGATGAAAACTGCATTCCTTATGGTATAGCTATCCATGTATTGACTGCCATAAATTATTTAAAAAATGATTCAAAAGATGCAGTTAAGCAAAAGAGGATGCTTAAAAATATGCTTAATTACAGTGATTCTCTATAAAATTAGCATTTTATTAAAATTTTTTTGTAATATATAAAAATAAATTGGAAATCAGAAATGCCTTTGATACATATTTATGCATGATTTTTTGCCATATATAGCCATACTGATGTATAATCTTGAGAATAGGTTTATATATTTGCAAAAATACAGGAAATCTTGCAAAAATAATTTATGTGAAGCAAATCTTGACAAAATTAGATTATTGATGCATAATATGTATTGAAGGGTGGGTGATGAAAATGTTATTTATAATAACATTGATGGCGTTTATAATGATATTTGTACCCGCGGCGATAGAGAAAGATAACACTGAGTACGAAGAATTTTTAAGAAGTGAGTTTGGCTACAAAGATACGGTTGATACAGTGATTAGGAATGAAGATTTCAGTGAATTAGCTTATAGTTACAAGTTAAGATAGATAAAAGATTCCTCCCATTTAAACATGACCTCCGGCTATGCCGGATATTTTTATTTTCTGCCTTAAATCCATAGGCTTAATGTTGGTAAATGTAAAGAAAAATGATAAAATATAATGTATCAACAATTGATGAGGTGATGTTATGGAGATAAAAGTTGAAAGCTTTAAATTAGATCATAGAACGGTAAAAGCACCGTACGTGAGAAAATCAGGTACTCTGGTTGGACCTAACGGTGATGTCGTAACAAAGTACGATATAAGGTTGACACAGCCCAATGTAGATTCAATACCTACAGGTGGGATTCACACGTTAGAGCATTTATTTGCTACTTACTTTAGAGATTATTTCGATGACATAATAGATATTTCTCCTATGGGGTGCAGGACTGGATTTTACCTTACAAAGTTTGGAGACACATCAATTGATGAAATAAAAGATGCATTGAGAAAAGTCTTAGAAAGAGTTTTAACGACAAAAGAAGAAGATGTACCTGCTACAAATGAGATTCAGTGCGGTAACTATAGAGATCATTCTCTTTTTACCGCGAAGGAGTACGCAAAGGCTGTTTTGGAAAAACTTTAGAAGGTAATATATATTATGTGCCGCGAATAAACTATTGTGAGGTGTCGTGTATGCGCAATAGATCTTTTGTTCGCGGTGCTTTTATTTTGACTATAGCAAATGTTGTAGACAGGGCTATTGGCTTTGTCTTCAGAATCATCCTTTCTAATCTGCTGGGTTCTGAGGGAACTGGAATATATCAAATAGCACTGCCAATCTACTTTGTATCAATAACATTTATAACATCAGGAATTACGGCTGTTACATCTCGTTTTGTATCTGAGGAAAGAGCCAAAAATAACAAAAGAAATATTTTCAGCATAATGGAAGTTTCATTTTTTATCGTAATTATAATGGGCATAGCAATTTCATCTATAATATTCTTTAATGCCAAGTACATATCAAACAACTTGCTTCATGAGCCACGAGCGTATCTATCAATATTGATTTTTTCACCTGTACTGATTGTAGTTTCATCGTCTTCTATATTCAAAGGCTTTTTCCAAGGTTTAATTAACATGGTTCCTGCATCGGTGTCTGAGATTGTTGAACAGATAGTGAGAGTTTTTTTGACGTTGTATCTATTCAGCGTATTTACAGGAATGAAGCTGGAGTATGCTGCAGCAATAGCCGTATTTGGAATAGCCATAGGAGAAGTAACAAGTTTTATCATGTACATATTTTACTACAGGCGCGAATTAAAATACATAAATGAGGAAATGCCAAATGAAGGTACTATATGGAGTAAGGCAGATATTGCAAAGACAATAGTAAAGACGTCTTTTCCTATTACTATTTCAAGGATGATTGTAAACATCTTGGACTTGTTTGAATCTCTCATCATACCTTCAAAGCTTGTCAAATCAGGACTTTCACACAAAGAAGCTATATCTGAGTTTGGAAAGCTGTCTGGAATGGCTTATCCACTTGCATATATGCCTGCAGTTATAACAATGAGCTTGTCAGTTACAGTGCTTCCTGCAGTATCAGAAGCGGCATCTTTAAAAAGATGGGATGCAGTAAGGCAGAGGATAAATCAAGCCATAGGATATACTACTATGATAGGCATACCAGCAGCCGTATTGTTTTTGATGTTGCCTGATGAAATAGCTTCATTGCTTTACCCTAAAAGTCCAGGAGTAGGTTTGTTAGTTAAGGTAATAGCTGCAGGAAGCATTTTTGCATACCTGGAGTCTATAGTCACAAGCATATTGAATGGGCTTGGGATGCAAAACTTGGTTTTGAGAAATTCTGTCATCTGGACTACAATTTCTGTAATTGCCATGTATCTATTAGTGCCTATACCAAGTTTAAGGCTTTTTGGGTACATTTACGGTTTCATATTCGCCGATGCTTTTGTCTTTTTTTTAAATTTTAAAGCATTGATTAAGCTTACTAACTTAGAAATTGATTTTAACAATTGGTTCTTAAAACCGCTTATAGCTGCACTTATGATGGGCATTTATGACACGATCATTTATTTTAATTTGACTGCAATAATTGCGAACGAATGGATTACAATGTCTATTACAGTATTATCAGGATTTTTAGTATACATTGCATCATGTCAACTTGTAAAGCTTCCATATTTAGAAGATTTGAATAGATTGATATTTTCCAGGAATAAATAATAAAAACCCGCTTTAAACGGGTTTTTTCTCATGTTAAAAAGCTGGAACTATAGCGCCTTTGTACTTGTCTTCGATAAATTTCTTGACTTCATCAGAATTTAAGGCTTTTGCCAACTTTTGTATTGCTGGGTCGTTTTGATTGTCTTCCCTTACGACTAACACATTAGCATAAGGAGAATTTTTGTCTTCCATAAAAATTGCATCCTTTAAAGGGTTTAAGTTTGCCTCTAATGCAAAATTAGTGTTTATAATGGCCAAATCCACATCTTGAAGCGTCCTTGGAAGCTGAGGTGCTTCAAGCTCTACAATCTTTAAATGCTTTGGATTATCCACGATGTCTCTCGGGGTTTGTGTAAGGCCATTTGGGTCTTTTAACTTAATTAACCCTTCTTTTTGCAGTAGAAGCAGCGCTCTTCCTTCATTTGTAGCATCGTTTGGAACAGCCACTGTTGCACCGTCTTTTAATTCATCTTTTGACTTGATCTTTTTTGAATATGCCCCCATCGGTTCTACATGCACTTTGACTAATGGCACCAATTTTACATTGTTTTTCTTTTCGAAGTCCTCAAGGTATGGAACGTGTTGGAAGAAATTTGCGTCGATTTGCTTGTCGACAAGTGCAGTATTTGGCGTCACATAGTCGGTAAATTCTTTTATTTCAAGATCTACGCCTTCTTTTGCAAGAATAGGCTTTACTACATTAAGTATTTCTGCATGGGGGTTTGGCGTTGCACCAACGACTATCTTCGTCATTTTAGTAGAGGTATCTGTGTTTGAATTTGCGTTGGATGTAGCGGCTGTGTTGTTGGATTTTGTGCATCCTGATAAGATAAATGCAAATGTCAATATGAGAGTGAGAAATAAAAATGATTTTTTCATTACATACCATCCTTTCATCTTTTATCAACTTTTTTTGCAAGATAGTTTCCTATTCTTTGCACGATTTCTACAAAGATTATTAAGACTATGATTGTGGCAATAAGCACATCTGTCTGAAACCTTTGGTAGCCATATCTTATAGCCAGATCTCCAAGACCACCTCCTCCAATAGCACCTGCCATAGCAGAATACCCTAAAATATTTATCACTGTAAGAGTTATTCCCAATATAAGTGATGGCAATGATTCTGGAATCATGACTTTGAATATTATCTGTGGTATTGAAGCGCCAACAGATATAGATGCTTCAATGACGCCCCAGTCTACTTCTTTAAGAGATGATTCTACAACTCTTGCTACAAATGGGGCTGCAGCAATGGACAGTGGTACAATAGCAGCGGTAGGTCCTATAGTTGTGCCAACAATAAGCCTTGCCAATGGGAAGATTGCGATTATGAGGATTATGAACGGCACTGACCTCATGACATTGATCACAGTACCTAATACCTGATTTAACTTTAGATTTTCCTTTATATGACCTTGGTCGGTTATGACAAGTATTATGCCTAGAGGCAGTCCTATTATTACTGAGAAAAGTGTTGAGAAAAACACCATGTACAAAGATTCCCAAAGAGGTTCTTCCATAAGCTGCCACAAGTTTAACAGATACTGCAATGTGTTAGATGATACCATTTTTAAGCACCTCTATTCTAAGACCATTGTTTTCTAAAAATTTTATAGCATTTTTTATGGAATTCTGTTCACCGCTTATTTTTATTAAGAGATTTCCTATTTGTGAGTTTTGCACTCTTTCGATATTTCCGGAAATGATATTCACTTCAACATCGAAATTCTTTATCATGTGGGATATGACAGGCTGGTTGCTGCTGCTGCCAAAAAACGATAATCTCAAGATTTCCTCATTTGGATTTTCGTCATCAAGCAATATGTCTGGCGGAAGTTCAGCTATCATATCTTTTAAAAATCTCTTAGATGTTTCTGTTGAAGGATTTGAAAAAATGTCTATTACATTTCCTTCCTCGATAATCATTCCGTCTTCCAAAACTGCCACTTTGTCGCACAGATTTCTTATGACAGACATTTCGTGCGTTATTACCACGATTGTAATTCCGTATTGTTTGTTTATGTCCTTTAAAAGATTTAAGATGGATTCTGTCGTAGTAGGATCTAAAGCGGATGTGGCCTCATCAGATAGAATTATGTCTGGATTGTTTGCTAAAGCTCTTGCAATGCCTACCCTCTGTTTTTGCCCACCAGATAGCTGCGAAGGGTATGCGTACTTTTTGTCTTTTAAATCTACTACATCCAGCAATTCATCAACGCGTTTTTTTATGACAGAATCGCTGACTTTCGAGATCTTAAGAGGAAATGCTATGTTCTCATACACTGTAGAGTTCATCAAAAGATTGAAATGCTGAAATATCATGCCAATCTTTTTTCTCATATTTCTCAGTTCTTTTGAATTTAACTTTGTCATTTCTACGCCGTTTATAAGTATGCTGCCAGATGTAGGTTTTTCCAACATGTTGATGCATCTTATCAATGATGATTTCCCGGCACCGCTTAGACCCATTATGCCGTAAATTTCACCATCACGTATAGTTAAGTTGATGTCTTTTAAAGCTATTACCTCTTTTCCGTTTGTGTTGTAAACTTTGCTTAAGTTTTTTATTTCGATCAAATCATTTCACCTTCTTTTCACAAATGTAGTTTAAAAAAGCAATAAAAAAAACCTCCAATGAAAGAGGTTTCGTCCTCTCTCATCTCTCAGCAATCGCTGCAGGAATTGGCACCATTGCACATACGTGCCGGTTGCCGGGTTTCATCGGGCCAGTCCCTCCACCTCTCTAGATAAGAGAATAATTTCGTTTTTAGTTGTTAAAATGATTATATAGGATGGATGTTGAAAAGTCAAGCAAAATTTTCATGCGACAATATTAAATTTTTGTCATAATAAATCTGACAGTGTATTCACAAGTTTGTGTTGATTTAATCAATAAATTGATTATAATTAAGATGAAAGATAAGTTAACTTATTAATAATTTGTCATAGACGAAAGGACAAATATCTATGAAAGAGTTAAGTAGGCGCCAATTAGAAATCTTCAAAAAGGTTCTTTCAAAAGAAATTTCCAGTTTGGACGATATCGTCGTTTTGTACAAGTTAAGCAAAAGGACTGTTTACAGAGAAATAAATGCAATAAATGAATATATAAAAGAATACAATTTGAAGCTTAAAAATGACGATGGAGTACTAGTTTTAGAAGGAACTGATAATGATATCGAAAAATTCAAATTCGATGTAATAGGTTATAGGCCAAGCATTGACGCTGATAAAAGGCGAAAGTTGATACTATCTGAGCTTTTGCAGATGAAAGAACCTGTAAAACTTGAGTACTTCGCTAAAGAATACAATGTGACTACGGCAACAATAAGCTATGACATTAAAGAGATCGATAAGTGGCTAAACAAGCAAAATGTTACAATTGTAACTAAGCCTGGTGTTGGCATATACGTAAAAGGCGATGAAAGCAATATAAGAAGGGCCATAATAAATTTTCTGTATGACAATGTGGAGACAAAAGACCTAATTGAGTTTTTAAATAAAGGGTACAATAATATAAACAAGCTTAGTGAAGACATAAATGATAGATTACTCAGGCTTATAGACTACGATACGGTTTTAAAGATAGAGAAGGCTATACAAAAATTGGAGAAATCCCTTGATTACGAATTAGCAGAAAGCTCCTACATGGGGCTTACGGTACATCTGGCATTGGCGCTAAAAAGAATAAAAGAAGGCGAAAAGATAAAAATAGGTAATGAAAGCCTCTATGAGCTTAGGAAGTCAGATGAGTATAAGTTTGCAGAAATGCTTGCCAGGTTTCTGGAGGAAGAATTCGATATTTCTATTCCAGAAGATGAAATCGGATATATAACGATTCATCTACAAGGAGCAAGGTATAGGGCAAATACCGAAGACGTAAATGACGAGTTGTTAAATGAAATACTGCATGAGATGGTCAGCGTTGCAGAAGATGAATTTGGCACTGATCTTAAAGGCGATACGATGCTTTTAAGCGGTTTAAAGACGCACTTAAGGCCTACTATCTTTAGACTTCGCATGGGTCTTGCGATTAGAAATCCGCTTATAAATGACATAAAAGAACGGTACAGCGGCTTATTTGAAAAATGTATATCTATTGCAAATGTGATTAAAGACAAGCTTAATGTTGATGTGCCTGATGATGAAATTGGCTATATTGCGATGCATTTTGGCGCATCTATAGCAAGAAAAAGCGATATGATGAAAAGGCACAATATTTTAGTCGTGTGTGCCAGCGGCATAGGGACATCGAGGATGCTTCTATCTAAGCTTCAGATGTTTCCACAATTGAATATTGTAGATACAGTTTCCAGCTTGAGAGTTAAAGACTTTAAAGATAGAGATGATATTGACTTGATAGTGTCTACAATTCCGCTGGACATAAAGGACAAAGAGACAATAATAGTCAATCCGCTGCTTTTAGATGAAGACGTAAAAAAACTGAAAGACGCTTTAAACACAGATTTTATAATGGACTTCTCGGAGAAAAAAGTCATAGGCGACAGGTACAAAGAATTGGAACACATTGCGTGGTATGGCAAAAGGATAATTGAGCTATGCGATTTCCTTAAGCTTAAAGATGTCTATGGCAAAAACTCAAAAGACATCATAGATTTTCTCTTAGAAGATTTTGCTGGTAATGATGGAATCAATAATGAGAAGATAAAGCAGATAGAGGATAAGCTTTTGGGAAGAGAAAGCCTTGGGAAGATAATACTTCCAGGGAAAGGGTTTGTAATCTACCACTGTACAGCATCTGATTTGGTGGAGCCAATCCTCGTCTTTGGAAAAGTGAAAAGCCATGTCAAGATGAAAAATTTGATTAACGAGTATGAAATCATAAAGACAGCTTTTCTAATGGTTGCACCGGATGACGACAAGATGTGGATAGAGATACTTGGCGATTTAAGTGTTTCATTTATTGAAAGCAAAGACTTGGTAAAAAATCTCAATGAGATTAACAAAATTGATGAGGCGAAGGAATTTGTGAAGAAGGCCTTGATGGATAAGTATTACGATGAAATAAAGAGAAATCTTGTAGGTGATTAAAATGTTTAGTATTTCGGTAAAGCAACGAAAAATTTTCTATACGATGCTGTCCTTGGTGTGGATTGCAACTGCTGTGTATTCTATGATAAATGATACATTTGCACATGGCTTAGAGATTCTTTTGTTTGGTGCATTTTTCATTGCGGGAATTGCCCTTATACAAGCGTACATGATAAGGATGCTTAAATTGTATGACAAAAATTTAAAAAATGAAATAAAAAAGAAAAACAAAAAAAGGAGGTAATTTACTATGGCTATACATGGTGTTATATTGTGCAGTTGGGGTGCTACATCAAGTGCATTAGCAAAAAAAGTGACTGATGAAGCAAAAAAGCAAGGTTTAGATGTGACAGTAGATGCGGGAGGCACAGGTGAATTCAAGAAAAAAGCTGAAGAATACGATGTTGCTCTTTTGGAGCCGCAGGTAAGGCATTTAAAGAAGGAAGTTGAGACGATAGCTGAAAAGTTTGGCATTCCTGTTGACATCGTTGATATGCAGGCTTTTGCACTTATGGATGCAAAAAAGATATTGAATCAGATCATCGAGCTTGCTAAGAAAAATGGAAAAGATGCATAGGAGGTAATAAGATGAACGAAAGACTTACTAACAATTGGTTTATGAAATGGATGGAGTCATCTTTGATGCCTGTACTGGCAAGGATTGCTCAAAATGTCATACTTCAATCTATAAGAGATGCTTTTTCAAGTTTCGCATTGCCAGTTATATTGACAGGTTCATTGTTTTTGATAATAGCCAATCCACCACTTGCAGAAGGCGCAAATTGGGGTCCTATTGTGGCGTGGGCAAATGCTATTAAGCCTATTGCTGGCCAGTTGATGATTCCTTTTAACTTATCGTTTGGCATTATGGCTTTGATGGTTGCATTTGGTACAGCATATAGTTTGGCTACTCGCTGGGATCTTGATGAAGCAATGACAGGTATTATTTCCATGTTAGCATTTTTAGTAACAACATTCCCAGCATCAGACGTTACAAAAGTAAGTTTCGGTGATGTTTTAAATTACCTTGGTGGACAAGGTTTGTTTGTAGCTATAATAATAGGCGTGTTGACAGCAGTTGTGGTTAGATTCTTCAATAAGCAAGGCCTTGTAATAAGGATGCCTGAAGCCGTGCCACCTTATGTTGTAAGAAGCTTTATGGCACTTGTACCGATGTTTGTCATGGTAGTATCGGCTTGGATAGTAGAGTGGATCGTATGGGCTAACTTCAAAGTCACATTGCCACAGTTAGTAATAGAGCTATTTAAGCCGCTTGTTGCAGCATCAAATAGCTATTGGGCAGCTTTAGCTGAGATAATCCTTATGATGCTTTTGTGGTCACTTGGAATCCACGGCATGAATGTCGTATCATCTATAGCATATCCTTTCTGGATGAGTCAGCTTGCTGCAAATGTAAAAGCATTAAATGCACATCAACCTATGACAGGTATCGTCACAGAACCATTCTTCCATATGTTCACACACCTTGGTGGTTCAGGTACAACATGGCCTCTTGTCATAATGTTCTTGTTTTCAGCATCAAAACAGCTTAAGACGATAGGTACAGCAGAGCTTATCCCTGCTATATTCAATATAAATGAACCGCTTATTTTCGGTGCTCCAATAGTTTTAAATCCTATATTGATGATACCATTTATAATTGCACCTGCAGCGGTTGTTACGATAAACTACATCGCATTCCATTTCCACTTAGTAACAGGACCATTGTACCAGCTTCCATTTACAGTTCCTGTATTTATAGGTGGTTTCATATCAAGTGGTCTTGACTGGAGAGGACCGATTCTACAGCTTGTAAACCTGATTGTAGCAGGTATCATATACTATCCATTCTTCAAAATGTATGAAGCACAGCTTTTGAAGAATGAAAGAGAGCTTGAGGAAAAATAATTAAAATATATTAAGGAGGAACCCTTTGATGGAATTAGAGCAAATTATATACAATTTAGTCTTGCACGGTGGGAACGCCAGAGGCGAGGCTTATGAAGCATTAGATGCAGCAGAAAAAGGGGATTTTGAATCTGCCGAGAAGCATCTAGAAAAGGCTGATGAGGAATTTTACGCAGGCCATGATTATCAAAACGCATTGGTGCAAGGTGAACAAAGCGAAACACCTAATTTCCTTGTTATACACGCTCAAGACCAGCTTATGACGGCTCTTGCAGAAAAGAACCTCATAAGAAGACTTGTGGATCTTTACAAGAGGTTAGATGCCCTTGAAAAGAAGGTAAAATAAATATTGAATTAAAAGGTGAGTCAATCCTCACCTTTTAATTTTGTCTTTTTAGATTGCTTTTTATCTTTTTTGCTTTAAAGTATTGAATAATTTGTGCAAATTTTGTACAATGGAGATGGACATTTTATAAAAAATTTTAAGAGAGAGGGATTGTCGATGTACGATTCTAAAATAAAGGACGAGAACGTGGACAAGCTTTTTGAAGCGATTTTAATGCTTAAAGACATGGAAGAATGTTATCGTTTTTTTGAAGATATAGCTACCATAAACGAGGTTAAATCGCTGGCTCAAAGACTTCAAGTGGCTAAAATGTTAAGAGATAGGAAGACGTATATTGAAATAGCCGAAAAGACAGGAGCCAGCACCGCTACAATAAGCAGAGTCAACAGGGCGCTTAATTATGGAGCAAATGGATACAATTTGATTTTAGATAGATTAAAGGAAAAATCTCGGTAGACCCGAGATTTTATTTGATTATAGGCGTGACGATAAAATGGTTGATTAATTGAAAAGTTACATATACAATATAATCGTAAGTTTAGGTGCAAATATTTTATTTGGAGTGAATTAGATGAATATTCTTGAAGGATTAAATGACAGACAGAAGGAGGCAGTTGTCACTACAGAAGGACCTGTTTTGATTTTGGCTGGTGCAGGCAGCGGCAAGACGAGAGTTTTGACACATAGAATTGCATACCTTGTAAGGGAGAAAAATGTGTCACCAGCTAACATCATCGCCATTACATTTACAAACAAAGCAGCAGAAGAAATGAAGGACAGAGTTGAGTCGCTTTTAGGATATGTAGGAGATATATGGGTTTCTACATTCCATTCAGCATGTGTCCGCATATTGAGAAGGGATATTGAAAAGATAGGGTACGATAGAAATTTTGTAATATACGATACGCAAGATCAAAAAACGCTGATTTCTGACTGTATAAAAGAGTTGAATTTAAATGACAAGCAGTACACAATAAAAGGAATGTTAGCTGCCATATCAAAGGCAAAAGACAAGATGATATCGCCAGACGACTATTTGCTGGAATTTGGCAATGACTACAGAAATAAAAAAATTGCTGATGTTTATAAGCTGTACCAAAAGAAGCTTAAGAAGGACAATGCACTGGATTTCGATGATATAATAATAAAGACCATAGAACTTTTTCAAAAAAACGAGGACATATTGAGGTATTATCAAAACAAATTCAGGTATATAATGATAGATGAGTATCAAGATACAAATAGGCCACAGTATGAATTTGTAAATTTATTGGCCCAAAAGTACAGAAACCTTTGTGTCGTAGGTGATGATGATCAAAGCATATATGGATGGAGAGGGGCCGACATAAAGAATATTTTAGACTTTGAGAAAGATTATCCAGAGGCTAAGGTTATAAAGCTTGAACAAAATTACCGCTCAACGCAGGTTATACTTGATGCGGCCAACAGCGTCATTGACAATAATGTTAAAAGAAAAAGAAAAAGACTGTGGACAGATAATAAAAACGGTGAAAAGATTGTCGTATGGGAAGCACAAAATGAGAGGGATGAGGCTAATTTCATCATAGAGACGATAAAAAACTTGGTTTCTGAGGGGAGAAAATATTCGGATTTTGCTGTCTTATACAGGACAAATGCCCAGTCCCGTATATTTGAAGAAGCTTGTATGGCGAATGACGTACCGTATAAATTAGTTGGAGCATTGAGGTTTTACGATCGAAAAGAGATAAAAGACATTATTGCGTATTTAAGGATTCTTATAAATCCATACGATGATGTATCATTAAAAAGGATAATAAATGTGCCTAAAAGAGGCATTGGTGAGTCAACTGTAGCTTCTTTAGAAAAATACGCTGTAGAACATGACACAAGCATGTACTTTGCAATTCCTAATGTTGAAGTCAGCGGAAGAACGAGAAAGGCACTTGATAGCTTTAAAGAGTTTATTGACGATCTGATAAGCCAGCTTGACTTTATGACTGTCACTGAAGTTATCGATTATGTACTGGATAAAACTGGATATATAGAGGAGCTTAAGGCCGACGGCACTGAAGAATCTGAAGGAAGAATAGAAAATATAAATGAGTTTATCGGTGCAGCACGTGAATTCATGGAAAGCTCCCAGGACAAGTCTTTAGAAGCTTTTTTGTCAAGCATAACATTGGTATCTGATATTGATACGGCAGGTGAAATAGGAGAAAGCTTAGTTTTAATGACGCTACACTCAGCTAAAGGGCTTGAATTTCCCGTCGTATTTATAGCAGGTATGGAAGAAGGGATATTTCCTAATTCTATGTCATTTGTGGACGAGCATGAACTGGAGGAAGAAAGAAGGCTGTGTTATGTAGGCATAACTCGGGCAAAAGAAAGGCTTTTTATGACTTATGCGAGAAATAGAAATCTGTACGGCAAGCCACAGTACAATACGGCTTCAAGGTTTATCAATGAAATTCCTCGAGATTTGGTCATTGAATACGACAAAGGCACTGTTAAAAGAAATGATTATGTTTCAGTTTCATCGTATATAAATACTTTTGCCAGGAAGGCGAATAATAAAGAAAACTACAACCCAGGAGATAAGGTTGAGCACAAATTATGGGGCATTGGAACTGTAGTGAGCGTGGATGGAAGCGGCGATGACAAGGAATTGACTGTTGCATTTCCTAATGTTGGCATAAAGAGGTTGTCTTTGAAGTACGCTCCAATCAGGGCTATATCGTAAGGTGGTGTATTTATGACGATAGAAGACAGGATAAAGGAATTGAGAGATAAGCTTAATCATCACAGCTACATGTACTATGTACTGGACAAGCCAGAGATATCCGACTACGAATACGACATGATGATGAGAGAGCTCATTGAGTTAGAAGAAAAGTACCCTCAATTTAAGACACCTGATTCACCCACTCAAAGGGTTGGCGGCGAACCTTTGAAAGAGTTTGAACCATTTACACATGTAGTGCCGATGCAAAGTTTGGCAAATGCTTTTTCTGAAGGCGAGCTTAGAGATTTTGACAGGAGAGTAAGAGCATCTGTCGGTGATGTAGAATACGTAGTAGAGTTTAAAATTGACGGTTTATCTGTGGAGCTTATATATGAAAATGGCTTTTTTACTGTCGGCTCCACGAGAGGTGATGGAATTATAGGTGAAAATGTGACAAACAATCTAAAAACCATTAAATCAATTCCTTTAAGACTTAAAGATGATTTAAACCTCATCGTAAGAGGTGAGGTTTTTATGCCTAAGGCTTCATTTGAAAAGTTAAACGAAGAAAGAGAATTAAACGGAGAAAGCCTTTTTGCAAATCCGAGAAATGCTGCTGCTGGATCACTTAGGCAATTAAATCCTAAAATCACGGCTAAAAGAGATCTGGACATTTTCGTATTTAATTTACAGAGAATAGATGGAATAGAATTAAAAACGCATGCCGAAGCATTAGAATTTTTGAAATATCAAGGATTTAAAGTAAGCCCCCATATTAAAGTATGTAGAAATATAGACGAAGTCATTGATGACATAAATTACATAAGGGACATAAGGGATGGTTTGCCTTATGAAACAGATGGCGCTGTTGTCAAGGTAAATGATTTGGAGAAAAGGGATATTTTAGGTTCTACTGCAAAGGATCCTCGTTGGGCAATCGCATTTAAGTATCCAGCAGAAAGACAAAAGACGAAAGTCAAAGACATAGTAGTTCAGGTTGGAAGGACCGGTGCATTGACGCCAACTGCCATATTAGAGCCTGTGAAAATTGCAGGTTCCATCGTATCAAGAGCGACGCTTCACAATGAAGATTACATAAGAGAAAAGGACATAAGAATCGGTGATACGGTGATAATCCAAAAAGCAGGCGAAATCATACCTGAAGTTGTAAGTGTTGTAGCAGAAGAAAGAGATGGCAGCGAGAAGTTTTTTATCATGCCAGAAGTGTGTCCTGAGTGCGGTGCTGCAACAGTGAGGCTTCCAGGTGAATCTGTGACTAAGTGCACAGGTTTAAACTGTCCTGCTAAGTTAAAAAGAGGCATAATACACTTTGCATCTAAAGATGCCATGGACATAGATGGATTAGGACCAGCGGTAATAGGACAGCTTCTTGACAACCATCTTATACACAATATATCAGATCTGTATTATTTGAAGTACGATGATTTGGTAAAACTTGATAGGATGGGAGATAAATCAGCAAAGAATCTCATCAATGCTATAGAAGAAAGCAAAGGCAGAGATTTAGACAGATTGATTTTTGGGCTTGGCATTGATCTCATTGGAAGCAAAGCTGCCGGCATTTTAGCCAGTCATTTCAAGACGATGGAATCTCTTGAGAAAGCTACTTTTGAGGAGCTTACTGAAATAGAGGAAATTGGCCCTAAGATGGCAGACAGTGTGGTAGCCTTTTTTAAGGAAAAGCAAAATCTCAATATAATAGACAGATTGAAAGCTGCTGGTGTAAATATGCGCAAGAAGGATGCAATAAATGTTAATGACGATTTTAAAGGACTTACTTTTGTCTTAACTGGAACACTTGAAAAGTACACAAGAGATGAGGCTAAAAAGCTTATAGAAGAAAGAGGGGGAAAAGTGACAGGTTCTGTCAGCAAAAAGACAGATTATGTCGTTGTAGGTGCAGATCCAGGTTCAAAGCTTTCAAAAGCACAAGAGCTTGGAGTAAAGATTTTAAATGAAGAACAGTTTGAAAACATGTTGAAACAATGATAAAATTAACTAAATGATGCTTTTTATTAGTATTTAAGAGTTGAAAGGGTGTGTATGCATGTCAATTACAAAAGACCAAGTTATCCACGTATCAAAATTAGCAAGGCTTAAATTTTCTGATGACGAGTTAGAGAAATTTTCTCATCAGCTTGATAGCATTATAAAATATGTGGACAAGTTAAATGAGCTAAATACAGATGGCGTAGAGCCTACAGCGCATATTGTCCCAATAAGCAATGTTTTCCGCGAAGATGAAGTTGTGCCATCAATGGACAGAGAAAAAATCCTTATGAATGCTAAAGAAAAAGAAGATGGATGCTTTAAAGTACCAAAGATAATCGAGTGAGGTGGTATTGATGGAATTGCATGAATTAACAATACATGAGCTTAATGAACTTTTAAGGAAAAAAGAAGTAAGCGCTGTAGATGTGACTAAGGCGTATTTAAAAAGAATAAATGAAGTTGAACCAAAAGTAGACGCGTTGATATGCGAAACAGATGATTTTGCGCTTAAAAAAGCCGAAGAAGCTGACAAAATGATTAAAGATGGAAACATAAATGACTTGACAGGTATACCTGTTGTCATAAAGGACAATATGTGCACAGAGAACATAAAAACTACGTGTGCATCGAAAATGCTTGAAGATTTCATTCCTCCTTATAATGCAACAGTGGTGGAGAACCTTAACAGTCTTGGTGCTGTAATGGTGGGAAAGGCAAATTTGGATGAATTTGCGATGGGCTCATCTACCGAAAATTCAGCTTTCAAGACGACTAAAAACCCATGGGACTTGGAAAGAGTGCCTGGAGGTTCATCTGGAGGTTCTGCTGCATCAGTTGCTGCTGATGAGTGTGCATTTTCACTTGGATCTGATACAGGTGGTTCTATAAGGCAGCCTGCGTCATTATGCGGTGTCGTTGGCATGAAACCTACATATGGCCTTGTTTCCAGATATGGACTTGTCGCTTTTGCGTCATCTTTAGATCAAATAGGCCCTATCACAAAAGACGTGACAGACTGTGCTATTGTGCTAAATGCCATTGCGGGTCATGATCCAAAAGATTCTACTTCTGTAGACAACGTAAGAAAAAGTGATTATAAGGAATTCCTGAAAGACGATATAAAGGGAATGAAGATAGGATTTGCAAAAGAATTCTTTAGAGAAGGGCTTGATGAAGGAGTAAAGAAATCCATTGAAGACGCGTTAAAGACATTTGAGGAGTTAGGAGCCGAAATAAGGGAAATAAGCCTTAAATACATGGATTATGCGCTGGCGGCGTATTACATAGTAGCATCTGCAGAGGCAAGTTCAAATTTGGCCAGATATGATGGCATACGGTATGGCCACGCAGCAGAAAAATACGAAGACCTTATCGATATGTACATGGTATCCAGAAGCGAAGGCTTTGGAAAAGAAGTAAAGAGAAGGATAATGTTAGGCACATACGCATTAAGTTCGGGGTATTATGATGCGTACTACAACAAAGCGCTGAAAGTAAGGACACTTATTAAACAGGATTATGAGAAGGCTTTTCAAGATGTGGATGTGATAGTTGGCCCAACGTCGCCTACGACGGCTTTTAAAATCGGTGAAAGAGTTGAAGATCCATTGGCAATGTACTTGGCTGATGTATATACGGTTCCAGTTAATATAGCGGGACTTCCGGGATTGTCGCTGCCTTGTGGACTTTCAGATGGACTTCCTGTAGGCCTTCAGATCGTCGGTAAGCATTTTGATGAAGGAACGATATTAAATGCAGCATATGCTTTTGAAAAAGCTTTAAGCTTTAATGCAAAACCAAGTTTTAAAGGTGGTGCTAAATGATGAATTACGAAGCAGTCATAGGACTTGAAGTACATGCAGAGCTTCTTACGAGGACGAAAATATTCTGCAATTGTACTACTGAATTTGGCGGTGAACCAAATACACATGTCTGTCCAGTGTGTTTGGGATTACCAGGAACATTGCCTGTTTTGAACAAGAAAGTCGTAGAGTATGCTGTGAAGGCTGGACTTGCGCTAAATTGCGAAATATCTAAATTTAGCAAAATGGATAGAAAAAATTATTTTTACCCAGACTTGCCCAAAGCATACCAGATATCTCAGTACGACCTACCGCTTTGCAAAAATGGATACGTAGAAATTGAAACATCTGATGGGGTAAAAAAGAAAATAGGGCTTACCAGGATACACATAGAAGAAGATGCTGGCAAGTTAATGCATGAGAACGTAGATGGATCATTAGTAGATTACAATAGGACAGGTGTGCCGCTTATTGAGATAGTATCTGAACCAGATATGAGGACTCCTGAGGAAGCTTACCTGTACTTAACAAAACTGAAAAGCGTCCTTGAATACTCTGAAGTATCTGACTGCAAAATGCAGGAGGGATCTTTGAGGGTTGATACAAACGTATCAGTAAGACCTGTTGGCAGCAAAGAGTTTGGGACAAAGATCGAGCTTAAAAACTTAAATTCATTTAAAGCAGTTCAGAAGGCATTGGAATACGAAATAAAAAGGCAGATAAAACTCATAGAGGGCGGAGAGACAATAGTGCAGGAGACTCGCCGTTGGAACGAGCAAAAAGGCATTACAGAGTCGATGCGCTCCAAAGAGGAAGCCCACGATTACAGGTATTTTCCAGATCCAGACCTTGTGCCAATAATAGTCTCTGATGAATGGAAAGAGGAAATAAGAAAATCACTTCCTGAAATGCCTGAGCATAAGAAGGAAAGATTTGTCACACAATATGGCATTCCAGAATACGATGCATCTGTAATTACTTCATCAAAACCATTAGCAGACTTTTTTGAGAAGTGCGTTTTAGAGTACTCATCAGCTAAAACAGTAAGCAATTGGATAATGGGTGAAATGATGAGGCTTTTAAAGGAGACGGGAAAAGAAGTCGAAGAAGTTTTGATTAAGCCACATCAGATGGCTTCGCTTTTAAACTTGATAGATAATGGTACTATTACGGGTTCTATCGCTAAAACGGTCTTTGAGGAAATGTTTGCGACAGGTAAAAATCCCGAAGAAATCGTAGAGGAGAAAGGTCTAAAGCAGCTTAGCAATGAAGATGAACTTAGAGAGATTGCATTAAAGGTCATCGAGGATAATCCAAAATCTGTTGAAGACTATAAAAATGGCAAAGACAAGGCAATAGGCTTCTTGGTTGGACAAATAATGAAAGCAACAAAGGGGAAAGCAAATCCACAATTGGCAAATAAAATTTTATTAGAAGAGCTCTCAAAATAAATATTATTATTTTTTAAATTTAAGCATACACTATTAGAAACGGTGTATGCTTTTTAAATTTAATATTATTTCAGAATATACTAAAAAATACAAGATAGTAGTATTACATAAACAATTTTCACTGAATTTTTAATATATACTTGTATAGCAAAACATCTAATGATATAATAAATAAAAATCCTCGTAAATTGTTTTAAAATTGTGAACAGTAAATTTATCTCAATATCGCATGCATAGTATATTATGAGTAAAATGTTCTTAAACATGCAGTAGATTTTGATTTTCGGTTGTACTTTAAATTAAAATTTTGTGTTGCCAAAGAAGTTCTTCAAATAAATCATACATAGCTGGGGGTGAGAGATGAGGACTTATTTTTGGGGGGAGTAAAATCAAAAATATTATATTTTGATGGGAGGAAATTTTTGATGAAGAGAAAAAATTGGTTAGCTTTATTGTTGACATTGGTATTAGCACTTTCTGCTTTATTGGCAGGGTGTTCAGCAAATAATAACAGCAGCTCTCAAAGCAAAAACAATAGCAGTTCAGGTACTCAAACTGCAAAGACAGATGAGCAAGTTCTGACATTAAATTTAGCAGCAGATCCGCCAAACTTAAACCCATTTACTTCAACAGATGTTGCATCATTTGATGTATTGAATGATGTTCTTGAAGGATTGACAAGGTATGACAAAGATGGACAGCTTAAGCCAGGTTCTGGCCTCGCAAAAAGCTGGGATATATCAAGTGATGGTCTAACTTATACTTTCCACTTAAAAGATGGGATAAAGTGGAGCGATGGAAATCCAATAACAGCTTATGACTTTGAGTACTCTTGGAAGAAAGTATTAGATCCTAAGACAGCATCACAGTATGCATATCAATTTTATTACATCCAAGGCGCTGAGGAGTACAACTCTGGCAAAGGCAGTGCTGACCAAGTAGGAATAAAGGCCCTTGACGATAAGACGTTACAAGTCAAGTTAAAAGCTCCTGCGCCACAATTCTTAGGTCTTACTGCATTTGGAACATATTTGCCACAAGAGAAGTCTTTTGTAGAAAAAGTAGGAGTCGATAAATTAGGTTCAAGTCCAGATACATTAGTTTATAGTGGTCCATTCGTATTAAAGCAGTGGAATCACGATCAAAATCTCGTTTTAGAGAAAAATCCTGATTACTGGGACAAAGACAGTGTTAAGCTACAGAAGGTTAATCTTTTGATAATAAAAGACGCAAATACACAAGCTCAAAATTATGACAATGGTACGCTTGATCAGATGAGGGTTCCAAGCGATCTGATGGATAAGTACAAGAATACAAAAGAATTTTCAATAAAGCCTGTTGCTACCAACTGGTATATACAATTCAATGACAAGAAAGGCATATTTAAAAACGTAAATATCAGAAAAGCATTTACATTGGCTATAGACAGAAAAGCATTTACAGAGCAGGTTTTGAAGAATGGCTCTATACCGGCAGAGTCGATAGTGCCGCCAGGTGTACCTGGATATAACGGGGAGGATTTTTCAAAGCAAGACGGTTCACCATTCTTTAAAGACAATGATGTGCAGGCTGCAAAAGATTATCTGAAGAAAGGGCTTGAAGAATTAGGCTTAAAAGAATTGCCTACAATCACATTTACAGCAGATGATACAAGTGCAGCTAAAAAGAATGCTGAAGCGTTGCAGCAAATGTGGAATCAAAATCTTGGCGTAAATGTGCAGATAAAGAATGAGGCATTTAAGATAAGATTAGACGATATGAATAAAGGAAATTACGATATGGTATTGGCTGGATGGGGCGCAGACTACAATGACCCAATGACATTCCTTGACATGTGGGAGACAAACAACGGTAATAACACTGCTTTCTACAGCAATCCAGAATACGACAAGTTGATTGATGATGCAAAGTCGACGCCAGACTTGAAGAAGAGAAACGATGACATGATACAGGCGGAGAAGATTGCCATGAATGATATGGCTATAGGTCCACTTTACTTCCAAGCTTATGCAATTGTCACAAAGAGTTATGTTAAAGATCTAATTGTGCCGAATTTTGGTACTGATTGGGAACTTAAGTGGGCATATATAGAAGGTAAGAACCAATAAGAATTCATCAATGAGGATGAACCGGGGTCAATTCCCCGGTTTTTGCATGTTTGCAAATTTTCGTGCAATTCAACAAAGATTTTAACCAACTCTAAAAAATTGCCGAAATGCTTTAAAATATTGAGATTGATTGCCAATGGTGCTATACTTAAAAAGTATTTAGTTTACAAATAACAATATTTTCGTGAAATTTTTGTGGCAGAATTTTTCATAGTTTAAAATAAGTAAATTATATCGGTTTCTTTGTAAATGTAACGGGTAAAAATTTGTTATTGATTAATAAATCTAAATGTAATAAAATTTATGTATATAAAAAATTCAATTATCATATAAATCAAAAAATACAAATAGCGGGGGGTGTTTTTAGGTATAGCTGGGGGTAAGTACTATTTATTTTCACTTTTATTTACTATAGGAGGAAAATTGATAAAGTGACATAAGAATATATTCACAATCAGTGAGCGCGATTGTTACAGTCCGCGGGGGGATTACTGCAAACAGTATGTAAAATATCAACAATGATAAACAGGTATTGAATCTAAATTTAGTTAACATATATATGGTAAACGAATATTTATAGGAGGTGTTTTGGTTGCTAAATTATTCAATTAAAAGATTTGTATACATGCTGATTACAATATGGGTAATCATAACATTGACATTTTTCTTGATGCACATGATACCAGGTGATCCTTTTACGAGTGAAAAAAAGGTTCCACCGCAAATAAGACAAAATATGTTGGCAAAATATCATCTCGATAAACCTCTCATTGTACAATATGGGTATTATTTGGATAATTTAATGCATGGTGATTTAGGAATCTCCCTCAAATATTTAAATAGAACAGTAGACGATATAATTAAGCAATCTGCTCCAGCTTCATTCCAGCTTGGAGTGCAATCAATTTTCCTTGGTGTTGTCTTCGGATTATTTTTTGGAATTGTTGCAGCATTGAAGCGTGGAGGCGGTTGGGATTATTTTTCGATGTTTTTAGCGATAATTGGAATTTCCGTTCCAAACTTCATAATAGCTACGCTTTTGCAGCTTCTTTTGGCATCTAAGCTAAAGTTGCTTCCTGTGTCGGGATGGGGTTCATTTAAATACACCATATTGCCATCCATCGCTTTGTCATTCGCTACACTATCTATAATTTCTCGTATGATGAGAACAAGTATGTTAGACGTCATTGGGCAGGATTATATAAAGACGGCAAAAGCGAAAGGACTTTCACAGTTGCAGATAATATGGAAGCACATGGTTAGAAATGCCATTATGCCTGTTGTGACAGTATTAGGTCCATTATTTGCTGGAATAGTGACAGGAACGTTTGTCATTGAACAGATTTTCAGCATACCAGGTCTTGGAAAGTTCTTTGTGCAAAGCATATACGATGAAGATTATTCCATGATATTAGGTACGACCATATTTTATAGCATCATATTGGTAGTCATGATGTTCATAGTGGATATTGCCTATGGACTTATAGATCCAAGAGTAAGACTGGCAAAGGGAGGAAAGTAGAATGGTGGACATAAGCAAGGATAAATTTGAAATAGTAGGAGCAAATGCTTCTGAAAGCCAGTCGATTGTAAGACCAAGCATTAGTTACTGGCAAGATGCATGGAGAAGGCTTAGAAAGAACAAGGTTGCTATGGGATCTTTGATTTTCTTGATACTTCTCGTTATAATGTCGATAATAGGTCCACATTTGAGGCCTTTTGACTACGCTCATCAGGATCTGTTCAATACAAATAAGCCATTTTCTAAAGTTCATTGGTTCGGGACAGACTACCTTGGAAGGGATCTTTTTGTAAGAGTTTGGATGGGTGCAAGGGTATCTTTATTTATCGGTGTCACGATTGCCTTACTTGATGCGGTAATTGGAGTTACGTATGGCGGTATAGCCGGTTATTTTGGCGGGCAAGTTGACAATATCATGATGCGTATTGTCGATATACTTTATGGCATACCTTACTTAATACTCGTAATTCTTTTGATGGTTGTGATGGGTCAAGGTTTATGGACTATCATTACTGCAATGGTTATGACGGGATGGGTAGGTATGGCCAGAATAGTTAGAGGTCAAGTGCTGCAGCTTAAGGAGCAGGAGTTTGTGTTGGCTGCTAAGACACTTGGAGCTAGCCCAGGCAGGATAATATTGAGGCATTTGATACCGAATGCACTGGGTCCAATAATAGTGTCAATGACGTTTGATGTTCCTAATGCAATATTTGCAGAAGCATTTTTAAGTTACATCGGTCTTGGCATAAGGCCGCCTCTGGCAAGCTGGGGTACGCTTGCGAATGATGCTACACAAGTTTTGCTAATGTATCCAATGCAGCTTTTCATACCGGGCTTCTTCATAAGCATAACGATGCTGGCATTTAACATGCTTGGTGATGGCTTGAGAGATGCATTAGATCCAAGGCTTCGCCGTTAAAGGAGGTAAGTATTTTGGGAGATAGAGAAGTATTGTTGGATGTACAAAATTTGGAATATTCATTTGACACGTATGCAGGCGAAGTAAAGGCAGTAAGAGATGTCAGCTTTCAAGTTATGAAAGGTGAATCGTTAGCCATAGTCGGAGAATCAGGATGTGGAAAATCAGTCACGATGCAGGCTGTCATGAGGTTAAACCCTGAGCCTCCAGGTAGGTTTAAAGGTGGAAGAATCATATTCGACGGGAAAGAGATATCAAAGTTTAGTGAAAGGCAAATGCAAGCAATAAGAGGATCAGAAATAGGCATGATATTCCAAGATCCTATGACATCTTTAAACCCGACAATGACAATTGGAAAACAAATTGCCGAAGTGATTTTGAAGCATCAGAAGGTTACACGAGCTGAAGCGATGAAAAAAGCTAAGGAAATGTTGGACGTAGTAGGTATACCAAATGCTGAAAGGCGTATAAATCAGTATCCACATGAATTTTCGGGTGGCATGAGGCAGAGGGCCATGATTGCTATTGCATTGGCATGCAGGCCGAAACTTCTCATTGCTGATGAACCTACTACTGCGCTTGATGTTACGATACAAGCGCAAATTCTCGATTTGATGAAAGATCTGCAAAGAGAATTCAATACGTCTATAATAATGATTACGCACGATTTGGGTGTTGTTGCAGATATAGCAGAGAGAATCATAGTCATGTATGCAGGTAAAGTTATAGAGACAGGCACATCTGATGAGATATTTAAGCATCCACAGCATCCTTATACATGGGGACTTTTAAAATCTGTTCCAAGACTTGATGCTCAGAATAAAGAGAAGCTTGTGCCGATTGTCGGAACGCCTCCAGATTTGTTTGCGCCTCCTGTAGGATGTCCATTTGCTGCAAGGTGCAACTATGCTATGAAAATTTGCTATGAGGCTCAACCAGAGTATACCAATGAAACTGATACGCATAAGGTTGCCTGCTGGTTGAAGCATCCATACGCGCCGAAGGTTGAAAATCCTTTTGAAAAGGAGGCGTACGCAGGTGAAAGATAATGTAATACTGGAAGTTAAGAATTTGAAAAAATACTTTCACGTCAGCGGCGGTGTGTTAAAAGCTGTTGACGATGTAAGTTTTAGCATAAAAAAAGGTGAGACATTGGGGCTTGTTGGTGAGTCGGGATGTGGAAAGTCTACTACAGGTAGAACTATAATTGGTCTTTATGAGGCTACAGGTGGTTCGGTGATATTTGACGATATACCTGTTCATAAAATGAACAATGAAATAAGAAAGAAATTTGCAAGAAAAGCTCAGATGATTTTTCAGGATCCTTACGCATCGCTGAATCCTCGCATGACTGTTGGCGATATCATAGGAGAGGGGATAGACATTCATGGTTTGTACACTGGAAAAGAGAGGAGAGAAAGGATATACAGCCTTCTTGAGATGGTAGGTTTAAATAAAGAACATGCCAATAGGTTTCCTCATGAATTTTCTGGTGGACAAAGGCAGAGGATAGGCATAGCAAGGGCAATGGCAATTGAGCCAGAGTTTATAGTCTGCGATGAGCCTATATCAGCATTAGATGTGTCCATACAAGCCCAGATTGTAAACTTGCTTATGAATTTACAAGAAGAAAAGGGATTGACGTATCTCTTTATTGCTCATGATTTAAGCATGGTAAGGCATATAAGCGATAGAGTTGCAGTTATGTATTTAGGATCGATTGCAGAACTTACACAAAGCGGTGAACTGTATACAAATCCATTGCATCCATATACACAAGCGCTTCTTTCTGCTGTTCCAATACCTGATCCGGAAGTGGAGAGAAAGAGGGAGAGAATCATACTTGAAGGAGATGTGCCAAGCCCAATTAATCCTCCTTCAGGATGTAAATTTAGAACAAGGTGTAAATATGCCATGGACATATGTAGCCAAGTTACGCCACAATTGAAAGAGGTTGGAAGTGGACACTTTGTTGCATGTCATCTTTTTGATAAATAAGGCACTCGTTTGAGTGCTTTATTTTTTTGCATTGTAGTTTTAATTTCAAAGTAATAACGTTTAACATCTTAATAAAATCTTAATATGTTTGTAACTTGTCTGTAATATATGTATAATAATATATAAATATGATGAAAAAAATGCCGATTTTATATGCAAAGGGGGGAAAATGTTGAAAAAGGTCATCGCTTTTTTTGCGCTTTTACTGCTTTTGTCTACGTTTTACATAACTGCCTATGCATATAAAGCTACGATTGTACTTGATAACAAACCTATAAGCTACAATGTGCCTGACGTGTCGATTACCGTCGATGGAGGAAAATTTGACACTGGCAATAATCCGCCGCTTATCATTGACAATAGCACAATAGTGCCGCTTAGAGCAATTAGCGAAGGATTAGGTCAAAAAGTCGACTGGGATGGTAAGACTCAGACAGTTACTGTGACTTCAAAGGACAAAGTAATTAAATTGGTTATAGGTAAAAATTACGCTACAGTAAACGGCAATAATGTATCGTTGGATGTTCCAGCAAGGCTTATAAACAACAATACGACGTATGTGCCTATGAGGTTTTTGTTTGAAAACTTAGGTTATGATGTGAAATGGGTCGCAGACAAATACCTAATTCAAGCTACTAAGAAAGTAGATCCTCCCTCTGCAAACAATGTTAATATTGTGAGTTTTACATCAAATTACACAAATGGTATGTATACCATAACTGTTAAAGGTGATGGACCTCTAACGTATACGCGTGGTTCTGTAAATGATGACAGCAGCATAAGAATTTACTTTGACTTCAACAATGCGATAAATACTGTTGCTAATAAGCAGATAAAGATAGACAAAAATGGCTTAAATCAGGCCTACATAGGGCAGAACAAGTTACAACCAGCAGTAACAAGACTTGTTGTGAATATGGACTATTCAATGCCATATACTATAACACAGTCACAAGATAAAAAAGAATTTGACATATCGTTTAAAATAGGGCAAAATAAGGTGACGAACATTTTAGCTGCTAAGGTCAACAATGGCGATCAGATAACGATAAATACAGATGCCGACCACTTTAGCCCATCCAGATATGGTGATAACAAGATCATTATAGATGTGACAGGTGCAAGTCTGACAATGTCTGATGGTAAACTGGCAGGTAGCATATCGTATACCGGAAACGTAGTTACAGGGATTAGGTATTCTCAGCTTGATGCCAATACAGTAAGGATTGTTGCGGAGACAAGCCTTAAAGCAGATTTTAGTGTTCAACCAACTCCTCAGGGCGTATTGCTTACAATAACAAAACCAGACCCTAACAAAAAGCAGTTAGTATACATAGACCCAGGGCATGGAGGTTCTGATCCAGGTGCTGTAGGTGTCGGAGGGATACATGAAGCAGATATTAATCTTGCCATTGGATTAAAATTGAAGACGCTGTTGGACAATGGAGGATACAGGACTATGATATCCAGGACAACAGACACTGATGTGGGTCTTTATGACAGGCCTTCACAGGCAAATAATGCAGGTGCAGATGTCTTTGTAAGCATCCATTCTGATTCTTTTGAATCGCCGTCAGCAAACGGCACAACAGTTTTGTATTACCCAAACGGTTACAATGGCGATACAAGAGATGAAAAGACATTTGCACAGATAATTCATGATGATCTGATGAAACAGATAAATACCACTGACAGAGGGCTTTCAGAAAGGCCTAATTTAGTCGTTCTCAATCAGACGAAGATGCCTGCTGTTTTGGTGGAGACTGGATTCGTCACAAGTCCTACGGATGCTCAGCTTTTGACTGATGAAAATTTCCAGTGGAAAGTTGCACAAGGAATATACAATGGGATTGTCGATTATTTTGACAAATTATCTAATGGCAGCATAAGCATGACTGTTTCAAACTCCGTATATGGCGGCAATTAAAACAGGCAACAAATCGCCTGTTTTTTTTATATGCTTTCTTGTAAATTGATTTAAAAGGTTTTAAAATAATATTATGGTTTGCGCTCTGGATAATGAAAATTAAATAAGGCTAAAATTATAATATAAAATATAAAGGAGCTGAAGAAATGAAAAGAGTAGATGGAAGGGATTCCAGATCATTAAGACCTATAAAGATAACGAGAAATTTCAACAGATACGCAGAAGGATCTGTTTTGATAGAAGTCGGCAATACAAAGGTCATTTGCACAGCATCAATTGAAGATAAAGTACCGCCATTTCAAAAAGGGACTGGCAAAGGATGGATTACAAGTGAGTATTCAATGATTCCGAGAGCTACTGAAACCAGAACACAGAGGGAGTCAACAAAAGGCAAACAATCAGGACGCACCATGGAAATCCAAAGGCTCATTGGAAGAGCATTGAGAGCTGTTGTTGATCTAGATGCGTTAGGTGAGAAGACAATATGGATTGACTGCGATGTAATACAGGCTGATGGTGGAACAAGGACTGCTTCTATCACAGGTTCGTTTGTGGCACTTGTAGATGCCATGAATAAACTTAAGGAAAAAGGCGCTATAAGTAAACTCCCTATAAAAAGTTTTGTCGCTGCCGTAAGCGTAGGAATTGTAGGCAATGAGAAGCTTTTAGACCTTTGCTACTTAGAAGATAGCAATGCACATGTTGATATGAACATCGTCATGACGGATAAAGGCGAATTCATCGAGATACAAGGAACTGGTGAAGGTGGGCCTTTTAGCAAAAGTGATTTTTCAGAGCTTTTAGAATTGGCGGAGGAAGGCTTGAATAAAATCATACAGGTTCAAAAAGAATCATTGGGAGATATATCATTAGAAATTGGAGTTGAAAGCGATGAAAATAGTTGTAGCGAGCCACAACAAGCATAAAGTGGATGAGATAAGGGAATTTTTTAAAGAAGATTATGAAGTATTGTCGGCAGACGACATTGGATCATATGATGAAGTAGAAGAAACAGGGAAAACGATTGAAGAAAATGCTCTTTTAAAGGCCAGGGCTATAGCAGATTTAACTGATGAACTTGTAATTGCTGATGATACAGGTTTGTTTGTGGACTATTTAGATGGTGAACCAGGAGTTTATACTGCAAGATTTGCCGGTGTAAATGCCACATACGAAGACAACAACAACAAGCTTTTAAACTTATTAAAAGGTGTTCCGATGGAAAAGAGGAAAGCTACTTTTAAAACCGTAATAGCATTGATTTACAAAGGAAGAGAAGCTATAATAGAAGGAAAAGTGGATGGTAGGATAATTGATGCTCCAAGAGGACAATATGGCTTTGGGTATGATCCTATATTTTATGTTGATGAAATAGGAAAGACATTAGCAGAGCTTAGCTTAGAAGAAAAAAATAAAGTAAGTCATAGGGCAAATGCTTTGAAAAAATTAAAAGAATATATAAAAAATAATTTGGAGGACCGCAAATGAGACTATTTGTTACAAGTGATACTCACGGAATGTTGCAATCAGTCAGGAATATTTTAAAAAATATTAAAAATATTGATTACATTATACACTTAGGTGACTATTACAAAGATGCAGAAGCGCTGGATAAAGAGTTTGGAATACCAACTGTATATGTATATGGTAATTGCGATTTTGGCGACAAAGAGAAGTACGAAAAGATTATTGAAGTAGCTGGTAAAAAAATATTATTAACACATGGGCATAAGTACTATGTCAAATTTGAAAAAAGCATCATAATAGAAAAAGCCCGGGAATACGGGGTTGATGCTGTGTTTTATGGCCATACCCATGTGCCGCTAATATATAGGGCTGGTGATATGCTTGTATTGAACCCTGGAAGCCCTTCAATGCCGCGTGAAGGGTCATCACGGACAGTATCCATAGTAAATATAGAGGATGGCATCATTGTGCCGCAACTAATAAATATAGATGATATGGAGGAATACATTGGAAATAAAAAAAGTGGAACAAAATTTGAATTTTAGGTGTTGACAAAGATAAATATTCCTGATATAATTTAAAACTGTCAGAGCGATGAGGCAGAAACAAGCGATGACAACTGTATATGCGGGTGTAGCTCAATGGTAGAGTTCTAGCCTTCCAAGCTAGCTACGTGGGTTCGATTCCCATCACCCGCTCCAATATGCGCCTGTAGCTCAGTTGGATAGAGCAACGGACTTCTAATCCGTGTGTCGGGAGTTCGAATCTCTTCAGGCGCACCATTTTTTGGAGAATATGATTTATGTTTATAATATGGTGGGTATAGTTCAGTTGGCTAGAGCGCCAGATTGTGGCTCTGGAGGTCGTGGGTTCGAGCCCCACTACCCACCCCATTGATGGGATGTAGCCAAGTGGTAAGGCACCAGACTTTGACTCTGGCAGTTCGTAGGTTCGAATCCTGCCATCCCAGCCAGCATGACCCATTAGCTCAGTCGGCAGAGCACCTGCCTTTTAAGCAGGGTGTCCCGCGTTCGAATCGCGGATGGGTCACTTAAAAAGATATTGAAAGAGAAACAATCTGGCGTTAATGCGGGAGTGGCGGAATTGGCAGACGCGCTAGATTCAGGTTCTAGTGCCAGTCATGGCATATGGGTTCAAGTCCCTTCTCCCGCACCATATATCATGCGGACATAGCTCAGTTGGTAGAGCATCACCTTGCCAAGGTGAGGGTCGCGAGTTCGAGTCTCGTTGTCCGCTCCATAACAATATGCGCCATTAGCTCAGTTGGTAGAGCAGCTGACTCTTAATCAGCGGGTCTGGGGTTCGAGTCCCTAATGGCGCACTAGTATTTAAGGATTTTAAAATAAAAAAAGTGCTTGAGAAGTGCTTAAAAATTAAAAGTGTAAAAAGTGCTAATGTGAAAATGAAGGGGTATCCGTTAAAAGGCGGATATCTTTTTTTATTTCCGCTTTAATAATTATGCAAATGATGGTTAACTGTAAAAGCTATGTGTACAAAAATCTACAGAGTATATTGAAGTTAGTATAAGCTACTAAAAAAGTTTATACTCCCTTTTTTGACAGTTAAAGAAAAGAAAAAGCTTAAGAAGCATTGAAAATATTACATTTTGCAACTTATTGATGCTTATAAAAAGTGAGTAATGTTTTTGAAAGTCCTCAAGAATACTGCAATTAACGCTATTTTAAATATCGGAAATTTCAATCAGAAAGTTAAGATATTTTTTTAAAAAATTATTCATATTACTCATTTTTAAATAAATGAAATTTGACACAAAAATGGGCTAATTGTAAGGCTTTAGGAACTATTTGAAATGCTGTAACTGTCAAAAACCTGGGAAATTATTAATTGAATTCCTTATTGAATAGTGCAATAAAAATAAAAAAATATATTGCATTTGAATTTCGATATGATATAATAAAGTAAATAATATGAAAAATTTGGTTTAAGGAGGAAACTAAGATGAATAAAAAAAGCTTTAACTTTGAATAGTTCAAGTGTTTGTAATATTGTTTAATATGATAATGGTTTAATAATTTGGCAATACTATTAAAATCGTGCAATTAAATCCAATAAAAGGTGGAAAAATGTGAGTAGAAATATTTTTCTTTTCATATCATTACAGGTAATTTCTGATATAGGGGATTGGATAGATAGAATTGCTGTTTTAACATTAGTATACAACATTAATAACTCATCTATAGATATGTCGTTTTTGTCTATTATGATGCTATTGCCCTCATTAATCTTTGGAGTATTTGCTGGAAAAATAGTTGATATTTATAATAAGAATAAAATTCTAATTTTAGGAGATTTTTTTAGAGCTATCTTAGTTTTTTTAATACCTTTTTTTAAAGAATATGTTTTTATTATAATTTTTATTGTATCTAGTATTTCTATATTCTATGATACAGCTAAAAGTAGTATATTGCCGGAAATAGTTAAAAAAGACAGATTAAGACAAGTGAATAGTTTAAGCAGTTCATATAGTTCATTAATGATGGTATTAGGGCCTTCAATTAGTGGTTTTATTATTTCAAAATTTGATATTAAATATTGCTTTTATATTGATTCTTTGACTTTTCTATTATCTATGGTAATGATTTTCTTGATAGAATTATATAAAGATGAGTCCCAAAATGATGTAGAATTGGATCGAACAGAAAAGATTTCATTTATCGAAGGATTAAAGTATATAAAAGATAATTGTATAATTTTCAATACATTATCAATAAATATGATAGTTGGATTAGCCGCTGGCATGTTAAATGGATTGCTAATCATGTATGTTTATAAATTTTTAAAAACAGATTCGCAGGGATATGGTGCAATTCTTACTTTTAAAGGGTTAGCAATGATACTGACTTCACTTGTTTTATATAAATATCTAAAAAATGTGTCAGTTGATGTTATTTTTAAGTTAGGATTGATAGGGTTAGGAATTTCTACTACTGTATTTCCATTAAATACATTCTTTGTTTTAGCAATTTTGATACAATTTTTTAATGGAATATTCAATGCATTATATTCCATTTCAAGGACTACAATTATACAGGAAAATTGTGATAATCAATACCTTGGGAGGACATTTAGCATGAATACAATGTTAATAAATATAACATCGATTATTTCATTAGCATTTGGGGGTATTGCAGCAAAATTTTTGGGCGTAAGGGCAGTACTGTTAATAGGTGGTTTTATAGTATTAATTAGCGGATTTGTAGCACGAAATAAAATACATTTAGAGTTAACATCTTGAAAAAGCAAAATATATATTCTAATGAAATAAAAAACGTAAATTCATTAAATGTTTTATCTTTTATACCAATAGTCTTTAGAAATCATTTATTGTATAATAGATATTAATTTAAGACTTAAGACAGTATATAAAAAAGAAAGTGGGAAATTTATATGGAATTTTCAACTCAAGGTGAAAGGCTAAAGAAAATTAGGAAAATGCTTAAGATGAAACAGAGAGAACTACAGGATAAAAACATTACCAGAGGCTTTATAAGCATGATTGAAAGCGGTAGAAGCACTATGAGCAAAGAAACAGCTTCTGTCATAGCAGAGAAATTTAATAAAAGAGCCAAAGAGATTGGCATAAATCTAAACATAGATGGTGAATACCTTTTAATGACGCCTGCTGAAGAAGCCGAATATTATTGTGTCCAAAAATTAAAAGAGATTAACAATGAAGATGATTTAAGCAAAATAAATGAATTGCTTGAAATTGCAGAAAAATACGGAAGAAAGCGAGTAAACGCACTGATAAGCATTAAAATTGGCGACATAATGTATAATGCAAATAAATATATAGATGCAATATTGAACTACAACAAAGCCCTTGAACTATTGATGATGTATGGATTCAAGGAACAGATACCATACGTTTATAATATGTTAGGCGTTTGCAAGATGAATATAACTGATTATGCAGAAGCAATATTTTACTTTGATAAAGCCATGAGTTTTGCTGATGAAATAAACGATAAAAGCATAAGAAATAAAGCGATTTATAACATTTCATTATGTTATAAACACATTGGCAAATATGATGATGCAATAGAATATGCTGAGAAATTTCTTAAAGATTGTAACAAATCAGATGAACTTATTAACTATATTTATGCAAGTTCTATAAAAGCCAATTGCTTTAGAACGATGGGCTTTCTTGAAAAATCTTTAGACGTATATAAAAATTTACTAAACGGTGTTAATGATGAAAATTCAATAGCAGGATTTATTTACAGCAATATTGGCGAAATTTACGCAGATCTAAATGATTATGAAAAGTCTTTAGAGTATCTTGATAAAGCAGAGAAGATAAGGCGCAGCAAAGATGAAAAATCATTGTCCCATACACTTATTGAAAAAGCCAACGTGTTATTTAAAATAGGGGACACCAAAGAATCTATAAGTCTCATGGAAGAAGGCATTTCGATAGCTAATAAAAACAATGACATAGAATACATCATAATGGGAAATTACAGATTGGCTGATATTTATAAGCAATTAAACGATAGAGAAAAAGAAATAAACACATACAACAAAATATTGGAAGTTGTCAAAAATATAAACAGCGTAAAAGAATTGTTAAAAGTTCACATAAAGCTATCAAAATTGTATTTAGAAGATGATAATGTAGACAAGTGTAGAAATCATTTGAGTGAGGCTGATAAAATTGCAGGATCAATGAGACTGTATTCGAATATTTTTATAAAGCCTCGTTGACTTTATGGTATTATAAGAAAAGAGGTAATATCATTGTTAAATTCAAAGATAAAAATAAATAAGCAATTTGTCTTCGTTTGGTTTGCTGAATTAATATCTATTCTCGGAAGTGGCTTAACAGACTTTGGACTAAGTGTATGGATATATGAGAAAACAGGCAAAGCTACGCCATTGGCTATTTCTATTCTTTTTTCAGTATTGCCTGCAATATTTCTTTCGCAGATTGCAGGTTTTGTTGCTGATAAGTTTAATACAAAAAGAGTAGTTATATTCTTTAATACAGGAGCTGCTATTGTGTCTTTCGCTTTTATTTTCCTTTTAAGAAATAACTATTTTAACTTATTTATTACTTACATAATTATTTTATTGATTGCAGCATTTAATCTGTTTGAGAGTGCTGCTGTGCAATCATCAATCGTCTACATTGTAGACAAAGAAAATCTGAAAACAGCAAATGGTATGAATCAAGTAAGTGATTCATTAAATAACTTATTGACACCTGTAATTGCAGGCATTCTATATACATTTATAGGATTACAAGGAATCATTATAATTGATCTGGTGACATACGTCATCTCCATGGCTATCTGGATGTTCTTCCCTGCAAGAATATTTAATAAGGAATTTGAAAATGAAAAAGTGAGAGAAAACAGATGGAGCTGGAATCAATTTATTAATAATTTGAATGATGGTTTTAAGTTTATTTTTGCAAGAAAGGGGCTTACATTATTGGTATTTCTCTTTGCAATTGCTAATTTTCTGGATAATCTTGCTGTTGTACTCATTACTCCTTTAATGCTTTCAATTGGAAACAGCACTCAGTTAGGTATTGTTCAGACATTTGGCGGAATTGGCATGTTTATTGGTAGTTTTATTGCTACATTACATAAAAGCGATGCTTCCTACACAAAAACGATAAAGAGTTGTATTCTTAGTGCGTCAGTTTTCTTACTTTTAATAGGAATTAGGGCATCGTTTATTACCGTATCGCTTTGCAGAATGCTATTTTTGCTATTTATTCCGATTTCAAATGTGGCTGCTGGGACACTTTGGCAGTTAAAAACGCCTAAGGAACTGCAAGGACGTGTTTATACAGCAAGATCCATGATTATTCGTTGCATTATGCCTGTGGCATATCTTATTGTAGGTCCTATTACAGATGTTGGATTCAAAAACATTCTTACTGTAGACAATAGATTCATTGATTTTATTAAGAATCTATTAGGTGTAAGTGTGCTGAATTATCGATTGGTATTTATTCTATCCGGAATCACATTGTTTATTGTTACATACTCATTTTTTAAAAATAAATCTCTATCGGATATAGACAAATTGCCAGATTATGCAAAATAAACATTATGCTTTGACAGCATCACGATAGACAGTAATAATCGTGGTATAATTAGAGTGTACAGCACAGAGAGTGGGGACTATTTGAGATTCAAATTCGTAAAATAAACTGATGGGGCTTTCTTTTTGTATAACCACCTTTCCATAACAAAATGTTCAAAAGGACGTATAGTAAAATAAGGGAATATAAAGAAACCGCGCCGTAAAATCTTCCTTTATGAGGTGAAAAGTGATGGATAGATTATACGAGAGTTGTTGGGGGATTGATGTACACACCAAAAAATGATAGTTGATTGTTTAAATGTGGCAATGATAAGGAAATCTGTGAGTACGGAACAACAACAGCAGAATTAAGAGAACTCACTGCATGGCTACTTAATGAAAGGTGTGAAATGATAGCCATGGACAGCACTGCTTCTTATTGGAAACCATTATACAATATATTCGAGCTTTTCGGATTAGGTGCTATAGTAATAAATGCAAGAGACATGAAGGCTGTTCCTAGACGGAAGACAGATGTAAAAGACGCAGAATGGATTGCAGATCTTTTTCAGCATGGTTCTCAAGTATAGCTATGTTCATGATAGGGAACAAAGAAAATTGCGCGACAACTCGCTATGGAGGTTTTAAAGTTGTACAAATACTTATTAATTTTTATCGGCACAATGATAATAATTTTTGTCGCAGATTTTATTTTTAGATTAATTTTTCATAAAGATATTCGAGATATAAGCAAAAGCTGGAAATATATTTTGTATTATTCTTTAATTTTATGTGTTTTGTTTTTTATAGCTTATTGGATATTTCCTAATGTTTTCTTTAAATAAGTATAATGCCTGTTTCAAGCCAAAAACATACTAACGAAACTTGCTAACATTTTGCTAACGCAATAAATAAAACTACTTAAAAAATAAAATGATCAGCGGGTCTGGGGTTCTAGTCCCTAATGGCGCACTAATATTTAAGTCAATCAAAGGGTATCGAGATTTTATCGATACCCTTTTTGTATGCGAAATCACTTTTTAAATAAAAACACACTAAAAAACAAAAAAGTTTTTGAAAGATATTAATGGCGCAGAGTTTAAAATCAAAGCGTCATTCTTTCATTCTAAACTGGGTGTTATACAAATCTTTGTAGACGCCTCCTTTTTTTAAAAGTTCTTCATGGCTTCCTTTTTCAACTATTTCACCATTTACTACAACAAATATTATGTCTGCAGCAATTATGGTGGATAGACGATGGGCGATGACTAAGCTGGTTCTGGACTTTAAAAGAGGTTCTAATGCTTTTTGTATATAAAACTCAGAATTGGAGTCGAGTGCTGATGTAGCTTCATCAAATATTATAATCTTGGGATTTTTTAGTAATGTCCTTGCAATGGATATGCGTTGTTTTTCACCGCCAGACAATTTTATACCTCTATCTCCTACAATTGTATCGTATCCGTTAGGAAGAGATTCGATAAAATCGTGAATATATGCTGCTTTACACGCATTTATTATTTCCTCATCTGTGGCATCTTGGCGTGCAAAAAGTAGATTTTCTTTTATAGTTGTGTTAAAAAGGTACGTATCTTGTGTAACCATTCCTATATGGCTTCTTAGAGAGCTAAGTGAGATATTTCTTATATCTACTCCATCCAAAAAGATTCCTCCCATTTTCACATCATAAAGTCTGGGAAGAAGATAAGTAATGGTAGTTTTCCCAGCCCCGCTTGGTCCAACTAAAGCTGCCATTTGACCAGACTTTATTTCAAAGTTGATATCTTTAAGAGTATCGTGCAGACCATCATAGGAAAAATAAACATGATCGAATTTGATATCACCTTTTACATCATTAATAACCAATGCTTCTTCTTTTTCATAAATTTCGCTTTTTAGATCTAAATATTGAAAAATTCGTTCGAACAATGCCAATGATCTAATAATATCCACGTGTATATTTGAAAATGTGTTTACTGGGCCATATAGCCTTGATATTAGTGATACAAACATGACTATTCCGCCTATTGTAATACTGTTATACTTTATGAGTATTATCCCTCCAACCAAATATATAAGCATCGGCCCTATTGCGATAAAAGTTTGTATTGTCATAAAAAACCATCTGCCAATGATCGTTTCCCTTATTTGAAGTTGTGTCACTTCATTATTTACTTTTTCAAATTCTTTATATTTTTCTTTTTCTTTTGTAAAGAGCTTAATAAGGAACATACCGCTTATATTTAGAGTTTCAGTTATTATGTTTGTCAATTCAGCAAGTTTTGATTGGGTTTTAAGTGCTATTTCCCAGCGTCTTTTGCCAACCTTTCTTGTAGGTATTACAAACAAAGGCAATGTCAGAAGGCTGACGATGGCAAGCATCCAATTTGTGTAGAACAAAGTTGCTGCAGTTGTTAGAAATACAAATATACCAGATAAAAGCTGAATAAACGTATTTGAAAATACACTTTCTATTCCACCAATGTCGTTATTGATTCTGGAAGTTATTTCACCTGTTTTTGCATTAGAGAAAAAACTTATAGACATATGTTCTAAGTGGTTGTACATGATGGATCTTAGGTCTCTAATTATACTTTTTGAGACAATGTTGTTTAGATATGATTGTCCAACAGTAATAATATTAAGCAATAATGTCGTTGCAAACGACAAAAGAATATATACAACCAAAAGCGTCAAGTTTTTCTTTGGCAGTGCAATATCTATTACGTTTTTAGTTAGTATAGATGGGACTACGCCTAATATGGAAGTAAAAATAACAGTCATAAACAATACTATCATTAGCTTCCAATATGGCAAAAAATACTTTAGTATGCGTAAAATAAGTGATTTCGTGATGTGAGGCTTTTCATCAGTTTCTCTGTAAAATCTCTTGCCACGATATCCCATTGATTGCATTTGAATCATTCTTTCGTTAAAAGAAATTACGAATAAATTATATCAAAAGTATTGTTAATGTGTCAAAAATGTTTTTCTTAAGGAAGCCATGAAGTACGCCAATATGCTATGACAATGAAGTCCCTATTGTATACAAGCATAAAGAAGATGAACTTACTTATTCTGTTCATTGTGATATAATAATGGATGGGATTTGAAAAATAGAGAGAAACCACTATTCTAAGCATTTTGGGTGATGAAGGGATATGGTTCGCAGTCTACTAAGTATAGATTGGGATTACTTTATTCCTTTAAAAAAAGAGTGGTTGAATTCCTACACTGAGACACCAAGAAATATAGAGTGGATATGGTATAAAAGGTATTTAGAAAGCTCTTTAAGAGGTGTTGACTTAGAAAAATCGATAGGCATATCCTTGCGGTTGAATAATTTTTGGAATAAGATAAGAGAACATTTCAGTTTTGCAAAAGACATTGAAGTATACGTATCTGAGTCTCACATGTTGTCATATCATATAGCTATAAAAAATGAATGTGAAGAAGTGTACTCTTTAGATGCGCATGCTGATTTAGGATATGGGGGAATTAGTTCGGTAAACTTTAAGTTAAATTGTGCTAATTGGATGGGTAAACTGCTAAATGAAGGTCGGATAAAAAGGGCTCATATAGTGTACAGCCATCATACAACCGAAAAGCCAGAGGATTTTAAAGATTTTAATAAACTTTTTACGGTCAGGTATTACAATGATATTGATGCATTGCCTAAGGGTATATATACGGCAGCTATACATATATGCAGATCGGGTGCATGGACACCTCCTTGGCTTGACGATGAGTTTTTTAAGCTTGTAAATAACCTAAACCTGCCATATAAAGTGGTTAAACTTTATAAAAGGAAATGGGACATTGAAAAAACGCAACTTTCAGACCTACTTTATTATCTCAATTTTTCATAAAAGATCCATGGATAGTATGTATAGATATTCTTAAAAGTAAAAGGCGTTAACCTAAAAGTGGGTCAACGCCTTTTTTCTATGTAAATCTCCATTACAACCTATAAATTTTTGGTGCGGATGAAGGGATTTGAACCCCCACGTCAAAGACACTAGATCCTAAGTCTAGCGCGTCTGCCAATTCCGCCACATCCGCACATAAATCTTTATGTCAAAAAACTTAACAATGGTATTATAATTAATATTCGCTAAAATGTCAATAGCAGATAAGGACAAAAAGCTTATTTCGATATACAAGTTTCCGCATACATACTGCTAATATATACTTAGTAACAAAAAAGTTATATCTCCATAATATATAGAAAGAGGAGGGATATAGATGCCTAACAATATAGTTTTTAATCCAGTGGCGGAGCAACTAAAAACTTTGGTTCATGGAATGCAAGGCACAACACCAACACCTCTATTGTTAGATTCGACGACAGGAAAGCTTTTGTCAACTGTTGATGGTTCTGTGACTGTAGCAGGTACAGTAACGGCACAAGGAACTTTAACGGTTACCGCATCAAACTTTGATATAAGACCTCTAAGTGGTGCAACTGATTCTGTGACTATTAGCAGCGGCACAGTTACAGTCGCTGGTACAGTGACTGTAACAGCATCATCGCTGGATATAAGGCCTCTTACTGCTTCAACCGATTCATTTACACTTGGAAGCAGGACATTCTTAGAAGACTCCACAAGCATTGCAGGCGTGACTGGAACAGGTGTTGTTCTAATGGAGAATACAGGCAACAAATCCATGTACTCTTATTATATAACGAATACAGGCACTAATACTATTTCCATTAAACTCCAGATAAGTCCTACTACTACTGACACCTATTTTGTTGATGACATCAATAGTATTAGTCTGGCAGGCGGATCTATTACAGTCTTGACTGCTATTAAATTTATGCAGTATACAAGATTGTATTACGACACAGGTGGTGCCGCAGCCACTGCAGAATTTTATTATAACGCTCAGGTTTAACGATGGGGCTTTATGCCCCATATGTTTTCGAAAGGAGGATTCAAATGTTAAGCCTGTGCATGATCGTAAAAAATGAAGAGGACAATCTTGAAAGATGCCTTAAAAGTGTTTACGACGTAGTCGATGAAATTATAATCGTGGATACTGGCAGTACTGATAAAACTGTTGACATAGCGAAAAAATTCGGTGCAACAGTATTTTACTATAAATGGAATAATGACTTTAGTGCAGCCAGAAATTTTTCATTAGATAAGGCAAAAGGCGATTGGATTTTGCTGATGGATGCTGACGACGAGCTTGATGAAGATGGTAAAAAAATGATAAAGGTGCTTTTGAAAGACGATAAAATTGATGCATATTTGTTTGAAACCATAAGCTATGTAGGAGATGAAGAAGGATCAGATGCTCTTTCCAACTTAAATGTAAGGATCATTAAGAATAAAGATGAGTACAGATTTACTGGAGCCATTCATGAACAGATATTGATTTCAATATTAAATCATGATGGAAATGTAGCAGAAGTTCCGATAAAAGTTTATCACTACGGCTATTTGCGCAAAAACATCAAAGAAAAAGATAAAAGAAATAGAAACATGTCTATACTTAAAAAAGAGCTAAAAAGAGATCCAGATAATCCTTTTCACAATTTCAATATTGGAGCAGAGTACATGGCGTTGGGCAATTATGAGCGTGCGTATAATTACTTTAAAAAGTCATTTGATTGTTCAAAAGATGTTAAGACTGGTTATACGACAAAACTGATTATCAGGATGATTATTTGTTTAAATCAACTAAATAAGGTTGACGAAGCATTTAGTTTATGCAATGAGTCCATTGAAAAATACCCAAATGTAACGGATATAATGTTTTTAAAAGGTATGTTATATCATAGAATTGGTCATCACCAAGAAGCAATAAATTGTTTTAGAAGATGTATAGACATGGGGGAACCACCGCTTATTGATAGGTTTATAACTGGTGTAGGCGGATTTAAAGCTTACCTTGCCATGGGGGAAGTTTTTATGGATATAAAAGATATTGACAATGCTATTGAATGTTTTTTAAATTCATTTAGACTTAATCCCTCCAATAAAGCAATACTGTATAAATTATCAAACGCTTATTTCAGCAGATACGATGAGAAAACTGCAATAGAAAAAATTGTTTCGCATTTTGATGTGTCACCTGAAGCGTATACGATTATAAGCGATATATTTTTTTTAAATGGCAAGTATCATGAATCGCTAAAATTTATAGACATGGCACTAAATTCACTGAAGAATAATATAACGTATTATATAAAAGGAAGAACATTGATGTATTTACACAGATATGGTGAAGCCGTAGAATATTTTGAAATGATAGATTGCGGTGAATACACCCTTGATAGTCATATTAATAATATTATTTGCTGCTTATTAATTGGTAAAGATATAAAAAATCCAATGTTGTCGTTAAAAAAACACTTTATAGAGGCTTATAAAGTATTTTACAAATTTGACCTATTGCTTAAAAAAGATGTGGTATTGCCAATAGGCGTTGAAGACACTGGCACATATACAAATGTTATTTTTATTATACTCGATAAATTATTTGAGATTCAGGAATTTGATTTGTTTGAAAAATCTTTAAATATGCTTAATATGGTAAATGAGAAAGATGTTTTGTTGAGATTAGGAAAACTTTATTATCGGCATGGAGCGTACAAACTTGCTGAAGAAGAATTGACACGTTCTATGAAGCTATTTGATATAATCGATGAAGAAGGTATGATTATATTAAGCAGTTTGTGTGGGCAAAAGGAAGATAAAATTAGTTGATTGTTTTGATTTTGATTGTAGGGGTGATGAAATGCCTTCTATAATTATACAGCCATCCACAAAAGATACGTCATTAGAATCGGGTTACCCCAACAGCAATAGAGGAAGTGATCCTACACTTTGGATCGGTAGGTATTACATTGGTTTTTCTGGGAAATCGGTGTATAGAGCTCTTATACAGTTTGATTTAGGCATGGTGCCACAAGGTTCTATCGTGGTTGAAGCTATTTTAAAGCTTTATTTCAATTATGCAACAAATCCATCAATTCCTGCATATATTACACCGTTTTTAATTGTGGATGAATGGGATGAAAATACAGCAACATGGAATAATGGGCCGAATATTGATGAAACAGTATTTGGCTCTACCAAGGCTGTGACTAAAGAGGGCTGGTATGGATTTAATATAACGAATATAGTTAATGGATGGATAAGTGGCATCTACAAAAACAACGGGATAATGCTTAAAACTCCAGAGGCGCAAAACTTTGAAACGAAAAGTTTTTATTCTAAAGATGAATCAATAAACATATCTTTAAGACCAATGTTACAACTGACTTATATAGGAGGATACCCATTTACGCTAAACGAAAGAAGATTTGTGAAGGCGAAGTTTACTTACACGGCATATGATGATGAAAATTTTACAGATGTAAATGATTGCTCATCATATGACAAATATACGTACTTCGTGTATAATACAAGTGAAAATCCAGTTATAGTAAAACTCCTCATAAGTCCTGGTGACGATTTATGGATAGAGGATGGCAATGAAATAATTTTAGATGCAGGCAAAACAGTTGCATTGGTACCTTATTTATTTTCTCAATATTCAAGGTTATCATATAAAAACAAAGATGCAGGAAAAGGAGCAAACATTACCGTGTGGTTTGAGGCACAAGTTTAAAAAATTGCAGCACAAATTAAAAAAATGCATTATAATATTAATAGTATAATATCGAATGAAGAGGGATAGTTTTAAATGAATAAGACAAAGGAAAAGATATTTAATGCAGCCATAGATATAATTTCTCAGAAAGGTTTCTATAAGGCTACAATGGATGAAATTGCAGATAAAGCAGGGGTGGCCAAAGGAACCCTCTATTATCACTTTAATAGCAAAGATGATATATTGATATTCTTAATAGATGAAGGATTGTCGCTTTTAAAGAATCAAATACTGGAGAAAATAAGCCACATGAAAAATTCTGTAGAAAAACTAAGGGAGATAATTGTAGTTCAGTCGAATTTTTTATTTAAGTACAAAGATTTTGTCCTTATATTGCTAAGTCAATTGTGGGGAAAAGAAGATATTCAAAATAGCTTTAGAGAAAAAATATACGATTATTTAAAGATTATTGAGGACATCATTGATGAAGGAATTGAAGAAAAGCTAATAGAAAGATGTGATAAAAAACTGCTATCTTCTGCTTTTTTTGGCATGATAAGCTCTCTTATTATCTTTCAATTTAGAAATAATGATGTTATAGACCCGGAACATATAGCAGATAGTGTTATTGAATATACATTTAATGGAATCCATTATAGAGATTAATCTTTATAATGGTTTTTTTATTGACTTTTAAGATCAAAGATACTATAATAAGTTAGAACTGACTAGTCAGTATAATAAATATTGGAGGTGTATTCATGATAGGTGTGATTTTTAATGAGCTTAAAAGATTGGCACAAAACAGATTTATTAGATTAGCAGTCATAGTGATTATTTTTATGCCACTATTGTACAGCTTTCTTTATTTGTATGCATTTTGGGATCCATATGGCAAGTTAGACAAACTTCCAGTTGCAGTTGTGAATCAGGATAAAAGTGTGCTATACGATGGAAAATATAAAAGTTTTGGGGATGACATTGTAAAGGAATTAAAAAGCAATCATGATTTCAAATGGAATTTTGTAAGCTATGATGATGGTTTAGATGGTTTAAAAGGCAATAAATATTATTTTATGATAGTGATACCAAAGGACTTTTCCAAAAATATTTTAAGTGTCAATGGCAATGCCGTAGAAAAAGCTCATATTCAGTATATAACAAATGACAAAAAGAATTTTTTGGCGACACAGCTTGGAAATAAAGCCATAGAAAATTTGACGCAAAAAATATCTGATACGATAAGGAAAAGCTATATAGATACTGTTTTTTCAAATGTTAAAGACATGGGAAATGGTTTAAAACAAGCTTCTTTAGCGGAAAAACAATTATCAGACGGCGCAAAAATGCTAAATGACGGTGTGTCAAAATTAAATGATGGCATTAACAAAGCTTTGGTTGGAACAAATCAATTTAAAGATGGGTTGTACAATTTAAGTATTGGGGCAAATAATGCATCTTATGGTGCTTCAAATTTAGCAAATGGCGCTCAGATTTTATCTCAGAAATTAGATGAAGTGGACAAAAACAGCAATTTGATTTTAAATGGAATGAATAATCTAAAGAGTGGTTTAAATGGAGTGAGTCAAGGTCTTAATGCAATAAGCAACAGCATAAACCAATTGAAAAGCGGCTCGACCGCTGTAACAAATGGTTACGATCAAATTGGTCAGAGTCTATCGTCATTTTTGACAGAATTTGATTCGGTAAGCAATGGATTGAACAGTATTCAGACAAATTTGGATAGTGCCGTTGCTGCATTAAACAATTATGTTGATAAACACCCCGAGGCCATGTCAGATTCGGATTTTAAGATGGCGGTTACCGTTGTGTCAGAATCAAATTCAGGATTAAAACAAATAATCAACGGACTTGAAACTAACAAGGCCAAGATTGATGCATTGAACGATTCTCTTAAAAAATTAGACAGCGCTACTAATAATTTAACAATTGGATATGACAAATTGAATGATGGAGTATCACAATTGCAAACAGTAGTAACACAAATTATAAATGGTGAAAATAATTTAAGCAATGGCATTTCTCAGTATGCAAATGGAATATCGTTGTTAAATCAAAAGATGAGCGACATTACATCCGGGCTTTTAGAACTTAATGATGGACTTAATGCATTAAAACAAGGTGCTTCTAGTTTATACAATGGCTCTAAAGACTTAAATAACGGGTTGGTGACGGTATCTAATGGCAGCAAGCAGATACAAGAGAACATGGAGAAACTATACAAAAATCAAGATCTTCTTTATAAAAAACTTAGTGATGCATCTGACAAAATAGAAGTGATGAGTACAACTGATGAGAAAAAGAGCATGATAAATGAACCTATTATTCTTGATACTAAGAGATTAAATCCAGTAGCGAATTATGGCATTGGGTTTACACCGTATTTCATACCTTTATCACTTTGGGTTGGCGCATTGATTTTATTCTTTATAATTGATATTTACGATAAAAACGGCTATAAAGATATTAGCAACGCTTCAATTGTCGTAGGTAAACTGCTAAGCTTAAGCATTTTAGGAATTTTTCAATCGATAGTTTCTGGTTTTGTATTGATAGAAGCACTTAAATTGCCTGTGAACAATTTGCTATACTATTACGTTATAAATGCTGTAATGTCTGTGGTTTTTGTGTTTATTATCGGATTTTTTGTAATGCTTCTTGGCATGGCAGGAAAATTCTTCGCCGTTGTTCTTTTGATGCTGCAGTTGACATCATCTGGTGGCGTATTCCCTATGGAATTAGAGCCGAAATTCTTCAATATTTTAAATCCATTTTTTCCAATGACATATGGCACTCAAGCATTGAGAGAGGCTATTTCAGGTTCTAATATTGGGCTAATTATTCACGACTTGCTTATCTTAGCATGTTTTGGTATTTTATTTATGCTTTTGTCAATTTTGCTGTCGGGAAAGGTAGGAGATAAGAATAAAATAGATGAAAAGTTAAATGCTGCAAATTAAATTCACATAAGATTCACATAAATATTTAATAATTTTGAAACTGCCAATGATAGACAAACCTACGATTCAGTATATAGTTGAAGAAGCCGTAAACTCAGGTATAGAGGATATACTCATAATAACACGAAGAAACAAAAGAGCGATAGAGGACCACTTCGACAGATTGATAGAATTGGAATTGGAGATAGAGGTATAAACAAAAAAATCTTGTGTAAATCTTATAGAGGTGTTAAAATAAATAAGTAATTGAATAAGACAGTTCGAAACCATCCTGTCTATAAACAAAACTACGGGCATTGCAAATCAAAAGTTTGCATATATGAGCACAGGTGGACTGTGCTCTTTTTCATTATGTTTATGGAAGGATGTGATAACTGGAAATTTTAGGAGGTATAGCATGAACGGAGAATTTTTAAAAAAGAAGTACAGCCTTACTCAAAAATTGACTATCTCTGGATTGGTAATGGCATTGTACCTTGTTGTAATGTACTTTACACAAAATTTCGCTTTTGGTCAGTACCAAATAAGAATAGCCACATCGATTTATGCCTTGGCTGCTATTTTCCCATTTTTGATATTGCCGATGGGGTTAAGCAATATGCTTAGCAATATTTTAATGGGAGGCTTAGGGCTTCCTGATATGATTGGAGGCTTCTTTGTAGGCATATTGACGTCGTATGCAGTTTACCTTATTAGAAAGTATCGTCTAAATGATTGGTTTATCTCAATTCCTATAATATTATTTCCAGGCCTTATAGTGCCAATTTGGCTTTCTGTTTTGCTTAAAATACCGTATCATATATTGGCCATAAGCGTTACAGTAGGTCAGATTATACCTGGAATTGTAGGCGTACTGTTAGTCAAACAGTTGAAAAACAAATTATGATGGAGTGTGAGTATCATGTCAAGAGATGAGAAAGAGCTTAATGGATTATCTCAATTAGGGAATAAAGAGACTAAGTACATTTTCGATTACGATCCATCTTTGCTTGAAACATTCCCTAATAAACATCAAGAGAATGACTATTTTGTAAAGTTCAATTGTCCTGAATTCACAAGCCTTTGCCCTAAGACTGGACAGCCTGACTTTGCAACAATATACATTTCGTATGTTCCAGACAAGCTGATGGTTGAAAGTAAATCATTAAAGCTTTATCTTTTTAGCTTTAGAAATCACGGGGATTTTCATGAAGACTGCGTAAACATAATCATGAAGGATTTAATAAAACTGTTGGATCCAAAATACATCGAGGTTTGGGGCAAGTTCACTCCAAGAGGTGGAATATCTATAGATCCTTACTGTAACTATGGAAGGCCTGGTACGAAGTGGGAAGATGTGGCACAAAAAAGGCTTTTTTACCATGATATGTACCCTGAAAAAGTAGATAACAGGTGATTTTGTGATATAATATAGATATCAGTTGGCGTTAAAGGAGATGCAATACATGAAAATCGGGATAATAAGCGATACACACGGCGATTATACATCTTGGGAAAAAGCCATTAGCTATCTTCAAAATGCTGATTTGATACTTCATGCAGGTGATGTTTTGTATCATGGCCCTAGAAATGACATTCCATCTGGATACAATCCTAAGAAACTTATTGCTGCCATAAATGATTGCAAAATACCTATATTGATATCGAAAGGAAACTGTGATGCATCTGTAGACCAAATGGTATTGAACATCCCTATTCAATCGCCTTACGTCTTTGCAGTGATTGAAAACAAAAGGTTTTTAATACAGCACGGCGACAATATAAGCCAAGACGAAATACATGATTTGATTTTCAGGTACAAACTTGATTATTTTGTTACTGGACATACCCATGTTCCAGTGTTAAAGAAACATGACAACTGCATAATTGTAAATCCAGGTTCTACATCTTTAAGCAAAAGAGATGATGGAATAAATACTATAAGCATAATTGATGACGATGGCATATATATTTTAGACATAGAGACAGGTAATAAGATACTTGAAATAAAAAATTAAAACCACCTAAATGGGTGGTTTTAATCATATCTATAGGACTTTTACTATCTTTTCATATCCATTTCTCTTTAACCTTGGATAAAGCGTTTTGCTTTCATCGAAGTACCCGAGAGATATAAGCATTACTACGACCTTGTCATCAGGTATACCAAATGCTTCTTTTAACTTATCTTCTTCAAAGCCGATCATTGCATGTGAGTCAACGCCATAATATTTTGCGGCGTACATTATGGACATGCTTAAAAGAGATGTATTTCTGACGGCAAAATTGTTCGCCTTTAAGTCTGTATTGTAAAGCATATTTTTAGCAAAATCGATACTGCCTTGTATCTTGTCATCAGGAATTCCCACATCTCTCATGTACCACCATGCAGGATTATCTTCCTTATATGCGTTTTTATCGCCTATCATGATTAAAGTAACCGGAGCATCAAGAATCTTTGGCTGTTTCAATGCGACATCATAAAGTTTTTCCTTTGCTTCCTTTGACTTTACAGCGATTATTTCCCAAGGTTGTAAGTTGAATGCTGAAGGTGTTAATGCAGCTAAATCGATTATCTTTTTTAATGTCTCTTCATCAAGTTCTTTATTTTTATCAAAGAAATTGACAGAACGCCTTTCTTCAAATACTTCTTTTAAATCTTTCATAATATTTCCTCCTAGTTTTGAAGTTACACTTAAATTATACTACATCTTTTTAAAAAAACAAAGAATTCCTATAAACATACTATGTAATATGATTAAACTGAAAAAAGTTGTATAATATATGTGGACAAATTTTTGCATTGGAGGTCTTTTTATGGATTGGAATGAGATAAGAGAAAAAGCAAGGGAAAACATGAAGGGCTATTGCAGAGGATGCAAAAGATGTGATGGCATTGCATGTGCTGGTGAAGTCCCCGGCATGGGAGGCACAGGCACGGGAAATGGCTTCATTGAAAACATAAAGGCATTAGACAGATGGAAAGTCAAGCTGAAGACGCTTCATGATGTCCTAAAGCCCGACATAAACACATCTTTTCTTGGCTTTGAAGTCAAGATGCCTGTTTTTGCTGCTCCAATGACAGGACTTAAGGGAAATGCAGGTGGATATTTGTCTGAGCGTGATTACGATATTATGGTTGCAGAGGCGTGCAAAAATGTAGGAACGATATTTATGTCAGGCGATGCAAATGATAAGGACATGTATCCTGCAGGCATCGATGCTATAAAATCAACAGGTGTTTTAGGCATACCATTTTCTAAACCTCGGACAGTAGATGAGATAATAGAGAAGGCGAAAATTGCTAAGGAAGCAGGTGCTATAGCGTTTGGCGTTGATGTGGATGGAGCTGGGCTTATCATGATGGTAAGAAGCGGTCAGTTTGTAGGTCCAAAATCGAGAAAAGAGATCGAGATGATAGCTGAAAATATTGAGCTTCCTTTAATATTAAAGGGTATCATGACGGTAGAAGAGGCGATGATAGCGGCAGAAGCAGGTGCAAAGGCAATTGTCGTTTCAAATCACGGAGGAAGAGTATTAGATCACACGATGGGGACTGCTGATGTCCTACCTGACATTGCAAAAGCTGTTGGTGACAAAATCGATGTACTTGTGGATGGCGGCGTAAGAACAGGCATAGACGTTTTAAAGATGCTGTCATTGGGAGCAAAAGCCGTCTTAATAGGAAGGCCTATAATGATTGCTGCACATGGAGGAGGAAGAGAAGCCATAGAGTTTTATCTCAACAAGGTTTCTGACGAGTTGTATCAGGCCATGATCCTCACTGGATGCAAGGACTTAAAGAACGTACCAGAAGTGTATAAAGCAAGCTGATATTAAAAGATAGAAATGAGGCGATTTTATGACAAACCATAAAGTTGATGAGTATTTAGAAAAAGTTTTAAACTGGAAAGATGAGTTAGAAAAGTTAAGAGAAATAATGTTGGAGTTTCAATTAGAGGAAGATTTAAAATGGGGTAAGCCATGTTACTCATACAATAAGAGCAATATAGCCATACTGATAGGATTTAAGGAATACTGTGCGATTTCATTCTTCAAGGGCTCTTTGCTAAATGATGAAAAAGGAATCTTAATTAAACCTGGCGAAAATTCTCAGGCATCTCGACAGATTAGGTTTAAAAGCATTGAAGAAATTGCTGAAAAAGAAGATGTTTTAAAGGAATACATCACTAAGGCGATTGAAATTGAAAAGCTGGGAATGAAAGTAGATTTTAAAAAGAACGATGAGACTAAAATACCTTATGAATTTCAGATTAAATTAGACGAAGATCCTATTTTAAAATCAGCTTTTTTTGGATTGACCCCTGGACGACAGAGGGCATACATTATTTATTTTTCTCAACCAAAACAATCTAAGACGAGACAGGCAAGAGTCGAAAAATATATAGGAAAAATTTTAAGCGGGAAGGGATTAAATGACTAAACGGCGGGTGTTTCCGCCTATTTTATTTTTACAAAACATTGCAAAGACTATTGACATTTATGTATTATAGTGTTATATAATTATATAACAGTATAAAACTTAAGGAGGTTGTTTTATGAGAAATAATTTGATTGAATCGATTGTCTTCCTTCTATCGATTATCGTGATTCTTGTTGGATTTGCAGTTGTCATTTCTAAAAAGACGTTTAATACGCAATTGCTTAAGAGATTTAATGAAAGCAGAATGGTGAGGCTGATCTTTTCATTGGTATGTATATTTTTAGCTTGGATTATGCCATGGTTTTCTGTTAAGATGTTGATGGCTATCGGGGCTTTTGGATTTTTAATAAGCATCTTTCCGATTAAAAGGAATGCTTCAAGTATATCAATAGGGATTGCGGTTACACTTTTTGTACTTGTTGCATTATGGCTTGTAGGACTATACTCTTATCAAGGTGTTGGAAGCGTTTCAAATAGCGTATTGCGGATAACAAACAGTTTTCCAATAGACGTTAAGAGCACAGCGGACAATAGTCTTCGCATTGATGGAAGCGAAAGAATAATGCCTGATAAGAAAATATCATTAAAGGATGCAAAGAATGTCAATATAGCAGTAAAAGGTGGAATAGAAATAGAGTTTACAAACAGTGACACTATTTACATTCCATCTGAATTGAACGTGGAAAGCGATAATGGAAATTTGACAGTTTTTGAAAAAAGTCCAAAACAAAATGTTACTTATGTGATCGAATTGGGAACTAATCCAAATGAGGCTGTAGATATAAGATCCGCAGGCATTGAGATCACTGGAAGCGGTAATTTCAATAATTTCAGTTTAAATTCTGCAGGTTCTTCAATAAATGGTAATATATCTTCTAATAATGATGTGTATTTGAGTTGTGCTGGACTTAAAGTGAGTGGAAATTTAAAGGGAAAAGTTTTGAACATTAATAGTTCTGGCACAACTTTGAATGGGGAATTAGATTTTAACAAAATAATTGTCAATTCAACAGGTTTAGCTATAAATGAGATGTCAAAATTTAGCGAGCTAAATATTAATGCTACTGGACTTTACGGCAGAATCGATATTTTAAACAGCAGCAGTGAAAGAGGAGATCTTAGTGTGAGTTCAACAGGCGGGACATTAACTGTAGTAAATAAGAACAAAGCACCCGTAGACATCAATACTTCTGGTTTTATAAAAATAACTAAAGAGTGATTGCAAAATGTTGAGAAAAGTAGATAAACACAGTGGAGTTCCTGCCTATCTGCAAATAGTAAATATGATAAAATCAGAAATTTTGCTTGGGAACCTTCAAAAAGGATCGCAGCTATCTTCAATACGTGAATTGCAACAAATTTTTGATGTGAATATAAATACTGTATTAAAAGCATTGGAAAAGTTAAAATCAGAAGGGTATATTGAAGCGGAACAGGGTGTAGGATACTTTGTTAAAAAGGATTTTGATGTGGATAAAAAGATTATAGAAATAATAAAAACATGTGTAACTAAGTTAAAAGACAATAGTATAGATTATTATACAGCTATATTGATATTTGAGGAGGTCTGGAAAAATGAGCGATTATAAGACTGGTTTTTCATTAGAGCTTAAAAAGATGGACGTGTATCTTGAAAAAGAATTAACGGAAAAGACAGGTAGAATTGCGATTTTGATGTTGATTCTTTTATTGCCAAATTTTTTTGTTAAGGAATTTGCAATACTGTTTTTATCATCATCGCTGCTGATACATGATATACGGCATCAAAATGTTGAAATTCTATATTCTCTGCCTTTTTCCAAAAAAGAAATGTTTAGTTTCAACTTGATTTTTTTATGCCTTGCCGTTTTTATTACTTCCGCTTTTGGAGAAATTTTTATAGACAATACGATTGTTGAAAAATTAGAATTTATTTTAAGAAGTTTGATTTTAATATTTTCAATATTTGGCATTCAGGTGATACTCTCTGAATTCAATATTGATGCAGTAGTCTTTAGCTTTATTGCAGAGATTTTTGATGCAATTTTAGGCAATTTTGGGACACCCGACATAAATAGTTCTAATTTTAACCCTTACAGTTTGATAAGTTTTACAAAGCAGGGGAATTTGGTCATGTCACTTGTGTTTTCAATATTGATTTGTTTTATTAGCTATTTAGTATACACACGAAAGGACGGTGAAAATCCTCATGAAGGCTTTGGAAGTAATAAACTTAAGCAAACAGATTGATGGCAAACAAATTATATCAGACGTAAGCTTTTCTGTGCCAGAGGGAGAAATAATTGCACTTGTTGGGCCTAATGGTGCAGGGAAAACCACCACATTAAAATGTATAATGGGTATTATAGGAAAAGATGCGGGTGAAATATTCATTTTTGGGCAGCCTTTTAGTACAAAACTTAAGACGGATATGGCGTTTGTTTCAGAAAACAGAAAAGTTTTTGCTAATTTAAGTTTAGGAGATTATCGAAAGTTATATGAGACACTTTATCCAAATTGGGATGACAACTTTTTTAAAAGTCTCATATCTCGATATGGATTTAATCTAAAACAAGAGATGCAAAAATTTTCAGAAGGACAAAGGACGCTTCTATTGTCGATTTTAGCTTTTTCTACAAATGCAAAACTCATTATTCTCGATGAGCCGACTCAGCATCTTGATCCAGCAGTAAGATTTGAGCTTATAGAAATGATAAAAGAATATGTCAATGACAAAAAAGGAACTGTATTGCTTTCTTCTCATGAGATATACGAGTTAGAGGAGTATGCCACAAGCTTTGCTATCATAAAAAACGGGAGAATAATTTACACCGATTCAATAGATGAAGCGAAACAAAAGCATAGGATACTAAGTGCAAACAAAATTGCAAAGGACATGAAAGTGATAGCTGTAATCAATGACGAGGTTTTGGTTAAGACAGATGAAGATGTGGGCGATTATCCCCGTTTAAATCAAATTATTGTTGGCTATTTAAAAAGTACAGATGAAATTTTTCAAACAAGTTATTCACTTTGATGATTTGATTTGATAAAATATCTTTATATATAGATATAGTTGAATATGTTCAAAGGGGGACATTGAAGTGAAAAACATTGTCATTTATGATTCTACATTGAGAGACGGAGCTCAGTCACAGGGGATTTCTTTTACAGTATCAGACAAAATAAAGATTGTTGAGCTTCTAGACGATTTTGGCGTAGATTACATTGAAGCTGGAAATCCTGGTTCCAATCCCAAAGACATGGAGTTTTTCGATATTATAAAAAGAAAAAGTTTGAAAAATTCCAAGTTGATAGCATTTGGCAGCACGAGGCGGGCAAACACGCCGGTGGAGAAAGATGCTAATGTCAGTTCGCTTCTATTGGCGGAGACAGAATATGTGGCAGTATTTGGGAAGTCATGGGACTTCCACGTTAGTGAGATATTGCGAACGACTTTAGATGAAAATCTCAATATGATATATGATACGATAAATTACTTGAAAAAGCAGGGCAAAAAAGTGGTATTTGATGCAGAACATTTTTATGATGGCTTTATGGAGAATCCTGATTACGCATTGAAAACAATTCAGGTGGCGTATGATGCAGGAGCAGACAGCATTTGCCTTTGCGATACAAAAGGTGGTATGTTTCCTACAGAGATATACGACATAACCAAAAAGGTTGTAGATAAATTTGATTGTGAGATAGGCATACACGCTCACAATGACAATGGTATGGCTGTTGCCAATTCTATAATGGCTGTAGAGGCAGGTGCAGTACAAATCCAAGGAACGATAAACGGATATGGTGAAAGATGTGGAAACGCAAATCTGTGCACGATTTTGCCAAACTTACAGTTTAAAAAAGGAATAAAATGCGTTGAAGACGACAAGATGAGAGAGCTTACGGTACTTTCAAGAAGAGTAAGTGAAATAGCCAACGCGGCACCAGATGAAAGAGCACCGTATGTAGGCAGAAACGCGTTTGCCCATAAGGCAGGTATGCATTCAGATGCTGTTTGCAAAAACACAAGGTCGTATGAAATCATCGATCCAGAGCTTGTCGGCAACGAAAGAGTGCTTTTATTATCAGAGGTAGCTGGCAGAAGCGCTTTAATAGGTATAGTAAATGAAGTAGACCCAACCATAGACCGCGACTCTGATAAGACGAAAGAAATATTAGATAGACTAAAAGAAATGGAATCTAAGGGATATAAGTACGAAGGTGCTGAAGGTTCGTTAAAGCTTTTGATATTGAAGACTCTGGGGCTGTATAAACCTTCATTTAGGCTTATAGAATTTAAAGTAATAGTCAATGAACCATCTGTTGACGATGTAAATTCGTCTGCCCTCATAAAGATAGAAGTAGACGGGCAAGAAGAAATAACCGCTGCAGAAGGCGATGGACCTGTAAACGCACTTGATAAGGCAGTCAGAAAGGCTTTAGAGAGGTTTTACCCGGAAGTCAAGGAGATGAAACTTACAGACTACAAAGTAAGAGTGTTAGATTCTAATTCTGCTACAGCAGCGAAAGTAAGGGTAATAATAGAATCGTCTGATGGAAACGAAGTTTGGAGCACCATTGGTGTGTCGACAGATATAATAGATGCCAGTTGGATAGCGCTTGTAGACTCAATAGAGTATAAACTTAATAAAAAATGATGAAAAGAGACTGCTGCACAAATGACTGAATAGTTCACAGTGCATCAGTCTTTTTTAATACGCAGTTTTACCTTGAGACGCCTTAGCATATGTAATAAAATAAATATGTGATTTGTTTTTGTGGGAGCTGATAAATTGAAGGAGATATTTTTTGGGCCTTTTTGCAACAATATTAGAGATATGCTTATTGAAAAGTCGATGGAAACTATAAGAAATGGGAAAAAGGTTTTATACATATTGCCTTCCCGTGAGGCTATGTTTGATGTAAGAGATAAGTTTATCAGATTAAATGGCGGCATCGTAGATGCGGATATATTTGTGTTTGAAGATATGGCGATGCTTTTGTGCAACGATTTTATAAAAAATCACACAGTAATATCGACTTATGAGATGAAAGAAATCTTGAGAAGCATTTTGCGAAAGTCTTACTACAATGGCTACTATCGAAATGTAAAAGATAAGGCAGGATTCTTAGAATCTGTCTTAAGCTTTATAAAGACAGCAAAGAGAAACATGATAGATCCTAATGATATCAAAAAAATCGCCAATGGTTTAGAAAGAAATGTGTTAAGAGAAAAGTTGAATAATTTGGCGGAAATTTACATTAATTATGAGGATTACAAGAATAAAAATGGATTGATTGATGTAGATGACATTTCAGTTAACGCCATACAATATGTCAATATTTCAAATTATTTTAGTAAGATAGGAATTGTCGTTGTAGACGGCTTTATAAATTTAGACGGTGTAAATATGCAATTGTTGAGGAAGATGGCCTTAAATAGCGATTATGATATTTACGTGAATATTCCATTTAAAAATGAGTACAATGAAATCTTCATAAAAAACGGCATCGTGAAAGACTTATTGGAGATTGGATTTAGGCTAAATGAAATGATGGAAGAAAGTATAGATGGCAGCAATGCAGAGAAAGTTTCTAAATACCTGTATTCAGGAAAAGAGATTATTAAAAGCGTAGACGGCACTATTATGATACTGAATAGTCCATCGATTGAGCATGAAGTAAGAGAAACTGCAAGGTTAATAAAGAAGAAGATAGTCTTTGAAAAAGTAAAACCTGAAAATATTGCTGTGTTTGTAAGGAATATCGATGACTACAGAGAAAACATAATTGACATTTTTGACGAGATGGGCATTCCTTTAAGGTTTAATGATGGCAAGAAATTAATATCAATGATGATTGCCGGTGATATTTACAGTTTGATTACATATAAGATAAATCATGATTTTAAAAGCTTTGACAGCATAATGAAATCAAAGTATCTGATGCCTAATGAAATAATTGATGTATACAATAAAGTATCAAAGCTGATAGATGTATCTCATAGCAATTATGAAGAAGAAATTTTATCTGCATTAAACGACGACGAGTTTGAAAGATTAAAAAAATACATCCGTATGCTTGTAGATTTCAAAGAAAAGCAGTATAAAGATATAAGTGAGTTTCTGGAAAGCATTTTAAATATCATAGAGATGCTTAAAATCGACTTAAACATAATGTCATTGTACGAATCAGGCGTGATAGACGGAAGGAACTTAGTATACAGTTTAAAAGCATTAGAAGCGATGAAACAAATTTTAAAAAATGTTGTGGAACTAAAAAAGCGGTATGGAGGAACTTCTTCTGATGACATTGAGGCTATTCAAGAGGATTTATTAGACATGATGGCAAACTGCGATATAATGATCAAAAATCTTGACATTGAAGGTGTGAAAGTGGTAAATCCGGATTTGGCAAGAGGACAGAGATACAATACAGTGTTTATCCTTGGTGCAAATGAGGGGGATTTTCCAAGTACATCTTCTATCAATCCGATTTTTGATTCACAAGACGAAGCTTATTTGAAAAATAGCCATCTTTATGTATTTAGCCGAAACTTCGAAATAGAAAGGGAGAAAATAAGGTTTAATTCTTGCATAGCTTCTTCTTTAGGTGATGTTTATATATCTTACAGAACGACAGATGAAGAAGGCAATAAAATGATTAAATCACCATTTGTATATGAAGTTGAAAGTCTTTTTGATGAAATATCATTGGGAAAAGTAGTTGCTCCTATTGTTTACATGAAAGACAGATTTGCTTATGAAGTTAGCAATTTATCCAGCGAAGATGAAATAATGTATTTTTTGGCAAATTCGAAATGCGATGATGTTGACTTGAACATTTTGTCATATAGGACAAATCTTGCAAAAACGTACCAAGATATTAGTTATTTATCATCATTAGAGAGAAAAAGAGTGACATGCAATGAGATGAATGAATACACAGGCAAAATACGCAAAGAAGAAAATTTAAAGATACTTGATGGGGTTCACTTAAGCGCATCAAGTTTAAACAGTTATGTTGCTTGTCCTTTTAGGTTTTTTGTTGAGACGCTTTTGGACATCAAAGTTTCAGATGAGTCAATTGAATTCAAGAAAAACATGGGCTCTACATACCATGAGATTTTGATGAAATACTACAGCGAAAATAAGGATCTTTACGATGTAAATGAAGAAAAACTTAAAGATGTGATTGATAAAACTTGTGAGAAATTAGATGGCATTAAGAATGATATTATACTTGAGAAGTTTAAAAAAGAGATGTATGACACTTTATTTAAGCTTATAGCAGATGATATATCAAATAGGCTTAATTATTATAGGAAGACTGGCGCTGAGCTTATTCCATCAATGTTTGAAAAGAAATTTGAGATAGACAGTCATTACGGTGGTTACAGTTTCTACGGCAAGATAGATAGAATCGATTTAGAGCGAAGCATAGATGGCAATTTGACGGGGAAATACCTTATATACGATTATAAGTTAGGGGCAGTAGGAGGGCTGAGGCAGTGCGTAGATGGTTTGGATTTTCAATTGCCTACGTATTACATGGCTGCAGAAGAAATTCTAAGAAATGAGCTTGGCATAAAAAATCCATCCTGTTTAGGATTGTTGTACTACAGCGTAGAAAATGTCAAAAGAAATGGGATTATGCTTGATGAATACAAGAAATACATTTTTAAAGGGAATGCAGGTCCTAAAGATGTATTAAGCGAAAGTAGCTTTGATGTAATAATGGATTGGATCGAAAAAAAGGGAATTGAAAATGTAGGCAGAATGATGACAGGTTCTTTTAATCTGCCTGAAGGATGCCCATACGATGATTCTAATATTAGATGTCCTTATGTATCAATATGCAGGTATGATAAACGTGAAAGCAAAAGAGGTGAAAATGGTGCGTAGCGTGTTGATTGAAGAAGATCTAAGCCAAGAGCAATTAAAAGCTCTTGATATAAGTAAAAATGTAGTACTAAGGGCTGGCGCAGGTTCTGGCAAGACGAGAGTGTTGACTAAAAGGTACATAAAGCTTTTAAGTGATGTGGCTGGTATCAAGATTGACGATATTGTCGCAATAACATTTACTCGAAAAGCTGCTGCTGAAATGAAAGAAAGGATAAGAAAAGAGATAGAATTGCTGTGTAAATTAGATAAGGACAGCAAAAAGTGGATAGTGCTTAGAGATTCACTGATATTTGCCAACATCGATACAATTCACGGTTTTTGCGAGAAAATGATAAGAGATAATTTTGCTGAAGCCTCAGTCGATCCTAAGTTTTCTATTATGGATGAAGGGGAGGTTAGCACAGCAGTTAAAAAGATAGCAGGAATTGCGATTGATGAAGTGATAAACGATAAAAACAACAAATATATGTTAGAGACTGCATTAAAAAAATATCCTTCAAAGATATTTACGGGAAAAATGTTTCAATCTGAGGTAATAAGCTTATATTTCCGCATGAAAGAAGCCGGACTATCAGTTGAAGACATAAAATTATCTTTCGACAGCGACGAATCAACAAAAGCCATGGAAAATTTGGCGCTTATAATCTTAGAGAAAATAGAGGAAAATTATAAGGCATTCAAATCAAGCAAGAATTTGCTTGACTTTAACGACTTAGAGATGATTGCTTTAAGACTTCTTTCTAACGATATCATAAGAAATGATTATTTTGAAAGATACAGATACATTCTCGTAGATGAATTTCAAGACACCAATCACCTTCAAAAAGAGATTATTTTAAAGCTTACTGAGAAAGATGGAAAGATTCCAAATGGCAAATTGTTTATTGTAGGAGATATAAAACAGTCAATATACGGTTTTAGGGGGACGGATTTTAGGATATTTGATGAGTTTTGCAGAAAAATAGAAGTAGATGGAAAAGTGCTTAATCTAAGCAATTGCTACAGAAGCACAAAAAACATCATATCAACAGTCAATGGTGTCTTTAAAAATTTGATTGATCCATACGAAGAATTGAAGTATCAAAGCTTTGCCGACGAAGGCCCTAAAGTAGAGCTTATTACTTACAAAAAAGATGATATAGTAAATGAAAAGAATGAAAGATATAAAAAGATAAAACAACTTTTGAAAGACGATGACAATAAAGGAAAGCTTAATGAGTTGCTGATGGAAGACGGAGCTTTGGCTAATTCAAGAAAGGATTTTCAGGGCAAGATTATAGCAGGTAGGATTTTAAAGCTTGTAGGCGAAGGATTTGAATATAAGGATATTGCCGTACTTTTAAGAAGCAGGTCAAGTCTTAAAAGCATTGAAGGCACACTTGCGGATTGCGGCATACCGTATTGCATCATAGGTGGGATTGGATTTTGGGATAAGAGGGAGATAATTGACATCATTTCGGTTTACAAATTGGCTTTTGACACATTGGATGAAATTGCGCTTCTTACAGCTTTAAGATCGCCTATTTTTGGATTTAGCGATGATGATTTATTTGCTTTCATGAATATGTATAATGGCGAATCTGCAGATGATTTATTGGAAACATTAAAAAGATTTTCTTCAATGTTTGGTGACGATAAATGGGTCATAAAAAGAGCCTGCAACATTTTGGATAAGATTTCGAAAATGAATGGTATATACAGTCCGTATGAGATATTCAAGATGATTTTAAAAATCACAGATTATAAAAAACTTTTGATTTCTTTGCCAAATGGATATCAAAAATTCAGAAATGTGGAGAAATTGGAGAGTATAATCAAAAGCTTTGAAGAAAAAGGCATACTCGATCCTAAAGATCTGATTGAGTATTTAGATGCTTTGAAAGAGTCATCAGGGCTTGATTCTGAAGCTTTTTTGGATACTGAAGAAAGCAATGCCGTTAAGATTATGACTATTCATTCATCAAAAGGACTGGAGTTTGATGCTGTAATAATACCTGACATGGATAAAGCTACTGATGGCATATCGGTGAGGAAGGCTCCTTTATTTGTGTTAGACGAAGAAGGCTATATTTTTGGCATAGGTGTCAACGATGATGGAGATTTGGATAAATCGGCAAACAGCTTATATAAAGAGGAATATGACAAGTATCTTGAAAAGGAAAATATGGAGAGCAGGAGGCTTTTTTATGTAGCTTCTACAAGGGCAAAGAAGTTTTTAGCGTTTATAGGGCAAATGAAAGACAATGTAGATGACATTGACGAAGACAGCAAACTAAACTCATTTATGAAACAGTTGCTGTTTGCTATTAAAGATGGTTGTTCTAACATAGACTACATTGATGGCAGTTGTTTACAATCATATGCAAAAAACAAGCCTGATTATGCAAAAGAATTGGATGAAAATGTAAATAAAATGAAACTATTTGGTGAATTGATAGACAAAATACCTCTTAACGTTAAAGGCAACGTTTCTGTAACTGCATATATTGATTATCTGACGTGTCCTGTGCTTTACTATTATAAATGTATTGCGTCGCTTGATGATGGATATGTGGAATCAGATGAAAACAGCGATGATATTTACTCAGAAAATGATGGAAAAATAAGTGCTTTAGAGAGAGGGACGATTATTCATAAGATACTTGAAACTTTAGATGATGATGACTATATTGATGTAAGTAGTGTAAATGATGAAAGCATCAAAAGGTATATTGACAATTACTACATGCTGAAAGATGAACATAGAAAGAAGATAAATGGCAGACTACTAAAAAGATTAAAGGAGTATAAATTTAGGGTGCCCATAAACGACAACATAAATTTAAACGGAGTAATCGACAGAATCGACATATACGAAAATGATGGAAATATTGAAGCGTACATTTTTGACTATAAGACAAATAAAATAGATAGCGATGATGATTTGGAGAAAATGGCAAGACATTATACACCACAGATTCATCTTTATTCGTATGTTTTACGGCGCTTAAAAACAATCAGTGGTTTTTCACCAATTTTGAAAGGTGCTTTTTTGTACTTTTTAGATGTAGGCAAGTACGTTGAAGTTGACATTTCTGATCTTTATGTCATGGAGACATTAGGGAAAATCTGTGAAGCTGTGCCGTTCTTATTAGGTGCTAAAGGGATTGAAGAATATGTCAAGCGAAAAAGTGAATATTGCAGTATGTGTTTATACAACAAAATTTGCAAATAGTATTGGATTTTCGTCTGTAATATGTAATAATATGGTTAAGTATTATTTAATGGGGGGTGGGTAGATGACAGACCCAAGGTTAAAAAGGCTTGCAAATCTGTTGGTGAATTACTCTACAAAAGTCAAAAGAGGAGATTTTGTATTGGTTCAAGCAGGTGATATCGCTATACCGTGGATAAGCGAAGTAGTTAGGGAGGCAGTTAAGGCAGGGGCTCATGTTGAGACATTGGTTGACATTCCTGATGTATCAGAGATTATTTTGAAAAACTCTACCGACGAGCAACTTCTCATGGAAAAGTATATTCAAAGAATCGCTCTTGAAAAAGCGGATGTTTGGCTTACCGCGTGGGCTAACAAAAACACAAAAGCTAATTCAAATGTAGATCCAGTTAAGCTTAAATTGGCAGCAAAAGGAGCAGCTTCATGGAGGAAAGTCTACTCTGAAAGAATGGGCAATGGTTCTTTAAGGTGGTGTGGCACACAATATCCTACACAGGCAGATGCACAAGAAGCTGAAATGAGCCTAAGTGAATACGAGGACTTTGTCTATGGCGCAGGTTTATTAGACAGCGATGACCCTATATCATTGTGGCAAAAGATACGCATGGAGCAAGATATATGGGTTGATTATCTGAATAAAAAGTCAGAACTGCACATAGTATCAGATGGGACTGACATATACGTCAATACATCAGGCAGGAAGTGGATAAACTGCAGTGGCACAGAGAACTTTCCTGATGGAGAGATTTTTACATCACCTGTTGAAAACAAAATCAATGGTCACATTACTTTCAGTTTCCCAGGAATATACATGGGTAAAAGCATAGAAGGTATATACCTGGAAGTGGAGAATGGACTTGTCGTAAAAGCCACGGCAGAAAAAGGCGAAGATTTATTGCACGCTTTGATGGACACAGATGATGGTGCTAAGCGTTTTGGAGAAGTAGCCATAGGCACCAATTACGGCATACAAAAATTTACGAGAAATATGCTTTTTGATGAAAAAATAGGAGGCACGGTACATATGGCATTGGGTGATTCCATGCCTGAAGCGGGTGGTAAAAATCGTTCTGCCATTCATTGGGATATGCTTTGTGACATGAGGCAAGGCGGAGAAATATATGCAGACGGTGAACTTTTCTATAAAGATGGCCATTTTATTAAAAGTGTTTTGTAAGCTGAAAAAAGGCGTTGGCATGTAGCCACGCCTTTTTAATATTATACTGTAGGTTCTTGCTTATCGAGTACAAATACACCTGGTACTAAAAGCAGTATTATGACAATTATCAAAACTATCCATACCCAGTAATAATCGTCTTTTGGCTTCTTCTTGCAGTCAGTTCCAGACATTACAATACCCCCTTTTTATATAGATGGGAATAGATACAATAACATATTATGATAAAAAAATATTTTTGTTACGGTATAAAATATTCATTGTTTCTACAAATAATGATATAATGATTATGTCAAATGTTAAAATTTTTTGTCGTTTTTTCGATATAATGTATGGAACTTAGATATGTAAGGAGGTCAATAATGCTAAATCGATGCTTCTGTGGGGGAGATGTAAAGATAGAGATGGCAGAATATGAGTTGATTAAGGGGAAAAAGACGGTAGTTTATAAAAATGTTCCAACTTACGTTTGTCAAAAATGCGGTGCTAAATATTACGACACAGAAGTATTGGATAAATTACTGAAAAAAGAAGAGAGAAAGTCGCTTTTTGGTTTGATTTAAGCGTGATTTTTAAGGTGTAAGGGAATGAAAGTAGTCGTTAATAAAGAAGATGCTTATTTGACGTTGAAGGAGTTTTTGCTAAATAAAGGCTTTTCTCCGACTCTAATAAGAAAGTACAAAAATCGCGGCAAGATGCTTGTAAATGGAGAAATTTCGATAGTTAATAGGCTTGTCTTTGAAGGGGACGTTGTGGAGCTTTTGTTGGATGATGAAAACACATCAGTAAGGCCTGAAAAAATGGATTTACATATATGCTATGAGGATGAAGACATTTTAGTTGTCAATAAAGATGCTGGCATTGTTGTCCACCCTACAGCCGGGCATCCTGATGGCACACTGGCAAATGGTGTTGCCTGGTATTATGAAAAAAATAACATTAAGGCGCCAATAAGGCCTGTCAATAGGCTTGACAGAGATACATCCGGCTTAATCATTTTTGCCAAAAATCCTTTTATGCAAAATTATCTGCAAATAGTATCTCCTATGAAAAAATTGTACATTGCAATAGTCGAAGGAGATATGGATGGCAGAGGAACGATAGATTTGCCTATAAAAAGAAAACCAGGCAGCACAATTGAGCGAATGGTAGACGATGAAGGAGATACGGCAGTGACACATTTTCGTTTACTAAAGAGAGGAGAAAGGTTAAGCCTTGTAAAGTTAGAATTAAAAACAGGCAGGACGCATCAGATAAGAGTTCACTTAAGCCATATAGGGCATCCTATAATTGGTGATACGCTATATGGCTCGGATACATCTTATATAAAAAGGCAGGCACTCCACGCTTATAGACTCACATTTAAGCAGCCTTTTATTGGAAAGTGCATCTCTCTCTATTCGCCAATTCCAGATGACATGAAGGCTGTTTTAAAGAATGCCTTCTAAGTCAAAATCAGGGATGAAGCTTTCTGATGCACTTTCATCATCTTGGACAAATCCGTTTTCCAAACCTAATTCAAAGAAATATTCTATCGCTTCTTCATATTCTCTGTTGCTTATTCTTCTATTTAACTCTTGGTATTTATTTGCATTGTAAAATGGTGTATATTGTCCCATAAGGCTTACATACACTTCGTTAGACAGATTATCCTTTATCCACTTCAGTATCCTTTTTGTCTCATCTAATTTCCCTGGCAATATCAAATGGCGTATAATTATTCCCCTTTTCATTATGCCGTCACTGTCAAAGACAGGGTCACCTACTTGACGATACATTTCTAAAATCGCCTTTGTGGCGTACTCAAAATAATGTGGTGCATTAGAGTATTTTACAGCCACTTCATTGCTGTAATATTTTAGGTCAGGCAAGTATATATCTATGAGCCCTTCTAAAGATCTTAGAGATTCTACACTCTCGTAAGCATTTGAGTTGTAAACGATAGGTATGCTAAGCCCATTATTTCTCGCTATGATTATAGCTTCTTTTATTTTTGGAACAAATATTGTAGGTGTTACGAGATTGATATTATGAGCACCTGTTTTTTCTAAATTCATAAAAATATCTGCCAGTTTTTCTGGTGAAACACTTACTCCAAAATTTTCTTGGCTGATTTTGTAGTTTTGGCAAAATACACATCTTAAATTGCATCCTGTGAAAAATACTGTTCCAGACCCTCTGCTGCCGCTTATGCAAGGCTCTTCCCATTCATGAAGATATGCTTTTGCCACATGTATTTCACTTGACATGCCGCAAAAGCCTACTTTTGTACTGCGATCAACATTGCAATTTCTCGGACATATATTGCATACTTCCGATACCATTTAAAACACCTCATAAGTATTTTAACATATTTAGTGTATAAACAAAGTATGAAAAATTCCTCTAGAATTTATAATTAAAATATAACTTTTTGCCAACAAAATGAATTGACGAAGTGTCTATAGATTGTGTTAGTTTAGATTGAGGAGGGAAAAAATTGCATGACGAAAAACAAAAAAATGACGATGAATTTATAAAAATATATATGAAGTACAAAACACCTGTGTATTTTTATCTTTTATCTATCCTGAAAGATGCTGGACTTTCAGAAGACATCATGCAAGAAACATTCATAAGAGTGAGAACAAACATCTATAAATATGGCTCTATTAATAATTTACGAACATGGATAATGAAAATTGCTCGGAATCTTGCTTTAAATTGTTTGCGGGATAGAAAGTTTGAATTATTAAATTATGAAGAAATAAATGCTAATGTTGAAGAAGCTGTAAATGTTGATGAGTTTGTGACGGATTCTATAATGATAAATGATGTGCTGAATTATCTCAGTAATGATGAGAGAGAAATATTTTCGCTACATGTTTTTGGATGTTATACGCATAAAGAAATCAGTGAGATTTTGAATATTCCACAAGGTACTGTACGGTGGAAATATTCCATAATCAAGAAAAAACTTCGTAAATTATTAAAAAATATTAGGAGATGATATTATGAAGTTGCATTACTTTTATAAGGAGTGTCGCAAGTATGCTAATGAGCATACGCCAGATGTATTAGAAAAGGTATTGAAGGCACCTTTAAACGAAAATACAGAAAATACAAGCGTAGAGCATCAAAAAAGGTCAGTATGGAATTATTTATTGACATCATTCATAGCAGCAGCTATTTTAATGTCTTTGTCAATAATATTTATTAATATACATTTTTGGGGATCAAATAGGGAAAATGGAATAGTTCCTAAGGTTACTTTAAGTCCATCATATAATATTGTTTATGCAATGCAAAAAGCTTATGACAATGTCAAAACTATTGTAATTGAGGGCAAAGAAATATCAACAAACATGAAGACAAATGTGGTTTTATCTAATAATTCCTGGAAAGAAATATATGCTGGTCCATTAAACTATAGATATGAAACACATGATTTTATAAGAATTGTAAATGGTGACAAGTCATGGAATTATTACAAAGACTTAAATCGCATTGAAATAATTCCTTCAGATCCATCTGGCTCACCTTTCTTAGCCCTTAAATCAAAAATAGATGATATAGCAAAAAATGATAGTTATAAACTGGTAGGCAGCGAAAAAATAGGTGGAATTGATACCAATGTAATTGAAGTAACATCAGGTAATTCTAAGGATGATAGCTGGATAGACACTTATTGGATAGATAAAGAGACAAATTTCATTTTAAAACAAGAAACTGTCCATAACAACATTAAAACTGTAATAATGTATAAGACAGACTTTACTTCTGGCGTTGACAAGGAAAGTTTAAAACCTAATTTTCCTTCAAACGTTCCTGTAATTGATAGACTAAGTGATTTTGATATTTTTCGTTCAATTAGTGATGCTCAGAAAGCTGTAAATTTTGATATAATTGTACCAGATAAGATTCCTAAAGGTTTTAAGCTATTTGAGGTACGGAAATATAAAAATGAAAATGCTATTGAGCTTGACTACTACAACGAGGATTTTACAAAATTTATATTTATACAAGAATATCATAAAGATAAGACAACTGTAAATATTATGTCAAATTTAAATGACGGCGTATTAAAACAATTGAAGGATGATTTGAATAAATAGGCAAATATATTTTATTGACATAAATTAGATAATAAATGATATTTAAAATAAGCATATGAGTGAGAGAAAATATATTCTCACTCATACGCTTATTTTTATGACACTCATATTTAAGATTGAAAAACCTGATCTAACGGTTTTTCACCCCATACTGCAACTGGACCAGCATTGTATCTTTTTACAAGGTGATCTGAACTTATATTTCCGAAAATTCCGTCTACAGTTATATTGTCCCAAGCTTGAAAAGACATTAAAGCATTTTTAGTTTCTGGTCCCAATATGCCATCTGCTTTGCAGTGACAGCTTGAAATTAAATAGTATCTGCCGACGGCATTTAATGCATATTGTAATCTGTACACATCTTGTCTCGTATTGCCCTCAGTTAATGTACGCGTAAAGGGATATGTCATTATTTTCACCTCGCTTTTATTATTTTTTGAAAGGAATTCATCGGCCGATTTACCCTTCTATATAGAAAAGAGTGTTTTATTTTTAAAATACAACCTTTTTTAAAGGTATTTTTAAATTTAATTTTTTCTTAATTATTTTTAATGTTTATGTAATATTTTACAGTTCAATTAGATGTATAATAATGTTAAAAGTATCAGGGGGATGTGAATATGAAAAGATTTTTAGCTTACCTTTTAATTTTAGCTTTATTTTTAACTGGGTGTGGAATTGGGGTCAAACAAAGCAATACAATTAGTCAAAATATAATATCTAATAGTTCTTCAAAAACAAATGAATCTGATATTATGTGGAAATGGTCTTTTAAAGACAATCATAAAACATTAGAGAATCTACAGATTTTCAAGTCAACAGATAGAGGTAATTCATGGACTGAAATAAATTTACCTATAAACATTCTTCCAAAAGATGCATATAGTGACGTCTATGTAGAAAATGTTGTCCCATATTTTTTAGACTCTAATGATGGTTGGATTTCATGGATAAATAATAGTGATACTACATTGTATGTGATTAAGACAACAGACGGAGGCAAAACGTGGAACAAATTAAGTTATAAACTGCCACAGCAATTGTCACAAAGCATCTCGAAAATCCAATTTGTAACGCAAAGTACAGGATGGCTACTGGCTGTATCTGATGCAGCAGCGGAACAGCAAATTAAATATTTACTCAAAACAAATGATGGAGGTAAGACATGGCAAAAAGTCAATGTTACTTCATCAGATTCTTATTCGGGCTTGCCAATTGTAGGAACATCAATTGATATGAAATTTTATGGTACAGATAATGGATGGATAGGTGTATCAAATCCGGTATCAGCGGATGTGATCCTGTATAGAACAGTTGATGGTGGCAATACGTGGAGTAAAGTTTCAGTTCCTACACCACAAGGCTATGAAAAGTATTGTATCTTGTCGGCTACAGTACCTGTATTTAAAGACGATAAAAATGGGACATTAGATGTCGATTTTTATATGGCAAATAATGTCAAATCTGAAAATCACACTGTGACTTATGTGACAAATGATGGTGGGAACACTTGGTCAGCAAATGTATACGCGTATGATGAAAATAAACATATATTTGTAAAATTAAACACAAAAAGTGAGATTAAAAAATTTGATTTAACAAATTATGTAATAATGAAAGATTACAAAATTACAAGTGTTGCTGATGTAAAATCTGTATCTCTGTCTTATGGCAACAAATTCATATATGTTAATTTCAATTTGCCTGAAGATACTGACAGTATAATAATTAATGCTAATGATGGAAAGTTTATAAAATTTGGTGATAGATATGGAGGCGCGACTAATGGGGTTTGGTCTCCTAACCATGATGAATTAGCTTTTACATCCGGCACAATAGGTAAAGGTGGAGTATATTTGTACGATGCTGAAAATAATGTTTATAAAAATTTTCATGTTCCTTATATTAATGTTGCGAAAATTTTTTGGAATAACGATGGTGATCGCATTGCTTTTATAGGCGAAAAGAATAGTGATTTTGAACTGTGCACTATTGATTTAAAAGATGGCAAATATTCAGTTGTCAATAAATTAAATTCCGAAGATATAAAATCATTTAGCGAGAAATCTGTTATATGGAAGTAAAGACAGGTTGCCACATAATATTGTTAAAGATTTTGGGGAGGTGTGCACATGAAAAGATTTTTTATCGCTTTGCTGGTTTTAACAATATTCTTAAGTGGGTGTGGAAGTATTAATAATACAAATATTCACTCAAAAGATAACTCTTTAAACAATAAAGCAAAAGCAGAAATTAACTCAACTTCAAAAATTAATTCGAAAGAAGCAGATTTGCAAAAGTCTAAAATAGATAATAGTAATATTTATGATGTTTTAAAAACAATTAAACCTCAAATACAGAAAGTTACGAATGTGCCAGTTATATTGCCAACCTATGTGCCAACAATTGAAACACTTAATTTTCTTGGCTCTTCTGTTAGAAATAATAAATACTATGCCATTAAATATGAAGCTAATAAAGATTATTATTTTATCGCTATAGATACTATAAATGCGATTATTCCTATTAACGATGAACGTTTAACTTATGTTCCGGTCGGTTTAGACCCTCTCACATTTTTTTTGCTTTCGGCTGGTGAAAACAAATTTAAAGATGAGATTAAATATCCAATAATTAAACCTAATAAATCATTTAAAAAGGTAGTAATTGACGGTGTAGAATTTTTAACAGGCGAAAATTTTCCTGGACAGTTAGCATATACAAAATATAATAATTGGGATATTTATATACGGGGTTATGATAATAATGATATGATAAAAGAAGTTAAAAGTTATTTGTCATATTTTCGATTATTTAAAAGTGATATAAAAGAAGGAGAAATTTTTATTGAAAATAACTCTTTCCAATACATAAAATGGACATCAAAAATAGGTTACAATTATTGGTTATATCCACATGCCAGTAATATGGACGTGATCAAAATGTTTAATAGTTTATTTTAATGAAAATATTCAATAGATCTTACTTATTTTTCAGATCTATTGAATATTTTTTTAATTAGATCCTAAATCCGCCGTAATTGCCAGGTGAACGGTCTTTATCTACTTCTACATTACATAATTTAACAGGATTTGACTTCGTACTGATTTCGTATTGATAAATATTATATCCTGGATAAATATTTCCATTGCTCCATGAAGATGTTTGCCAAACATAAGAAACTCCCCACTTACCTTTTATATAGTTAACAACTGCATAACCTCCATACACACCAATATACCATTTGCTTCCGCCATTCATTTTTGCATATTGTTGCATCGCATCACCTACACCATGGAAATAATTATTTATGTTGGGTAAATCATTGCTTGCATCGTAATCAACAGCAAAATATATAGCACTATTGTATGGCTGCCCTACTTCTCCTGCTCTGGAAACTGCATCAAGGCAATCATTATAGCCTTGGTTATAAGTAAAATAGCTTGCATATGTCGGATTCGTTTCATAAACAGTTACTATATCAATCCCGTTACTAGATATTGTTTTTGCTTCACTTTGTGTCAAATTTTTTGTATTATTGCTAGTAGCATAATATCTGCATATAAATTTTATTCCATTTTGTGCAAAGCAACTAACAGTGTTAGCTGGAACTGCATACATATAATCTACACCTTCTACACTCATCATTTTCACCTCACTTTCGTTAGTTTTTTAAGAAGGATTTTATCGGCCGATTTACCCTTCTATATTATGAAAGAGTGCTTTATATTGAATTTAACAACCAATTCTCAATGATTTTTTTCTAAAAACTTTCTCATTTTCTCTAAAGCTTTCTTTTTTGTCTTGCTTACCGCTTGTTGTGATATATTTAATTTGGCTGCTATATCTATTTCTTTTTTTTCATATATGATTGTCTCCAGTATTATCATTTTTTGTAGTGGTGTAAGCTTATTCAAAACCTCTTGTACAAAGATTTTGTTCTCTACATTTTCATATTCAAAATTATCAACTATAATTTCTTTATCATCAAGAATAAGAAATTCATTTTCTTTTATTTTTACATTCTTTTTTGAGAGTCTTATATATTCATTTTTCATGCCTTCAGCTATATAAGCTATAATTTTATTATCATCAAAATTTATCATTCTTCTCACCTTTTTTATACTTTTTAACAGTTTTTACAAGCCATAAAATTATGTCTTCTTCTGCACCGTCATAGCCCAATTTTCTTTTATATTTATTTATCAATGGCTTAAATCTCTGAATTAGCTCCCACAGTGCATCTTTATCCCCTGTATTTATATCGTTAATCAACTCTTTTAGACTTCTTCTCATTTTCACTATTAATAGTATGATAAGTACCTATGGCCGATGATGCAGCCAATATAGAATTTAATAAATACAGGGGAATATCCTTAAAAGAAAATTTACCAGTTACAGCCGATGTAAATGTAATGATGGAGAATGAGATAATAAGGACAAGCAGCTGTGTTGGAATTTTCTTTATTAATTTTAACTTTTTTATGAGTTGGGCTATGAGGATTGTTGCTGCAACATTACCTGCCAACGTGCTAAGAGATGTATAATTGAAAAACTCTTGCAACTTCAACACCTCCATAAAAGGAAAAGTTTTAAAATTATCTATTTTCCTTTTATCTATTAAAGAGTACCTATTTATAAAAAATACAACCCATTAATTGTAGTTTTTAAGAAAAACAATTATATAAATAAGAAAGTAAAAACAGGGCATAACAATTTATTTGCCCTGTTCCCCATCGAAATCTATTATTTTGTGCATATTATAGCATAATTTTAAATTAATGTAATTTATTTTAATAATTTTTAATAATTTGTAATATTTGCGTAATAAATAATGAAACGATTAGTTGTATAATATTATTAAAAGTTTTAAGTTGGAGGAAGATTACATGAAAAGATTTTTTATCGCTTTGTTGGTTTTAACAATATTCTTAAGTGGGTGTGGAAGTAAAACAAGTAATGTTATAAAGAATAATAATGCTAAGCAAACATATAATTTTCAGTATATTAAAATGACGACACAACACAACGGTTGGGCTTTAGGGGGAAATAAAATTTATATTACTAGCGATAAAGGTAAGACATGGATTAATGTATCACCTGCCAATAAAAATAACATTTTTTCATGGTACTTTTTAAACGAAAATTATTCTTGGGTGCTATATTCAGATGGAACTTTATATGAGACTAGAAATAAAGGTAAAAGTTGGGTTGGTTCGAAAGTTCCTTTTACAATGGGTAAATTATTTTTTCTTCAAACGAAGGAAGAATTGAGTGGTTGGATGTTAAAAGAATATGGACCGGCATCTGGAGATAGTCCTGTTGATGTGTATAAATTAATAGGTAGCAAATGGACACTTATTAGCAAAGGGAAAATGCCAAACAATTCATTAATAGATGATAATTCAATTTCATTTGAAGGAGAAAAGACATCTTTCATTTTTTTGCCTGATGCTAAGACTGGTATTATCACAGCAGAATATCGTATACCGGGAAAATATGGATTGTACTTAAGCAGTAATAGTGGTTATACATGGAATAAAAAAGATATACCATTACTTTCAAAATTCAAAGATGATAGCATTTTATTTTATTCTCCTAAATTTTTTGATTATGAGAAAAAAACTATTGTAATTTTACCAGTTTGTATTTACGATATTAAGCATAACGATTACCGAATAATTTTTATGGACAGTAGTGATGATGGTTCAACATGGAAAGAAGTATCGTCATTTTCAATAAAAGAAAAACCGATTGAGATAAATTTAGTAGATAAAAATAATTGGAATGTTTTAATAAACAATGTATTGTTTATCACAAATGACAACGGTAAAACGTGGAATAAAGTTAATATCCCTAAGAATACAGTACAAATACAATTTATAGATTCTAAAAATGGGTGGGCTTTAGTTAAATCACAATTGGGTACAAACCTACAATACAGTAATAATGGTGGACTTTCATGGGAAAATCTTTTTTAAAAGAAGAAGAGAAGGCGATAAATTTATTATAAAGCCTTCTCTTTTTCGTTATATTCTATTATAATTTCCATCCTCCAGCTGCATCATTTGATATGTCTAGATCTACATTTATTGAACAAAGTGTTTGATTTGAAGCTGTCTGCCTTAAATGATATCCGGACCATGGATTTGTATTTCTGCCACCACTCCAACCTGGCGCATATGCTTGGAAAAAGTAAGTTGCAATTCCTTGATCTTTGCACCATGTTAGTACATCATAACTTCCATAAACACCAATTTTATAATGTACAACTTGTTCGCCAGCCTTTTGGCGTTCGTAAATATACTGAAGGTATCCATCATTAATTCCTTTAAAATAATCCAAAATACTTTGCTTTTGGGTCGTAGTAGCATCAAAATCAACTGCAAAGTATATAGGAGTATCAGCGCTTTGCTCTAAATCAGCGGCATAATTGAATGCATTATCTCCATCTAATTTTCCCTGATTGTACGTAAAATAACTAGGACTATTGGCAGGACCATCTTCCCATATAGATACGATATATAACCCTGCCGAAGAGATTTTTTGTACTTCAGTTGCTGTTAAAGCTTTCCACGTATTTGTAACAGCAAAGTATCGTCCTATAAAGGTTTTACCCTGATTTTTTAAACATGTTAAAGCGTTAGACACATTTGTTGCTGTATGAATTCCATTACCCATTTTTTTACCTCACTTTCGTTAGTTTTTTAAGAAGGATTTTATCGGCCGATTTACCCTTCTATATTATAAAAGAGTGTTTTATTTTTAAAATACAACCTTTTTTAAAGGTATTTTTAAATTTAATTTTTTCTTAATTATTTTTAATGTTTATGTAATATTTTACAGTTCAATTAGATGTATAATAATGTTAAAAGTATCAGGGGGATGTGAATATGAAAAGATTTTTAGCTTACCTTTTAATTTTAGCTTTATTTTTAACTGGATGTGGAAGTGATACTATTAAAAGTAATAATATGAGTTCAAATTATAAAGATTTAAAACCTATAGAATATTATACTATATATAGCAATTTTCTAACTTATACAGATATGTCTGAATTTCCAAAAGAAGGAATATATGTGTTTAAAAATGATAAAGAATGGAATGAATTTAAAAAAGAACATTTTGAGGATGTTGTATTTTTGAGTAATAATCAATTTCCTAATATTTCACTCGATACTACAGACAAAAATCTTATTTGTGTTGTAATATATCCACCGAAACCTACATATGTTCCACAATTTTACATTAAAAATATTAAAGTGAATAATAAATATTTATATATTTACACTGATACAACCGGTATTGTAAAACAGACTTCAGGCATAGATGAAAATACCATTTATGTCATATTGGTTACCATAAAAAAAGAAATAATCACAAATAATATTATTTCACGATTGGAATAAATTTGAATTTTTAAAAATGTCACATGGAATGAGGGAAAAATATTTTGTGTATTTAGATTAACAATCTTTAATCATTTGTAATGTTTGCATAATAATAATGAGATAATTAGATGTATAATATTGTTAAAATTTGTAGGGAGGGGTTATATATGAAAAAGATTTTTATAAGCTTGTTGATTTTAACTTTATTTTTAAGTGGATGTGGAAGCAAACCAAGCAGTAAATTGCAAAAGGCTCAATTTTCAAATACAGTAAAAAATGATAGCGAAAATATAGATGAACCACATATTAACCAACATATTCCACAGCTTATTACATATAACGGTGATCATGTATCAGTTTGGGTGAATCAATTCTTATTTGTTGAAAATGGTGATTTAAAAGAAAGTTATAACGGTGATAAAAGTTATATAAAGCTTAGTTATGCAAAAGACAATATTATAAAGACTATTGATTTAACTTCATACGCGTTAAAGTACGATTCGTTCAACGGCATTGATTATATAACTGCTTCTCCGTCAGGAAGATATATTGTTTTAGAGTTTTCTCAAGACGTTCCAATTAGTGTCATTGTTGACACTGACACAAATAAAAGCAGTATATTATGGTATGATGAATCAAAAAAAGAAAGCATGATGAGAATTTCATTTAACCCCAATAATGAAGATGAGTTTGCTTTTTTGCCGTCAGCAGAAGTAAATGGTCCGAACGGAAGTCATTTTTTAAAACTTTATGAAATGAAAACTCATAAGATAAATACGGTAGGCGAAATCTCAGAGAAAGATATGACGATGCAAAATTCACTGATACAATGGGGAAAAAACACAATCAGTGTTATTTCACTGGATAAAAACAAAGTATTTAATTTCACATATTAATCAGGTTTAAAAATAAGATAAAGAGGGGTCCTTGTATGAAGGTAAAAAATGTAATGATATTTGCAATAGGAATAATAGTTGGTATACTGCTATCTCAAATGTTAACAAGACATACAAGCATTTATGACAGCAATAGCAGTGGGATATCTGAAAATGTTCAAAGTGTCGATATGGAAAATCCAATATCACAAAAAGAAATTTTAAAACAATTGAAAACAAACCCAACTTTTGATGTGTCACAAATACCAGTTGTAGGCTCAGATATCTATGGGCATGTTTGGCAGGATTTAGGTACAAAATCAAATTCATTTACTTCTTGGAAAGTGCCTAAAGCATGGCAAAAATATATTTATTCTGAAAGCGACAAAACCGATCCTGTATCCATAAGCAATGGAGCCAACGATAAATTTTTGTATATAACATTGCAAGGCGTTGTCTTTCTATATTTACCTCCTGACGGAAGGTATTGGTGCCCTGTACCGATGTTTGGGGATATACCGCCAGGTTCTGTAATAATTGCACAGCATGTCCCTTTAAAGACCGCTGTTGAAGCTGGTGTAATTCCTGTATATCATGGTCAAGCATTTACTAAAAGCTATCCTTTGCCAAAGGAGTGGCAGGATGCGCTAAGGTAGTTAATGAGTGATAGAAATAAACAAACCAATTAGTTACAAATAATCTAAAGGGGGTCAATTTATTTGCTCATTATATTGATTTTTGCAATAGTGATAATATATTTGATTATTTCTTCAAAATATCCAGAATCTAAAAGACCAAAGATTAGGTATGCTGTAGCTTTTTTTCTTTGTATACTTCTTGCAGTTCATCTTTACTTAGACTACTTTAGAATAGGGTCGTTTAATTCGCTGGTATTAAGCAACTTCCACAGTTCAAAGATCGTTTCGGTTATGTTGGCTAAAAACACTGACAATACTAAGGACAGCAAAATAAAAAGCACCAATGATGCAAAGACAATAAATGACTTGATATCGTATTTAAAGCAATTTAAACTTGTGCAGTATAATGGCAAGTATACCAGTGGAAATAATTATTCTTACGATATTGTCTTTTATACCAATAAAAAAGATGAGAGAATCGGAATAAGCGTAACCAATGAGAAATATATTGATGTCGCTATAACAACAGCTAAGACTTATCATTTATTCTTTTTTAATTGGTACAATAATATAAATAGCTATAAATCTTATAAGATAGTTAACGGCAATATAAATTCACATTTTTTAGATTCTGTATTAGATTCTATAAAAGATTAATTTCAAAATCTGTGATATTTATCACAAACTTTGTGCTGTTTTTGTTGTATAGTATATATTGGACAAAAATGAATGGAGGTTATCAAATGGTCAAAAGGAAGATAGTAAAGATCGATGAAGAGAAGTGCAATGGATGTGGACTTTGCATTTCACCATGTGTTGAAAGCGCAATAGTTTTAGTGAATGGGAAAGCCAAAGTCATAAGCGAGGAGCTTTGCGATGGCGCAGGTGTATGCTTGAATGTGTGTCCAACAGGCGCTTTGTCTATTGAAGAAAGGGAAGCAATGCCTTTTAACGAAGAAGCTGCGTTGAAGCACAAGGCTACAATTGACAAAGATAGATGTTCATATTGTGGCAACAGCGACGATGATGCACCAATTTTGACGTATAAATACAAAGGAGAGATAAAGCAAGTCTGCGTAAGATGTCTTCCGGCTCTTATTCACGGTTGATCCTTTTAGAGATGTTTGGCGGTTGAGAAGATGTACCAAGCTCTTTGTGGCGTGGTGAATGAACCACAGTGATGCTGTTCATGATTATTTCTATGTCTTCTTCACCGTCTTTTATTTTTTTTCTAAACTCCACTCTTGGTACAACTACTGTGACTTCATGTGGCACATCTATGTTTGTCTTCCTTTCTACCTCTACATCAAGGCCGTACAATCTTAATGTTATTTTGTCATATCCTCTGCTTCTTTTAAATAATTTTTTTGCCATATTTAATATACTTTTTATATTAACCATGATATAACCCCCAATACAATTTATGAAAAAAATGATATATACGTTCATACAGATGATGATGTATTGTATAAAATAACAAATTTGATAAAAAATATAGACAAACTCATAAAGAAAGGGTGTATTTATGAAAAATAATATGACGGCAGCAAATCTGCGCTCTGCATTTGGCGGGGAAAGCATGGCATATCAACGGTACAAATCGTGGGGTAAAATTGCCATGCAAGAAGGCTTTAAAAACGTATCAAAACTTTTTAATGCCATAGCGTATGCAGAGGAAGTTCATGCAGGAAATCATTTTAAAGCACATAGAGATATTGAAGGAGATTTTTTAGTGCCATCAATGGCTGGATTCGGCATAGGAAATACGTCTAACAATTTAGGTAAAGCCATAAGCGGAGAGCTTTTTGAAGTAAATGAGATGTATGCAACTTACATTGCTACAGCAGAATTTCAACAGGAACAGGAAGCTTTAAAGTCATTTACATGGGCAAGAGAAGCTGAAAAAATTCACGCTGATCTTTTCAAAGAAGCGAAACTATCAGTAGATATGGGAAAAGACGTAGGATTTAATGAAGTACATATATGCAGTGTTTGTGGTTATACAACAGTAGGACCTATACCTGAGAAGTGTCCCGTCTGTGGAGCAGAAAAAACGAAATTTGTGTCTTTTTAAAAAGGAAGGGTTTATAACCTTCCTTTTAATTTCACACACTTAATCATGATCAGTTTGACACACATTTGAATCACATCTAAATGAATTTCTTGCAATGTGTTTCACTGCACACATTTTTTTATATTAAGCCTAAGGGTTTATTTTGCTGTGCGTTGCAACATTGGCATCAAATTTGCACTTTATATATGGGGGAAGATTGTCTCGTCTAAATTACAATATTGATTGGAGGAGAGCCAATGAAAGGAAAGATTTTGATAACTCCAAGATCTTTGTGTCATAAGAAAAATGATATAATTGAAATGCTTAGTGATTACGAAGTTCTAATGAATGAGAGTGGAAGACCTTTTGTTGAAAATGAATTAAAGAAGCTTATACAAGATGTTGACGGCATTATCGTAGGTGTAGATAAAATAACAAGAGAGATTTTGGCGAATGCCAAAAAATTAAAGGTTATCACAAAGTACGGTGTTGGATTGGATAATATTGATATAGAATACGCCAAAAAGTTAGGCATAAAGATAACTTACACGCCTGGTGCTAATAAAGAATCTGTTGCTGATTTAGTGTTTACGATGATATTGGAACTTAGCAGGCAACTATTTAAGATGGATAAAATCGTAAGAGATAATAGATGGGATAAAGTCATTGGCAGGGAAGTATATGGAAAGGTCATTGGTATAATCGGCACGGGAAATATCGGCAAAAGTGTTGCCAAAAGGGCTACAGGATTTGACATGAGAATATTGGGCTATGACATGTTTCCTGACTATGAATTTGCAAAAGAGATAGGGATGGAATATGTTGACTTGCAGACTTTACTAAAAAATTCAGACTATATAACACTTCACATACCGTTTACAGAAAGCATGCATCATTTTATAGATAGAGAAGAACTAGAAATGATTAAAACCACTGCATATATAATCAACACTTCACGTGGAGAACTTATAAATGAGGAAGCTTTGTACGAAGCTTTAAAGCAAAAAAGATTGGCTGGTGCGGCATTAGACGTATTTGAGATAGAGCCTCCATATAATAGCAAATTGATTAAACTGGAAAATGTGATACTTTCTCCACATTGCGGTGCATCTACAGAAGATGCCATAAATAGGATGAACATGATGGCTGTAGAAGGACTTAAAAGCATCTTAGAAGGTAAGGAGCCTAAATTTGTATATGCATAATGTGCCAAAGCTTAAAATGATAAAGTGCAAAAAACTTGTTATCTGGCTTAATTATGGGTGTAATTGCGTTTTTTAAAAGAAATCAGCAAAAATTTCAGATTGAATAAAATTATTACTGGTGATAAAATTTTAATATCATTTTTGAAAATTTCCGCGTTTTATTTCTAAAGATTTTGTGATAATTAAAGCATTATTTCTATTAATTGTAAAAGGAGCTGGTATAGGTAATGGATTTCAAAAGTAATGAAAGCATAAAAAGAAGCGATAAAGTTTATAAAAAACTAAAGGAGTTGACGGAATCTTTAAACTTCAATGATTTTAACGGTCCTTTAGGATATGACGCTTTATATATAGGAAAGATACTAAACATCTCCAGAAGCAATACCAGCAGGGAACTTAACAAGCTATTAAAATCAGGAAAAGCGATAAAAATAAAAGGTAAGCCGGTTTTGTATTTAGATAGATTGTATTTTAAGGAAAAATTCAGTTACCGTTTTACAAAGTCTGTTTTTGAAGATAGAAAAGATTTTGTGAATACATTAACAAGCGCAGGAATACTGAACCGAGAATCATTTCAACTTAGTCAAAATAATCACAATAAATTTATTAACGCTAAAAAGATCAACAATAAATATTCTGAAAGCATACTTGATAATATCATTGGTGCCAAAAGCAGCTTAAAAGAACAAATTTCAAAAGCAAAAGCAGCCATATTGTATCCTCCAAATGGGCTTCATACGCTGATAATTGGCCCTACAGGGGTTGGGAAGTCCACATTTGCAGAAATGATGTATAAGTTTGGCGTAGAAGCTAAAGTTTTTAAAAGCAATTCTCCTTTTGTAGTGTTTAATTGTGCTGACTATGCTCAAAATCCACAGTTGCTTATGTCTCAATTATTCGGCCATATTAAAGGTGCTTTTACTGGAGCAGACAAAGAAAAAAGAGGCCTCATTGAAGAAGCTGATGGCGGTATATTGTTTTTAGACGAAATTCACCGCATGCCACCGGAAGGGCAGGAGATGCTATTTACGCTTATTGACAATGGGAAATACAGACGACTTGGGGAGACTGAAAATGTTAGAAGTGTAAAAGTTCTGATTATTGCAGCAACAACTGAAAATCCTCATTCGGCTTTGCTTCACACTTTCTTAAGGCGCATTCCTATGGTAATTCAATTGCCAAGTCTTGACAAAAGAACGTTGATTGAGCGCTTTTTATTCATATATCAGTTCTTTTATGAGGAATACGAAAGACTAAATGTGCCTATTAAATTAGAAAATGATGCGTTAAAAGCAATAATGCTTTATGACTGTCCAGGCAATATTGGACAATTGAAAAGTGATATAAAGTTAATCTGTGCAAGGGCATTTTTGGATTATATCATTGAGGAAAAAGAGATGGTAGAGGTCTGTTTATCAACATTGCCGCAAAATGCAAAAGAAGGCCTATTAAAAATTCACAATTTGAGGGATGAGATTGTATTCAAGGAAATAAGCAATAATGGAGATATAGTATTTAGCAAAAACACCGTAGGCGTAAAAGATAAATTGAACATTAATTTTCTAAAAAGTTCCTACAGTGCAGATGATGATTTGTATGACTTCATAATGGATAACTGGGAAAAGTTTAACAGACAAGGGATGTCATCAGAGCACATAAGGGAAAACATAGAAAATCAGATACAATTGTACTATAAAAATTATCTATATCCAATAGAACAGGATACTGATGGCGTCAACAGAAGTGTTTTGTTTAAGTTTGTTGATCCGTATATATTGACTGCTGTGGAATATGCTTTTAATGCCGTTCGTGAAAGCTTTGATGGAGTAATAACTCAGAAAGCAATTTATCTATTGTCATTTCACATAAAGACCATGATTGAGAGGCTTAAAGTAGGAATTGCTATTTCGCATCCTGATAGAGAAAGTATAGCAAGAAGCTATAAATCTGCTTATAGTGCTGCAAATGTCATAAAAGAGAGGCTTGAAGAAAAATTGAATATAGATATACCTGAAGATGAGACAGCCTTTATAGCGATGTTTTTGCAGGCATTGCAGTATGGAAAGAATAGCAGCAAGATTGGAATATTGGTTATGGCGCATGGAAATAGCACTGCCAGCAGTATTGCGGAAGTAACCAATAGACTTCTTGGCACTGATCATGTAAGGGCTTTGGATATGCCGTTGGAAGAAAAACCGGAAGTGACTCTTAATAAAGCTATCAATATGATAAAAGAGATTGATCAAGGTAAAGGTGTACTGATTCTGGTGGATATGGGGCTTCTCAGGACTTTTTCTGACATTATTACAGAAAAAACTGGTATAAAAACAAGGACGATTGAAATGGTCAGCACTCCATTAGTGCTTGAAGCTACAAGAAAGGCTTTGACTCCAGATATGGAAATAGACAAGCTTGTAGATGAGATAATATCTTTGCATCCATTGTTAAGTGGTGATGGCAACGCAAGTGATATTACATCTGGTGCCAACAATATTTCGCTATACGAAAAAAATTTAAAAGACCTTTTAGCCCAGACATTGAATTTTTTAAATCCTGATAAGGTTTATCCTGTCTTAAAAGGGATTTTAAATGATATTCTCAATGAGAAAGATAAAAAAGTAGAGGACGAGATATGGATAAAATTTTTATTTCATTGTGCTTGTTTGATAGAGAGGGCGATTAGAAAGGATTATTTGCCAAATAGCGATTTAGATGTGATAAAAAGCCGCAACAATGGTTCATTTCAATTGATAAAGGAGCATTTTGAGGCTGTAGAGAATCTCTTTGGAATAGAGATTCCAGATAGTGAGTACGCCTATGTAGCGGAGATGATTGACACATATATTGACACACTTGAGCTTAGGAACATGACACACATTTAATTGAATAAAAACATTTACATGACGAAGTGTTTTCATGGCACACATTTTAAAGACGGTGCTTATCTTTCCTGAGAGATATACATTTGCAGATAGGTCATTTTCATGGCATGATTTTTGCATTATAAAATTTATGAAAGATAAAACATCGCATTTTGAAAGGATGATGATCTTGATAGGGATATTAGTCGTAACACACGGTGAATTTGGCAAGGAGTTATTAAAAAGTGCTGAGCTAATATTAGGGAAACAAGAAAAAGTTATGTGTTTGGGATTAAATGAAGGTGATGATGTTTTAAAACTAAAAGATAAAGTAAGGAAAGGCATCATTGATCTTGATGAAGGAGAAGGTGTATTGGTGTTGACAGATATGTTTGGGGGAAGTCCTTTTAATGTGACGTCAGCCAACTTGAAGGAATTGACTTTTAATTATTTGACAGGAGTAAATTTACCTATGCTTATTGAAGCATTGTCGTCAAGGCATAGCTATGATGTCAATACATTAGCTGAAATGTGTTATAAGTCGGGAATTGAAGGGATTAGAAACATGAATAAAGAAATACTCAGCAAGTAAATTTATACGCCGCAATAAAGATGGCTCTTTAAAGAGTTATCTTTATATATAAAAACTTAATAAAAAAAGGAGGACTTTATATGCATGTAAGTATTAGTGCATCACAAGCTGCAATCATTGCTTTATGGGTGGCTATAGTTGAGGCACGTGCTCTTGGTTATTCAACATTGATGCTTCGCTTCACGCCATTGATGACAGGTCTTGTAGTAGGTATCGTCATGCACAATGTACCGGAAGCCATGGTAGTCACTGCTGCCATACAGCTAATATACATGGGGTTAATCGCACCTGGTGGAACATTGCCAAGTGAGCCAGCAGTTGCGGCTTCTATAGCAGTTCCGGTTGCGGTTATGGCACATCTTGATCCATCAGCAGCAATTGCAATCGCAGTGCCTGTAGGACTATTAGGGTCATACTTGTATTCTTTTAGATTCCTTTTGAATACGTTTGTATTACGACTTACGGATAAGTATGCAGAAGAATTAAATGATAGAGGTTTGACATTGACAATAATTGTTTTGCCTATTTTAGTTAGCCTTATATTATTCTTCCCAGCCATATTTATAGCACTTTACAAAGGGACTCCATTGATAGCAGCGTTGATAAAAACCGTTACAGCCGGCAAGCTATTCCATGTTTTGACGGTAATAGGTGGAGGATTGCCTGCGCTAGGAATTGCGTTGACACTTACAGTTATAGGCAAGAGAAAATTTGTCGTATTTTTCCTCTTGGCATACTTTATGGCTGTCATACTAAAATCGTTAAATGTGAATACTGTGACATACGCTGTCTTAGGAGGAATAATGGCATATCTCTACGTTATGTTTACAAGCAAAGAAGCAGATAGCCAACAAATTTGAAGGAGGTAAGTGGCATGGAAGATGTAAAAGCGAAAAACAGTGTAAATTCGGCAGAAATTGATGACGGCAGTAAAAAAATCACAAGAAAAGATTTGCTTTTAGGATGGTTTAGATGGTGGTACGCCAATGAAATACCTCATACATTTGATAGAATGTTGGCACCCTCACTTTTGTTTGGGTTAATGCCTATTTTAAGGAAAATATACAAAAAGAATGAGGATCTTAAAGAAGCGTATAAAAGGCATCTTTTGTTTTACAATACGCAAGCAGTATGGGGCGGTGGCACAATACTTGGAATAACGGCATCATTGGAGGAGGAAAGGGCTAAAAAGCTAAATGAAGGCAAAATTGATGAAGCAGTTGATCCAGAGATCATAAATAGTACGAAGGTTGGATTGATGGGACCTTTGGCAGGCATAGGCGACGCAATAGATTCAGGTACGGTGCAGTATATTTTAATAGGCATATTCCTACCGTGGGCAAAAGCTGGCAGTGCATTGGGAGCTTTTCTTCCTTGGATATTGTTTGTTGCATTGACATTCACATACGGATATTATTTTACTGAATTGGGATATAGGCTTGGGCGTTCTGCAGTTGTTGAAATTGTCAGTGGTGCAAGAATTAGAAAAATCATTGATGGATTATCTGTTTTAGGTACTTTTATGATGGGAATTTTGGCGGCTTCTTATGTGACAGTAAATACATCGTTAAAATGGACTTTGTCAGGAAAACAATTCGTCTTACAGGATATTTTAGACAAAGTATTGCCTGGCTTGTTGCCACTGTTGACAGTTATGCTTGTATATTGGTATTTCTCAAGAAAAGGTTTAAAAATAGTGAAAGTGCTTTTGTGGTTAATAGTCATATTTGCGGTTTTAGGCTTTACAGGACTTTTATAATATTCATGGTTTAGCTTAATTGCCTTTAAAGGCGATTTAGCTAAACCTCTATTTTAAATCATGAGAAAGGATGATCACTGTGGGAGAAATCATTTTTGCCAGAATAGATGACAGACTGATACATGGTCAAGTTATGACAAAATGGGTAAAAGGGTATAATTGCAACTCAATATTTGTCATTGACGACCAATTAGCAAAAGATGAATTTATGAAAAATATTTACATCATGTCTGCTTCTACTGCTAATATTACATTGAAAATATTGACCGTCGATGATTCAATAAAATTGTGGGAGAAAGATCATTACGACGGATTTAAAGTTATATTATTGTTTAAAAACATAAAAACAGTTAAAGACACCATTGAAAAAGGACTGCCTATAAAGAAGCTAAACATTGGCGGTATAGCAAAAAGCGCAGACAGAAAATTCATAATACCTACTGTAAGCCTTAACAAAGAAGAGACGGAATCACTTTTAGAGCTTGAAGAAAATTATGGTGTGGAAATATTCTTCCAGACAGTGCCTGAAAGCAAGAGAGTTGGACTTGACGCTGCGCTTGGTGTGTTTAACATTAAAAGATGATTTCATATTTCCAGGAATCTACTATTGCAATGAAAAGCATTTAGGTATATACTGTAGTCAACAAGATGGTCCTGAGGAGTTTAGTTACGGTGAATTTGTTTTCAACCAACACCATGACAACGGGAATTTGGGTTCAATTACGTATGAAAAGCCCACATTGATGGGACTTCAGAAGTAAGTGACAGGATACCCACTTTAGAAGCGGGCTTGAAAACATAGCCGAACGGCTTCGCGGGATAGATTGGATGTAAAAAAACCGGCAATTGCCGGTTTTTTTTATACACAGATTTAAAAAGATCTTCAATTGTAATATAATTTATGGTGAGGTGATTTTATGAATCTAAAAGTAGAAGGTACTGTCTTTACTTTTCCAGATCATGTGACATTGGAAGAAATATCAGAGCGGTTTAAAGACAACCATAAGTATAAGATAGTTGCGGCAAAAGTTGATAATCTCATGGTTGACTTGTCTACAAGTGTAGATAGAGAGTGTGAGATACAATTTGTCGATATGTCGACAGAAGAAGGGATGATGGTATACAGAAGAAGCCTCACATTTGTCTTGATTAAAGCGGTAAAAGACATCTTGCCTGATTCAAAAGTTACCATTGAGCACTCTTTAGGTAAAGGTTTGTACTGTGAGATTCATGGTTCTACTGTAAACAATAAAATCGTGCATGATATAAAGTGCAGGATGAGAGAGATAATAGATGCAGATTATCCCATAATAAAAAAGTATTTAGACAAAGAAAGTGCTGTTAATCTATTCTCGAAAGAAGGCTTAGAAGAAAAAGTAAGTCTTTTTAAGTACAGCGATAAAGAAAAAATCCCTGTTTATTTTTGCGAAGATGTTGTAGATTTTTTCTACAGCCCATGTGTTCCATCTACAGGTTATTTGAAGCTGTTCGATCTTATACTCTACTTTCCAGGAGTTATACTTTTATTTCCTGAACCAAAAAGTCCAGATGTGCTTCCTGTATTTGAAGATGTTCCTAAATTGGCATCTGTATTTAAAGAAGCTGAGGAATGGGCAAATATACTTAATATAGGATATGTAGCGTCTTTAAATGATATGATTAAAAGCGGCAATGGGAGAGAGCTTGTCTTAATATCGGAAGCGCTTCATGAAAAGAAGATTGCCACCATTGCAGATCATATATATCAAAATAAAATGATAAAGTTGGTCCTTATTGCAGGTCCTTCCTCATCTGGCAAGACGTCATTTGTCCACAGATTAAGTGTTCAACTTAGAGTAAATGGATTAAAACCGCTGCCAATATCACTTGACAATTATTTTTTGCCGAGAGAATTGACGCCAAAAGACGAATTTGGCAACTACAATTTTGAAACGATCGATGCTTTGGATTTAGAGCTTTTTAATGATCACATAATAAAGCTTATGCAAGGTGAAGAAGTAGAGCTTCCGATTTTTAACTTCAAAAAAGGAGAAAGAGAAAAAGTAGGAAGAAAGGTTAAACTTGACAGAAATCACATAATCCTTGTAGAAGGCATACACGGTTTAAATGAAAAGCTTACAAAGGATATACCAAAGGACAGCAAGTACAGGATATATATAAGCGCTTTGACACAGTTAAATCTTGATGAGCACAACAGAATATCTACTACTGAGACTCGACTTTTAAGAAGGATTGTGAGAGATAATCAGTTCCGCTCCAGCGATGCCGAGGAGACAATTCTTATGTGGCCTTCTGTAAGGAAAGGTGAGGAAAACTATATTTTCCCATACCAGGAAGATGCAGATATCATGTTTAATTCTTCGCTTCCTTATGAATTGCCTGTTATAAAAAAGTACGCTGAGCCACTTTTAAGAAAGATAAATAAAGACAGCAAGGCGTTTTCGGTTGCGCAGGAGCTTTTAGAGATATTGAGTTACTTTGTAAATTTAGAAGATGAATCTGCCATACCACCAAATTCTTTGATGAAAGAATTCATTGGCGGAAGCTGTTTAGATGTGTAAAAAGTTCTAAAAAGGTATTGAATTAATATATTATTAGTGCTAATATTTTTTTAAGAAGAATTTTGGTCTTTTTGGTAATTTTAATTTTATTGGTATAAGGAGGAGAAGCTATGAACATCATCGATCCTGTTGTTGGAGCCATTATCAATTACATCGACAAAGATCCAGAGAAAAACCTTCAAGCAATGGCCAATCTAATGTCAAAAATAGCGGTACTGCCGAATCACAGACAGCAAATAGAAAGTGTAAAATCGTTTTTAGACGACAAGGACAGCAACTGGTACAAGTTCACAGTCAAAGGGATCAAAAACATTGACAAGAACATCTTAAAGACGCTCATGATAAACTTCCTTGTTAATGCCAGCCTTAAAGGCATTCCGAAACAGCAAGAATGGGAACAAAAATTAGATGCCAATGTTCCGTGGGCGATACTTATGGATCCTACTGAAGCTTGCAATCTAAATTGTGTGGGCTGTTGGGCAGGAAAGTATAATCCACATAATCTATCATTTGAGACGATGGATAGAGTTTGCAAAGAAGCAGAAGAACTGGGGGTCTATTTCATAGTTTTATCTGGCGGTGAGCCGACCGTCAGGATGAAGGACATAATAAAACTTGCTGAAAATCATAAGAATCAAGTATTTCATTTGTTTACAAATGGTACGCTTATAGATGAAGACATGGTAAAAGAAGTAAAAAGAGTGGGAAATATAACATTTGCAGTAAGCATTAACGGCTTAAAAGACAAAAATGATGAGATAAGAGGCAAAGGCACTTTTGCTAAAGTGATGAAAGCCATGGATCTTATGAGAGAAAATGGGGTATTATTCGGTTACTCTGCTACATACACTAAAACTAATATTGAAGAAATATTCAGTGATGAGTTTGTAGATATGATGATAGACAAAGGTGCTTACTTTGCATGGTACTTTACTTACATTCCTGTTGGAAAAGATCCGGATGTAAAATTCATGGTATCGCCTGAGCAGAGGAAATACGCTTATGAAAGGATTAACTATATAAGAGCTACGAAAGAGCTATTTGCTATCGACTTTTGGAATGACGGAGAATTCAGTGGAGGGTGTATAGCAGGTGGTAAGAGGTATCTTCACATAAATGCAGCAGGAGATGTTGAGCCATGTGCTTTCATCCATTACGCTAATGTCAACATAAATGATGTAAGTCTGAAGGAAGCTCTCATGTCTCCTATCATGAAAGCGTATAGAAAGAGGATGCCGTTTAATCAAAATCATTTGAGGCCATGTCCACTCATAGACAATCCAGAGGAGCTTTTAAATATAGTGAGGGAATCCAAGGCAAAGCATACGGAAAACAGCGATGCATCGCATATTGAAAATTTGTACAGCGATTTAGAGAAAGTTGCAGAAAGATGGGGAGAAGTAGCGGATGATATTTGGAATTCAAAGGCCTCTACCGAAAAAGAAGCTTGACTGTAAAGGCAAAATACCCTATTATATGTAAGAGAAATGGGGTGTTTGTGTGCCTTTAACGAAAAGAAAGGTAGACTTTTTGGAAACGCTTATAAAGCTTTACGACAAGGATAAAGCTCCTGTCCACTATGCTGACGTCGCAAATTATATGGGCATAAGCAAATGGACTGCCTATGATATGCTGACAGAGTTAGAAGAACTGGGCTATGTGAAACGGCAGTATTTTATTGGCGAGGATAAATCTATAGGCAGATCTATATTGGTTTACATGCCTAATGAAAGTGCTTATGACGTTGTAAATAAAAGCAGCATACATGAGTGGAACAGCGTAAAAGAAGTCTTATTGAATGTGATCAGAAAAAATGATGATTCCATATCAGTAGATGATTTTATGAACGAAAAAAAAGCTGCTTTAAAGCCTCTTAAATTTTGCGCTTACGCATTGACAACGCTGCTTTTACAGATTAAAACACTTGATGTAGCAGTAATTGAAAACATAAAAAATTCCATAAACATTAATGGCAGTGAAGCGCCTGTGATTTTGTTTGTGGGAATCGTAATTGGATTTTACATCGATTATCATTTAGCCAGTGAAAGCAGGAAAGTTTTTGAGAAGGTTAATATATTCCACAAATATATAAAAGAGCTAAGCGCGAATGATAAAACATTGTTAAATAACTTTTTGAAAGAATCGCTTTTGTACATTTAAGACCATTTAGGTCTTTTTTTGTATAATAAAAATTTTTTTAAAGAAACTAAGTATTTAGGAGGTGCTTTTATGAACAGAGAAAAAGAGATAAGTGAGATAATGGACTTTGTGGAAAGATACAAAGAATCTATGGCCAGTCAAATGGTAGTGTCCCGGATTTTAGGTGATAAAGGCGCTAAAGTAAATGAAGAAACTATTGACAAGTTTAAAAACAGGATTGTAAATGCTGCAGATGATGATTTGGAAGCATGTTACTATATAATAAAATAAATATTTTGTTTTTTGCAAAAATATGTTATATTAGATGTATAAAATAGCATAGGAGGTAAAACTATGAAAGTATATGTAGATCAAGATTTGTGCATAGCTTGTGGCCTATGCATCGACACGTGTCCAGCGGTTTTTGACTGGAATGACGAAGGCAAATCGCAGGCAATAGTCGATGAAGTGCCAGAAGGAGAAGAACAGGCTTGCCGTGATTCCATAGATGGTTGCCCTACTGAGGCAATAAAAGAAATATAAGTTTTGGAAAATATACAAGTTTGGGATATATGCCTTCGCTGGAGGAAAAATAAAAGCGGAGGTGTTTTTTCTATGTCAAAGAGAAAGAAATTGTATGAAAAGGCGGAAGACGAGCTTGAGAGTTTAAAAGAAGAAGTTGCTGAGGAATTACACCTTGATGATGACATAAAGGAACGAGGTTATGAAAATATGACGACCAGAGAAGTCGGGAAAATCGGTGGCAACATGGTCAAAAAGATGATTAAATACGCTGAAAAACAGATGGATGAAAAAGATGGCAAGATAGATTGATATTAGGCTGAAGGATATCCTTCAGCTTAATATTTATTAATAAGTCAAATCATATGATAAAGCAATCATTAGTATTGTAAAAGAAGGGAAAAAAAGATCTATGTCGAATTCTTATTTATAAAGGAGGGCTTTAAATGAGGGAATTAACAGCAGAAAATCTTAAAAAGCATATAGATCCGGATTTGCTTGGCTTTGAGACTACGGATGATGTAGAACCTTTGAAAGATCTCATAGGACAGGAAAGAGCCAAAGATGCCATGGAGTATGGTTTAAAAATCAAGCAAAAAGGATACAACATATTCATTACTGGGCTTACTGGCACTGGAAAATCCAGCTTTGCCATAAGCAGTGTTTCTAAAGTCGCATCGGCAGAAAGGGTACCAGACGATTGGGTGTATGTGTTTAATTTTGATAAACCATCACAGCCTATTGCCATAAATTTAAGGCCAGGTGATGGCAAGAGATTTAAAAACGACATGAGAGATTTTGTGGAGCAGCTTCAAAGAGAAGTTCCTAAGGCATTTAATTCGAAAGCATACGATTTGCAAAAAAATGAAATCGTGAAGAAATTTCAGGATAGAAAGAATCAATTGATCCAACAGCTAAATGATTTGGCAAAGAATTTTGGCTTTGTGCTTAAAGAGACAAAGACTGGCATAGTAAGCATACCTGTTGTAGACGGTAAGCAGATAAGCAATGAAGAATACGAGCTATTGGATGATGAGAAAAGGAAAGAAATAGAAGCTAAAGCGGCAAGCTTTGAGGAAAAAGCGCTGCAGATATGGAAGGATATACAAAATATAGATAAAGAAACGAGAGATGCTGTTCACGAGCTTGACAACAGCGTAGGACTTATGGCTGTTGGACATTTGATCGATGATTTAAGAAATAAATACGCTCAATATGACGGTGTAATGAGATATCTTGACAGCCTTCAGAGAGATATACTGGAAAACATCGACAGTTTTAGAAGCGATGATGATGAAGACAATCAATTTCCATTTATCATGCGAAAGAACAAAAAAGATGTTTTTAAAAAGTACAGTGTAAATCTTTTTGTGGATAACAGCAATACAAATGGTGCGCCTGTTGTGGTAGAGTACAATCCTAACTACAACAATGTATTGGGAAATATCGAATATGAAAGCGATTTTGGAGTCGCAATTACTGATTTTACAAAAATTAAAGCAGGTGCCCTTCACAAAGCAAACGGTGGATATCTCATCTTGCAGGCTAAGGATGTCTTGACATATCCATATGTATGGGATGCAATTAAGCGTACGCTAAAGACAGATAAGATAGTCATAGAAAATGTTGCGTCGTCCTACGGCCTTTTATCCATATCATCATTAAAACCTGAGCCAATTGATTTGAATGTAAAGGTAATACTCATAGGGACGCCGTATTTATACTACATCCTTTATAACTATGATGATGACTTTAAAAAGTTTTTTAAAGTTAAAGTTGATTTCAACGACGTGATGGATTTAAACGGAGAAAATATCTCAAAAATGGCTTCTTTTATAAAGAAACATTGTATTGAAGACAATTTAAGGCCTTTCCACAAGACAGGAGTGGCAAAAGTCATTGAGTATTCGACAAGGATATCGGAAGACCAAAACAAATTATCGACACAGTTTAATGATATTGTTGAAATTCTATATGAATCAAACATCTGGGCAGAAGTAGATGGAAGTAAAGTCGTCATGGCTCACAATGTGGAAAAGGCTATAAAGGAAAAGGTAAAGCGTGTCAATATGATAGAGGAAAAGTATATAGAATATTTTAAGAATGGAATATTTTTGATGGATGTAGACGGTGAAAAAGTTGGGATTGTAAATGGACTTTCTGTCATAAATTTGGGTGATTATCAATTTGGGAAGCCTTCCAGAATAACGGTTACCACTTATCCAGGCGAAGAAGGTGTAGTAAACATCGAAAGGGAAACCAAAATGAGTGGTCACATTCATGACAAAGGTGTCATGATAATAACAGGATTTATAGGTAATAGGTATGCATTGGATTTTCCGCTTACTTTATCAGCCAGAATATGTTTTGAGCAGCTTTACGAAGGCGTAGAAGGTGACAGTGCCTCCAGCACAGAGCTTTATGGGCTGCTTTCAAGTTTATCAGACATTCCCATCAGACAGGAAATAGCCGTAACTGGTTCTGTCAATCAATTTGGAGTTATACAGCCTGTAGGTGGTGTAACACATAAGATTGAAGGATTTTACAAATTATGCAAAGTGAAGGGATTGACAGGTAGACAAGGTGTCATAATCCCGGAGCAGAATGCAATAAACCTTGTTCTGGACGATGAAGTAATAGATGCATGCAAGAGTGGAAAATTTCACATATACACTGTAAATACGATAGATGAAGGTATGGAAATATTGACAGGTCATAAGATGAGTGATATAAACGAAAGGGTGAAAGATAAGCTAAGATCATTTTACGACATATTGACAAAAGAAAAGTCATCTGATAAAGAAAGGAATGTTTGATGTGACTTGTGTCACAAAAGAGGAGATTAAGGAGTTTGCTTATAAATCCGGTATTGACGTGATAGGCTTTGCAAGTCCTGATTGTCTTTTCGAGTATAGGGATTTATTGCTTTATAGGCTTAACAATGGTTTAAATTGCAACATTGAAGAAAAGGATGTAGAAAAGAGGATAAATCCCTATTATCTTTTTAGCGATGTCAAGACCATAATATCTGTCGCTGTTTCATACAACGTAGATTATGAATTTGAAGTTCCAAAGTCCGGATATGGCGTTATTTCAAAGACTGCATGGGGCACAGATTATCACAAAGTCATGATTGATTTGCTTAAAAATTTGGAAAATTTTATTTCATCTAAATGTGGTGGCACCAAGACTGTTTTGCTTGTTGACAACAATCCGCTTTTGGAAAGAGCCATTGCTTACAATGCGGGTATTGGATTTTTTGGGAAAAATAATATGATAATAAATGAGGAATTTGGATCATATTTATTTTTGGGAGAGATGCTGATAAACGTGCAATTTGAACCGGACTCCAAAATTGAATCAAAGTGTGGCAGTTGCACAAGATGCCTTAAAGCGTGTCCTGGGAAAGCATTGATTGAAGAATACAAAATAGACGCCAATAAGTGTTTGTCGTATGCTACAATTAAGAAAGGATACTTAAGCGATAGCACATTAAAAAGATTAGGAACTCGAATATATGGCTGTGATACATGCCAGGATGTTTGCCCATTTAATGAAAAAGCAAAGAAAGTCACAAGGCGTGAATTTATGCCACAAAATCTTAAACCTAAACACGATTTGAAAGACATCTTATGCCTTGACAATAAAAAGTTTAAAGAATTATTTGGAGCTACATCGGCATCCTGGAGAGGCAAGAATACTATAATAAGAAATGCCATAATTGCGGCTATCAACTCAAATGACAAGGATTCAATCGAACCGTTGAAAAAGCTTATAAACTCTGAAAGTGCTTATATAAGAGGATATAGCGCATACGCATTAAGCATCCTTGACAAAGAAAATGCTTTTCCATACATTGAAAAAGCTTATTTAAATGAAAAAGATGAGTCTACAAAGGAATTTATGAAGAAAGCCATAACGAATATTAGAGGTGAGACTTTTGATGATAACGAAAGATGAAGCGTTGGAAGTTATAGAAATTCTTAAAAAGACATATCCTGATGCAAAACCCGGTCTACATTTTAAAAATGCCTTTGAGCTATTGGTAGCCACAATACTATCAGCACAGTGTACCGACAAAAGAGTCAATATTGTTACAGAAAAACTTTTTAAAAAGTACAAATCGCCATTTGACTTAAAAGACGTTGATCCATTGGAATTTGAAGAAGAAATAAGGGATTGCGGTCTTTACAGGAATAAGTCCAGAAACATAATAAACACCTGCAAAATTTTGTGTGACAAGTACGGTGGCATTGTGCCTGATGATATGGAAAAGCTTATGGAGTTACCGGGTGTTGGCAGGAAAACTGCAAATGTGATTATAAGCAATGCCTTTAAACAGGATGCGATTGCGGTTGATACCCACGTTTTTAGGGTGTCAAATAGGATTGGCCTTGCTGAAAGCGATGATGTTTTAAAGACAGAGTATCAGCTTATGGATATTATACCTAAAAGTTTGTGGTCTTTGTCTCATCACCTTCTCATATACCATGGAAGAAACATCTGTACGGCACGGAAGCCTAAGTGCGATATTTGCCCTATCAATCATATTTGTAAGTTTTATAAAAATTTTATAAAAAATTAATCAGTATGTAATTTATTTGCAATGTATTTGTAATATAATTAAATTGTTCTAAATTTAAAAACTAAATAATGGGGAGATCAAAATGGAGACAAAGGACACAAAAAGCATAAAGAGTAAAAGCAATTATTTTTACATCATTCTTCTTTTATTAATAATAACTGTGTTTGCTGGTTCATTTGTGATGTTCTATGCTGTCATGAATCAAAATACTATTGCAAAGGGAGTTTTTGTCAATGGAATTAGTCTTAGTGGACTTACTAAATCTGAAGCCCATTTAAAACTGCAAGATAACCTTAAGACGGTAAACAATTTAAAAGTCGTTTTAAAGTACAACGACAAGCAGTTTGTACTTCCAAGCGGTGACGTTAAAATAAGTTACGACTATGATGCTATCGTCAATGAAGCTTATTCTATAGGTAAAAGTGGGAACTTCATAAATCGAATAAAGACCATATACGATGTATCTAAGAACGGTAAATATCTTAAATACAGCCCCACAGCCAATTTTAACGGTTTAGATAAATTTGTGATGGACGTATCAAAAAACATAGACAAAAATCCTGTTGACGCTAAGATATACGTGTCTGACGGTAAGATAAACATTACAAATGATATTTCGGGTTTAAAAGTCGATGCAAATAAGACAATTGAAAGTATAAAAAGTGCGGTAAAGAATGTGATTATGACAGGTGATAAAGATTATGTAGAAGTTCCTGTCACGGTTAAAAAAGTCGATGCAGACATAAAGGCTTCAGAACTCAGCATGATAAAAGGCAAAATTGTCAGTTTTTCTACACAATTCAATACTGGCGATGCAAATAGGTCGGAAAACCTTGCTGTAGCTGCAAAAGCTGTAAATGGCAAGCTGCTTATGCCGGGGCAAGTTTTTTCTCTTAATAAAACGTTAGGGCCGAGAATCATACAGAATGGATATAAAGAAGCGCCTGTGATTATCGGTAATAAGCTGGTTCCCGACATAGGTGGTGGTGTGTGTCAAGTTGCAACTACCATTTACAATGCTGCGTTAAGAGCAGATATGAAAATTGATGAGAGATATCATCACACATTTCCTGTCGGATACGTTTCGCCAGGGCAAGATGCTACAATCTCAGGAGACGTTCTCGATTTAAAGTTTGAAAATCCAACAAAATACCCTATATACATTGAATCGTACATCAGCGGAAATAACTTTATAGTGAACTTTTACGGATATCCGGAAGATCCAGGCAAAAGGATCGACATATATTCTGAGATTGTGGAAAAGTACGAGCCAAAAGTAACATATGTTGATGATCCTACTTTGCCTGAAGGAGTCACGCAGGTAGATGTGGAAAAGCATACAGGATACAAGGTAAATACTTACAGGCTCATTTATGAGAATAATGTTTTGGTGAAAAAGGAATTTTTGTATACAGACATATATAAGCCAGTTGACGGCGTCATAAGGCGGGGCGTGAAAAAAGATGAAGTAAGTAATAATGAAAGTGTTCAAAGCCAAATTGATGAAAAGAATGTATCTACAGATGATTTAAATGGAAAGCCGCAAAACATAAATCCTACAAATTAAAAAACGAGCATCGCTCGTTTTTTAATTTGTCACCTTTTTTTTGCAATCAGGGCAATAGCCATAAAAATATAATTTTTGATCCATCAAAAGATAATCTGTGTGTTTGCTTACTTCACCAAGAAGATCATCTAATGCTGAGTCGTCAAGGTCGTCTACCCTATTGCATCCGTAACATATCAAATGTGGGTGTGAATTGACATTCGCATCGTATCTGAAACTACCTTCACCAACATTAAGTTCTTGCACAAGTCCTATACTCTTTAGCATTTCAAGCGTCTTATAGACAGTAGCCAAACTCATTGTTGGGAAATCGGACGACAGCGTCTTGTATATGGTTTCAGCACTTGGATGTTCCTTGGTATTTTTAAGCATGTTGATGATAGCAAGCCTTTGCGGTGTCACTTTTAATCCCTTTTCTTTCAGGATTGACGAGATATCGTCCATCATATCCCTTCTTTCTATGGAATATTAATTAATAAAATTTCTCATGTAATATTTATAGTTACATTATACTATTGCGATTTTATGCTGTCAATCATTTTTTGAAATGCATAGTGAAAATCGTGAAAACTTGAAGTTGATTGTCAGTAATGGTATAGTAATATTGAAAAAATATTCTGATGAATGGGGGACTATGATGTCATATAAATTAATTGCAATAGATATGGATGATACACTTTTGACGCATGACAAGCAAATATCGAGAGAAAACTTAGAAGCATTAAAAAAAGCTCGTGATGCAGGCATTTATGTTGTCATATCAACGGGCAGGATTTATGCTTCTGCTTATGCATACTCGGAATTCTTAGGATTCAAGCCATACATCATTGCCAGCAATGGAGCCATGGTGATAGATGACAATGATGAAGAAATTTATAAAAGTGTGCTTGATATAGACATATTGTCGTATTTGATAGATTTGGCAAAGAAAAACGACCTTTATTATCATTTTTACAGCGATAAAATAGTTTATTCACCGGAGATTACCAGTAAATTCCAAAAGTATGGGGAGTGGAACAGATTGTACGCTGAAACATTACGAGTAGAAGTGGAGAATATACCTTCTCATACAGAATTTGAAAGCAAGTTGAAAGACAGCATTGTGAAATTTGTAATGTTTGACGAAGATTCAGAGAAAATAAAAGCAGTGAGAAAAACGATAGATAACGAAAAAGGCGATAGATTAGAGACTACAAGCTCGTTTCACAATAATATAGAAATATTAAATAAAGGTGTAAACAAAGGAAACGGCCTCAAGATATTGGGAGAATATTTGGGAGTGGACAGATCAGAAATGGTGGCAATAGGTGACAGTGAAAATGATGTAGAGATGGTTGAATACGCAGGTTTTGGTGTGGCAATGGAAAATGCCATAGATAAACTTAAAAAAACGGCAGACTTTATCACAAAATCAAACATGGAAAACGGCGTCGCTTACGTCATAAATAAATTTATCTTGTAAGTAGATTTGCTTTTGGAAGGAGGGGTTTTTGTGAAAAAAACAGTCCATCTTAATTTGACAGGCCATGTGCAAGGTGTTGGACTTAGGTATTCTGTTTACAACATGGCTTTGAGGCTTAATATAACTGGATATGCAAAGAATCTGTACGATGGAAGCGTTGAGATTGTAGCAGAAGGCAATGAAGAAGACATAAACATGCTTATCGATTACATAAAAAATGGACTAAGATGGGCAAGGGTAGAAAGTATAGCTCAAAAATGGGATGACTACCAAGGTCTGTATCACTCTTTTGAAATAATGTAGTTTTACCTGTCGTCAAACTAAAAATATCCATTTTATAAACGGTTACAAATATGGTATAATTGAAATGTGAATATTGATGTATATGAGGGTGTAGAATATGAAGCTGGATATGGGACTTAATTTAAAACAAGTACAGAAATTATTGATGACGCCTCAGCTTAAACAGGCCATCGAGATATTACAGCTAAATTCGTACGAGTTAAATGAGCTTATCACAAGTGAATTGGAAACCAACCCCATGTTGGAGGCGTACGAAGATAAGGAAGACGTCATTGAGATTTACCATGAGTTAAATAAGAATAGTGACCTTGATAAGTACAATTACAGCAGCGATGACGAAGAGAGAGATGACTTAAGCTTTGAAAACATGGTCTCGACTGATACGTCCCTTACAGATCATCTGCTGTTTCAACTTCATATAACACCTCTTACGAAGAAAATAAAAGAGATATGCAAAGTCATAATTTACGATCTTGACAGCAATGGCTATCTAAACGATGATATCAAAAAACTCAGCGAAGATTACAATTACAGTGAAGAAGATGTATTGATGGCTTTAAATGTAGTGCAATCATTTGACCCGCCGGGGATCGCAGCGAGAAATTTAACGGAATGTCTCATGCTTCAGTTAAAAAGCAAAAACATGTATAATGGCGTAGTAAAAGAAATTGTGGAAAATTATTTAAACGAAATTGCGGACAACAAGCTTTCGCTTATAGCAAAAAAATTAAATGTGGATATTAAAGAAGTGCAGAATGCCGTAGACGAGATAAAAAAGCTAAATCCGAGGCCTGGAAGTAGTTTTTCAAGCTATAACGATATCAAATACGTCATTCCAGACGCTTATATAAAGAAAATAGACGGCGATTATGTTGTGCTTATAAATGAGTCTTTGTATCCTGGCTTGAGGATAAATAAGTCGTATGAAAGCATTTTGACTGTCACTGATGATGACAATATAAGGAAGTACCTGTCAAATAAAATTCAGTCAGCCATGTGGCTTATAAAAAGCATTGAGTCGAGAAGGGACACTTTGTACAAAGTGTTAAGTGCGATAGTAAAGGAGCAAAGGTCATTTTTTGACAGAGAACAGAAGTACATTAAACCTATGAACTTAAAGAAGATTGCAGATGCAGTGGGAGTTCATGAATCGACGGTAAGCAGGGCAGTAAACGGAAAGTACGTCGATACACCTTTAGGTGTTTTTGAAATCAGATACTTCTTCCAAAGCGGCATCGGCAATGGCGACGGTGAGATGTTTTCGCAGGAAATGATAAAAGAGATGATAAAGCAACTAATAAACGAAGAAGACCCTCAAGATACTTTAAGCGACCAAAAAATCGCTGAGATTTTATCTAAAAAAGGCGTAACGATATCGAGAAGGACTGTTGCTAAGTACAGGGAAGAGATGAATATTCCATCATCCAGCAAGAGAAAAAGATATTGATAAAAGAGAGCAATAATTTTAGAAAATGCTCTCTTTTATAATCTTGTCTATTGAAAAATTAGAAGTCTTAATATAAAATAGTATTGAAGGTAAAAACATTTATTTGATGTTTTGGTGGGACAGTTAAAATACAACGGGTCTATAAAAGTCCTGAAGAAGGTTTTGATACATGAATGACATAATATCATTACAACAGAAAATTGTGCCTGAGCTAATAGAACTGCTGCAAAAAAGGTATACTATAATGCGTAATATATATTTCAGCCAGCCAATAGGAAGGCGAGCTTTGTCATATCAGCTAAATATTGGCGAGAGGATAATAAGGACAGAGGTATCTTTTTTGAAGCGGCAAGGCCTTATCGATATAAATCCTTTAGGAATGACTGTGACTAAAGACGGCGAGAAGCTTTTGGAGGAGCTTAAGGAGTTTATCCATGAGTTAAAAGGCTTAAACAACATGGAAAAAACTTTGAAAGATCGCCTGAAACTAAAAAAGGTCATCGTGATACCAGGTGATGTCGATAATGATAGGCTTATAAAAAAAGATATGGGCAAATCTGCTGCAGCTTACCTTAAAAGCATAATAAAGAATGACAGCATCATTGCATTGACTGGCGGTTCAAGCGTGATGGAAGTTGCAAATGAAATGCCTCAGTGCTATACCAAATCAGACATAATGGTTGTGCCTGCAAGAGGTGGCTTAGGTCGCGAAGTGGAAAAACAAGCAAACACAATTGCATCAGTCCTCGCAAAAAAGTTGGGCGGTTCTTACAAAATGCTTCATATTCCTGACAACGTAGGCAAAGAAGCTATAGAGACCCTTATGAATGAGCCAGACATAAAAAGCGTTATTGACATATTGAAAGAAGCTGATGTAGTGCTTTTTGGCATAGGACGTGCAGATGTGATGGCTGACAGGCGAAATTTACCTTCATCGACTAAAGAGTATCTTAAGAATGTTGGTGCCACGTCAGAAGCATTGGGCTTTTACTTAAACATAAACGGTGAAACAGTTTATGAGACGCCAAGCATATTTCTCACAAAAGATGATTTAAAAAACGTCAAAAATTTGATAGCTGTTTCAGGTGGCAAAAGCAAAGCCGATGCGATTATATCAACTTGCATAAGCGGAATGGTGGATGTCCTTATAACTGATGAAGGCGCTGCATTTGAGATATTAAAAAGTTGTTAATACACCGAAAGGTGTTTAATATAAAAAAATAAAAATTAAAGGAGGAAATATTATGGCAGTAAAAGTAGGTATTAATGGCTTTGGTAGAATAGGCAGAAACTTTTTTAGAGCAGCATTAAAGAAAAATGTAGATCTTGATATTGTTGCATTCAACGATCTTACTGATGCAAAAACATTAGCACATCTATTAAAATACGATTCAACATTCGGTCAATTCGAAGGCGAAGTCGTCGCAAAAGAAGATTCACTTGTTGTAAATGGCAAGGAAATAAAGATATTAAAAGAAACAGATCCCGCAAAATTACCTTGGAAGGAATTAGGTGTTGACATAGTTATCGAATCAACAGGTAGATTTACAAACAAGGAAGATGCAGTAAAACACATTGAAGCTGGAGCAAAGAAAGTAATAATTTCTGCACCTGCTAAAAACGAAGATATAACAATCGTTATGGGTGTTAACGAGGACAAATACGATCCAAACGCACATCATGTTATTTCAAATGCTTCATGCACAACAAACTGCTTAGCACCATTTGCAAAAGTTTTACATAACAAATTTGGAATTAAGAGAGGTTTAATGACAACTGTTCACTCATACACAAACGATCAGAGGATACTGGACCTTCCTCATAAAGATTTAAGAAGAGCAAGATCAGCAGCAATGTCAATTATTCCGACAACAACTGGTGCTGCAAAAGCAGTTGCACTTGTATTGCCTGAATTAAAAGGAAAATTAAACGGTTTTGCAATGAGAGTTCCAACACCAGACGTATCTGTTGTTGACCTTGTTGCAGAGCTTGAAAAGAGCGTAACTGTAGAAGAAGTAAATGCAGCATTGAAAGAAGCAGCAGAAAACGAACTTAAAGGCATTCTTGGATATACAGATGAACCATTAGTATCAATGGACTTCAAAGGCGATTCAAGATCATCAATTGTTGATGGCTTGTCAACGATGGTTATGGAAGGCAATATGGTAAAAGTTGTTTCATGGTATGACAACGAATGGGGTTATTCAAACAGGGTTGTTGACCTTGCTAAGTATGTAGCAGATAGACTGTAATATCATAGGACAAGGCTTATAACCTTGTCCTAAAATATATCGATAGGAGGTATATCATGAAAAAAACTGTAAGGGATATCGATGTAAAAGGCAAGAGAGTCCTTGTAAGGGTAGACTTTAATGTTCCTATGGACAGTGAAAAAAACATCACTGATGATACGAGAATAAAAGCCGCTTTGCCTACTATCCAATATCTTTTAGACAATAATGCAAAGGTGATATTAGTATCACACTTAGGAAGGCCGAAGGGCAAGTTCAACATGGAGTATTCTATGAAGCCTGTTGCAAAAAGGCTTTCAGAGTTACTTGGAAAACAAGTCATTGTAGCTGATGATGTAATAGGTGAAGATGCTAAGGCAAAAGCTAACGCATTAAAAGACGGTGAAGTGCTGCTTTTGGAAAATGTCAGATTCCACGCTGAAGAAGAAAAAAATGATCCAGATTTTTCAAAAGAATTGGCGTCATTAGCTGACGTATTTGTCAACGATGCGTTTGGCACAGCACATAGAGCGCACGCATCTACGACGGGAGTTGCAAGTTACTTGCCAGCAGTATCTGGATTTTTAATTGAGAAAGAGTTAAACTTCATGGGCGGTGCTTTGGAAAATCCAGAAAGACCTTTTGTGGCAATACTGGGCGGTGCAAAAGTTTCAGATAAAATTGGCGTCATCACGAACCTTTTAGACAAAGTTGACAGCCTATTGATTGGCGGCGGTATGGCATACACATTTATAAAGGCTGAAGGCCACGAAATAGGCAAATCCCTTTTGGAGGAAGATAAATTAGAGCTTGCCAAAGACTTAATCGAAAAGGCTAAGCAAAAAGGAGTTAAGTTGCTTTTACCGGTAGATACAGTAGTCAGTGCAGAATTAAAATCAGGCGTTCCATACGAAGTGGTTGATATAGACAAGATGCCTAATGACAAAATCGGCGTAGACATTGGACCAAAGACAATTGAAGAATTTTCAAAAGTCATAAAAGGTGCAAAGACAGTAGTTTGGAATGGCCCTATGGGTGTATTTGAAATCAGAGAATTCGCAAAGGGAACAGAGGCAATCGCAAAAGCCATGAGTGAGTGCGGTGGCACTACTATAATCGGTGGCGGAGATTCTGCTGCGGCAGTTGAGCAGTTAGGCTATGCAGACAAAGTGTCACATATATCGACAGGTGGCGGTGCGTCATTAGAATTCTTAGAAGGCAAGGTATTGCCTGGAATAGCCGCATTAAACGACAAATAAAGAGGTGTTTTGATTGAGAAGACCTATTATCGCAGGTAATTGGAAGATGTACATGACACCATCTGAAGCTATAAACCTTGTAAATGAGCTAAAACCTTTAGTGTCTGGTGCAGAAGCAGAAGTTGTAGTAATACCGCCTTTTGTGGATCTTATAGACGTAAAGAAAACAATAGATGGCTCTAACATAAAGTTAGGTGCACAAAACATGCACTGGGAAGAAAAAGGCGCATTTACAGGAGAAGTTTCACCGACTATGCTTAAAGAGATAGGCGTAGAGTACGTCGTAATCGGACATTCTGAGAGAAGACAGTATTTTGCTGAGACAGATGAGACTGTGAATAAAAAAGTAAAATCTGCATTAAGTCATGGCCTTAAGCCTATTGTATGTGTAGGCGAATCATTATCTCAAAGAGAAGCAGGAGAAGCTTTCAATGTAGTAAGAGAACAGACAAAAAAAGCATTGGATGGCGTTAAAAGTGAAGATGTCTTAAATGTCGTCATAGCTTATGAGCCTATTTGGGCTATTGGCACAGGTAAAACAGCTACATCGAAAGATGCAAATGATGTAATAAAGGTCATAAGAGAGACTATTGCAGACATATACAGTATAGACATCGCTAATGAGGTAAGAATACAATATGGTGGCAGTGTTAAACCTGATAATGCTAAAGAGCTTATGTCAGAAAGCGATATTGATGGTGCATTAGTGGGCGGAGCTAGCCTTAAAGCGCAGGATTTCACTAAAATTGTAAATTATTAAGGAGAGGATTGCATGCCCAAAAACTTTGTTATGCTTGTTGTCTTAGATGGATTTGGCATCTCTGACAGCAAAGAAGGAAATGCCATTTATTCAGCTAATACACCAAACTTAGATTATTACTTTAAAAATTATCCAAATACAAAGCTTATACCAAGTGGCTTAGCTGTAGGGCTTCCTGAAGGACAGATGGGAAATTCGGAAGTAGGACATCTTAATATAGGTGCCGGTAGAATAGTTTATCAGGAGCTTACAAGGATAAGCAAGGAGATTAAAGAAGGTGCTTTTTTCAAAAAGCAGGAATTTCTTGACGCCATACAAAATGTGAAGAAGAATGGTTCAAAGCTTCATCTGTTTGGACTTCTGTCTGATGGCGGTGTCCACAGCCACATTACACATCTTTTTGCACTTATGAAGCTGGCAAAAGATGAAGGATTGGATGAGGTATACGTCCACGCATTTTTAGATGGAAGAGATGTTCCGCCTGCATGTGCAAAAGAATACATAAAGGCATTTGAAGATGAATCGAATAGACTTGGGATTGGCAAAATTGCCACCATATCTGGAAGGTACTATGCGATGGATCGCGATAAGAGATGGGAAAGGACTAAAAAAGCTTACGATGCTATAGCGTTGGGGAAAGGCGTTTTTGCTAATTCGCCTGAAGAAGCGATAGATATTGCGTATAGCAAAGATCAGACAGATGAGTTTGTAGAACCGACGGTTATTTTAGATGGCGGCAAACCAACTGCGACTGTAGATGCCAATGATTCGATAATCTTCTTTAATTTCAGGCCTGATAGGGCAAGACAAATTACAAGAGCTTTTATCGATGAAGTGTTTAACTTTTTTGATAGAGAAAAAGGATATATTCCTGTTTACTTTGCTTCCATGACACAGTATGATATAACATTTGAAAATATACACGTGGCGTATAAGCCTGAGAACTTAAAGAATACCCTTGGCGAGTACCTAAGCGACAAAGGCATAAAACAGCTTAGAATAGCAGAAACAGAAAAATACGCCCATGTTACATTCTTCTTCAATGGCGGTGTAGAGGAGCCAAACAAAGGAGAAGACAGGATACTTATACCGTCTCCTAAAGTAGCTACGTACGATTTGAAGCCTGAAATGAGTGCGTATGAAGTTACAGATACGGTGGTTGAAAAAATAAAATCCAAACAGTATGGTTTTATATTGCTTAACTTTGCAAATCCTGACATGGTAGGTCATACAGGCGTATTTAGCGCTGCTGTCAAAGCTATAGAAGCAATTGATGAGTGCCTTGGCAGAATAGTGACGGCTTGTCAGGAAGTGGGCGGTACTATTCTTATAACTGCTGACCATGGAAATTCTGAGCAGATGATTGATCCAGTGACAAAAGAGCCACAGACGGCACATACGACAAATCCTGTGCCTTTCATAGTTATAGGTGAAGGCGATGTAACGCTTAGAAATGATGGTATATTAGCAGACATAGCACCAACGGTGCTTGACATATTGGGACTGCCGAAGCCACAGGAGATGACAGGTACGTCCCTAATAATAGGAAGATAAAAAACGAAAGGAGAATGTTTATGTCTATAATTGTTGATGTTTATGCAAGAGAAATACTTGACTCAAGAGGAAATCCAACAGTAGAAGTAGAAGTTGAATTAGATAGCGGTGCTGTAGGCCGTGCTGCTGTTCCATCTGGTGCTTCAACAGGTCAGTTTGAAGCTGTTGAATTGAGAGATGGCGACAACAACAGGTACTTAGGAAAAGGTGTATTGAAAGCTGTAGAAAATGTAAATGAAAAGATCGCTCCAGAGATAATTGGAATGGATGCAATAGACCAAGTGGCAATAGACAAAGCCATGATTGATTTAGATGGAACTACAAACAAATCAAATTTGGGTGCAAATGCAATTTTAGGCGTTTCACTGGCAGTTGCTAAAGCTGCTGCTGAAGAAGTTGGCTTGCCACTTTACCAGTACTTAGGTGGAGTAAATGCAAAAGTGCTTCCTGTGCCAATGATGAACATTTTAAACGGCGGAAAGCACGCTGACAATAACGTCGATATACAGGAATTCATGATCATGCCTGTTGGCGCGCAAAGCTTCCATGAAGCTTTAAGGACATGCGCTGAAGTTTTCCACAACTTAAGATCAGTGCTTAAATCAAAAGGATTAAGCACTACAGTTGGCGATGAAGGTGGTTTCGCACCAAACCTTACATCAAATGAAGAAGCAATACAGGTAATATTGGAAGCAATCCAAAAGGCAGGATATGTGCCTGGTGAAGATGTAGCGATAGCACTTGACCCAGCTTCATCTGAGATGTACAAAGAAGATGGAAAATACCATTTCGATGGAGAAGGTGTTGTGAGAACGTCAGAAGAAATGGTGGACTACTGGGAGCAGCTTGTAAATAAATATCCTATCGTTTCAATTGAAGATGGTTTAGCAGAAGAGGATTGGAATGGATGGAAGCTCTTAACAGAAAGATTAGGCAAGAGAATTCAATTAGTTGGCGACGATCTTTTTGTTACAAATACAGAAAGACTCTCAAGAGGAATTAAGATGGGTGTTGCGAACTCCATCCTCATTAAGCTTAATCAGATTGGTACACTTACTGAAACACTTGATGCGATAGAGATGGCTAAGAAAGCAGGGTACACTGCTGTCGTGTCACATCGCTCAGGTGAGACAGAAGATTCAACTATCGCAGATCTTGTCGTTGCTGTAAATGCAGGGCAGATTAAGACTGGTGCTCCTTCCAGAACAGATAGAGTCGTCAAGTACAACCAATTGATGAGGATAGAAGAAGGGTTAGGCGGAATAGCACAATACCTTGGAAAAGACGCATTTTACAACGTAAGATAATTTATCTCTGCAAAAAAAGAAGCTCAGTATCAATATACCTGAGCTTCTTTTAAATTTTTCTTTTCAAATCCGACTGCATCTACAAATGCACCTGATGCAATCATAAAACTGCCAGCCAAAATAAGCAAATCAGGACTTTCAATGATAACTGCATCTTTATTTTCATTTTGTCTTATCGATATTATATTCAGGGCGTACAGCAAAAAAGTTCCTATAAAAATAATCCATCTGCCAGAAACTGCAAGATTTTCTTTTGTTCTCACATCGCTATTTATTCCTATTGCGAAAAGCATATAACCGATAGCTGTTACCAGAGAGCTTGGAGATGATAATTTTGAAATAGAAGATAGCGTCATAAAAATCATCCTTATATAATATTGTTAACTAATTTATGCTATTCATTGTATTAGAAATATGTGTGTATTGTATTTAAAACTATCTTGATATAATTAACTTATAAGTGATAAAATAGTATTATGATTATGCAAAAAAAGAAATGGGATGTGATAAAATGCCGAGACCTCAAAAATGCAGATGGGTAAAATGTGAACCAAACATAAATTATTTTAAGCCAGTAGGAATACCTATGCACTCATTAAGTGAAGTGGTGCTTACAGTTGAGGAGTTTGAAGCCATACGTCTAAAGGATTTAGAGGGATTAGAACAAGAAGATTGTGCGGAAAGGATGAAAGTTTCAAGGCCTACGTTTTTTAGGATCATCATGTCAGCTCGCGAAAAAGTTGCAGATGCACTTGTAAATGGCAAAGCCATAAGAGTAGAAGGCGGTAATTACAAAGTCTACGGTGAAGACGTACCACATCATGGACATGGACATTGCAATAGGCATGGCATGATGAGTGAATCAATTTCTGATGAAGAAAATTAGTGCTTGATATAAATATGCTATTGCTATATAATATATAATAGTGTAAATATGATTTTCGGAGGTTAAACATATGCTAAAAATAATAGTACTTATAATTCATATTATTGTTAGTTTGTTTATGATGGCAGTTATACTCTTGCAACAAGGGAAAAGTGCAGGTATATCCGGCGCCATTGCAGGTGGTGCAGAGACTTTCTTTGGCAAAAACAAGGCCAGGACGATGGAAGGCACTTTGGAGAGGCTTACGACGATAAGCGCCGTAGTTTTCATAATTACTTCATTGATATTGACGTTGCTGATGGGAAAATAATATCGTCTATATAAAATAAAACCCTTATTGGGTTTTATTTTTGTGAGAAGGTGATATGATGAAAATAAGGGAAATATCCGAGGATATGGAGTATAAGATACTATCACCGTACGCAGCACACAGCAGAGAATCAAAAGGGAGAACAAGAGACGAGGAAAAGTGCGATATTCGCACAGATTACCAAAGGGATAGAGACAGAATCATACATTGTAAGGCTTTTAGGAGATTGAGTCATAAGACGCAGGTTTTTATATCTCCTGAAGGTGACCATTACAGGACGAGACTTACGCATACTTTGGAAGTTGCACAAATATCAAAGACTATCGCAAGGGCATTGCGGCTTAACGAAGATTTAACCGAAGCCATAGCGTTAGGTCATGATTTAGGACATACCCCTTTTGGCCATTCGGGTGAGGATGTTCTAAATAGGCTTTTAAAAGATGGCTTTAGGCATAGTGTTCAAAGCTTAAGAGTGGTGGATGTGATAGAAAATAATGGTTTAGGGCTTAATCTGACATGGGAAGTGCGAGATGGCATCTTAAATCATTCCACATCCGGAAATCCTGGGACATTGGAAGGTAAAATCGTTCAATTAGCAGACAAGATTGCCTATGTGAATCACGACATTGATGATGCGATTAGAGGCAAAGTATTGACAAATGATGATATACCAAAAGATTTAAGGCAGATATTAGGAGATACTCACAGCAAGAGAATAAACACAATGGTTAAGGACATAATTGAAAACAGCATGGGAAAAGATAACATCTCCATGAGCCATGAGATTTATGATGCTACTTACAGCCTTAGAGATTTTTTGTTTAAAAAGGTTTATATAGGTTCGAAGGCAAAAAGCGAAGAAGCAAAAGCAAAAAAAGTTGTTGAACAGCTTTTTTATTATTTTTGCGAAAATGTAGACGACATGCCGGAGGAATTTATCGAATTAACACATGAATATGGTAAAGAAAGAGCGGTTGCTGACTATATAGCAGGAATGACCGATAAATACGCTATAACAAAGTATAAAGAGATTTTCTTACCATCACCGTGGGAAGATAAAAATTTTTAAAATGTAAAAATTTCAAGAAGGATTTTAGGAATTTATGTCGAATATATTAATTCCATGAAAATTTTATAATTGTTTTTTAAAAAGAGGATTTTCCTGTTTTTTGTCGAACTATTAATTAAGGTGGTGTTTATGTCTTATTCAAAAGACGTAATTGATAGGGTAATAGAAGAAAATGATATAGTAGATGTTGTCTCAAGCTATGTTTCACTTAAAAAATCTGGCAAAGACTTTAAGGGATTGTGCCCATTTCATCATGAGAAAACACCATCTTTCAATGTAAGCCAAGAGAAGCAGCTTTATCATTGTTTTGGTTGCCAAGCCAGCGGAAATGTCATTACCTTTGTAATGAATATTGAAAATGTAGGTTTTAAGGAGGCCGTTGAGTTCTTGGCAGATAGAGCTGGTATAGAGATTGAAGAAGAAAATTTGTCAGGTTTAGAGTATCAGAAAAAAAAGCTGAAAGATGAAATATATGAAGTAAATAGGTTAGCTGCTTTGTTTTACCACAGGTATCTTTATTCAAAATTTGGACAGGCTGCATTAAAATACCTCTACGATAGGGGCATTGACGATATTACGATAAAGAGATTTGGATTGGGGCTTTCTCCGTCAAGTGGACTTGAATTGCTTAAGTATTTAAAGCGCCGCAATTACAATATTGACGTACTTGTAAGGGCTGGTCTTGTTTCAAAAAGCAGCACTGGTTCATATTACGATAGATTTAAAAATCGGGTAATATTTCCCATAATAGATGAGAAAAACAATGTGATAGGATTTGGCGGTAGAGTCATGGATGATGCAAAGCCAAAGTATTTAAACACCCCTGAGACGGTTGTTTTTAAAAAGGGAAAGACATTGTATGGGATTAATTACGCCAAAAAATCTAAAGAAGATATGTTTATTATCGTTGAAGGATATATGGATGCAATTGCATTGTACCAAAGTGGACTTGACAATGTCGTCGCATCATTGGGTACCGCGCTGACTTTAGAGCAAGGTAGACTTATAAAAAAGTACAAAAACACTGTTGTCATTTCATACGACGCAGATGAAGCAGGCATTGAGGCCACAATGAGGGGTCTTAGCCTTTTAGACGAACTGGACTTGAATGTAAATATATTGACAGTGCCTAATGGCAAGGACCCTGATGAATATGTGAGAAAAGAAGGTTTTGACGCATTTAAAAAGCTTCTTGAAAAGACAGATACATTGATAGAGTATAAGATAAAGAAGTACAAACAAGATTTGGATTTAGGAAAGCCATCAGACAGGATAAAGTACATCAAAAAGGTGTGCAAGGATCTTGCCACAGTTAAAGACGAAGTAAAGAGAGATGTGTATATCTCCATCGTATCAAAAGACGCTGAAATACCTGAAAACACTATTAGAGCAGAAATAGACCAGTTTGTCAAGGGTTTTTTGCAAAATAATAAAAAAATTAGGTATACAGTTGGCAATAATAGGCATAATATTAAATACAGTGAAGCAAAAAAGATACCGTCTCTTAAGTACTTGATTGCACTGCTTTTAATTGACAACAAGCTTTATAGCAGGGTAAAAGGGAAGCTTTCTGTAGATGACATCGAAGACGAACATTTAAAGGCAGTGATGTCGTATATTTTTGAAAGGCTTGAAGATGGTGGACATGTGGATGCAAAAGACCTAAGCTTTATGCTGGACAATGCTGATTTAAAAGACGAATTTAACGATATATTCAACGTTCTGTATAGCGAGAAAGTGGCAAGCGAGAAGATAGTGGATGACTGTGTAAAAGAGATAATAAAAGATGACATACGAAAAAAAATTGCAAGCATTAAACGTGAAATTGACGATTCATATAATGCTGGTGACGTCGAAAAGGAAAGAGAACTTTTGATACAATTACAGAAATATGAAAAGGAGATGCTGAGTTTAAAAAATGGCTGAGAAAAAGGTTGCCCAAAAGGAGGGGACACCCGTGAATAAAGAAAAAGTAAAAAATTCCATAAAAGAGCTAATCGATAAAGGCAAAAAAAATGGCATGCTGACGTACAATGAAATAATGAATTCCCTTGAAGATATTGATATGGATGCAGATCAGATAGAGAAAGTATATGATACATTCGAAAAGTTGGGTATAGAAATCGTGGGGGAAGAACCGCAGCAGGATGAATTAATTCCAGAGGAAGATCTGGATTTGGATCTGTCTATTCCTGAAGGGATAAATATTGACGATCCAGTAAGAATGTACTTAAAAGAAATAGGAAAAATACCTCTTTTATCTCCTGATGAAGAAATAGAGTTGGCAAAGAGGATAGAAAAAGGCGATGAGGAAGCTAAAAAAAGGCTTACGGAAGCAAATTTGAGGCTTGTTGTAAGCATTGCTAAAAGATATGTAGGCAGAGGTATGTTATTTCTCGATTTGATTCAAGAAGGAAATTTAGGCCTTTTAAAAGCTGTAGAAAAGTTTAACTACAGAAAGGGATTTAAGTTTAGCACATACGCTACATGGTGGATAAGACAGGCAATCACAAGGGCTATAGCCGATCAGGCCAGGACAATACGCATTCCTGTCCATATGGTAGAGACTATTAATAAGCTTATAAGGGTTTCAAGGCAACTTTTGCAAGAATTGGGACGTGACCCTCTACCGGAGGAGATCGCTAAAGAGATGGACATGTCAGTTGACAAGGTCAGAGAGATAATGAAGATTGCTCAGGAACCAGTATCGTTAGAGACTCCTATAGGAGAAGAAGAAGACAGCCATCTTGGCGATTTTATACCAGATGAAGATGCTCCAGCGCCTGCTGAAGCAGCAGCATTTACGATGCTTAAAGAGCAGCTTATAGACGTATTGGATACTTTGACGCCGAGGGAAGAAAAGGTGTTGAGGTTAAGGTTTGGATTGGATGACGGCAGGGCAAGGACATTGGAGGAAGTAGGCAAAGAATTCAATGTCACAAGAGAGAGAATAAGACAGATAGAGGCAAAGGCATTGAGAAAATTGAGACATCCAAGCCGCAGCAAGAAATTAAAAGATTTTTTGGATTGACACTGCTTGACACCGGTTAAAAATGTAGTATAATAATAAATGTATTCCTCAGTAGCTCAATGGTGGAGCAACCGGCTGTTAACCGGTAGGCTGTAGGTTCGAGCCCTACCTGAGGAGCCATATTTAGGGCCTTTAGCTCAGCTGGTAGAGCGGTCGGCTCATAACCGATTGGTCCGGGGTTCGAGTCCCTGAAGGCCCACCATATAATTGATGAAAGGATAGGCATTTGATTTTACAAATGCTTTTTATTTTATAGTATGAAGCTGTCACAGAGATTAAATTCTATCGTCAAAATGATAAAACTTCATTCTAAAGTTGCTGATATAGGTACAGATCATGGATATATACCAGTTTACCTTTACTTAAATGGCATTTCAGACTACATAATCGCATCAGATGTGAAATCTGCTTCCCTCAATAAAGCAATTGATGTTATTAAAAAGCACAATCTGTCAGAAAATATAATTGTACGGCTTGGCGATGGATTAAGCGTTTTAAGGCCAAATGAAGTTGATACTGCTGTAATAGCCGGCATGGGTGGCATTTTGATTTCAGATATTTTAGAAAAAGACAAAAGCATTGCTTCAACTGTAGAGAGATTTATCTTGCAGCCTATGACGGCATCTGACCATCTTCGCAGGTACATCTATGAGAATGGGTATTTGATTGTTGACGAAGATTTAGTTTTTGAGAAAGGAAAGTTCTTTGAGATAATTGCTGTAGAACATGGCAAGGGAAATGTCCACGACGAAATTTTTTATGAAATCGGCGAAAAGCTCTTTCAAAAACGTCACCCATTGCTTAAAGATTATATATCATATAAGATAGGAAAGCTAAAAAAGATTTTTGATGAAGTATCGAAAAGCAATGAAAGTGATTTACTGAAAGAGGATATTTTAAATAAAATAAAAAAATATGAGGTGTTATTGTATGAGTCTGAAATGCCAGACAATAGCTGGAATGATTGACAAACTTGCACCGCACAAATGTGCTGAAGATTGGGATAATGTTGGACTTCTTGTGGGAAATCCCAGAAAAGATGTGTCGTCTGTCATGGTGGCTTTAGATGCTACAAGAGAAGTTGTATTAGAAGCCATATCCAAAAAAGTCGACATGATTGTAACGCATCACCCTATAATATTTAAGCCACTTAAGAATTTGCGTGCTGATAATCCGTTAGGCGAAGTTTTGACGATGCTTATAAGAGAAGACATACCTGTGTATTCAGCGCATACCAACTTTGATGCTGCAAAAGGTGGAATGAACGATATTCTCTGCAACATACTAGGAATATACGACGAGGAGATTTTGCAAGTTACATATAAGGAAGGCTATAAGAAAATTGTAGTATATGTTCCGGTTGGATATGAGGAGATAGTAAAGACAGCCATGTGCAATGCAGGTGCAGGCTACATAGGAAATTACAGCGATTGTACGTTTCAAACGATGGGCATAGGAAGCTTTAAACCGTTAGAGGGAACGAACCCTTTTATAGGTGAGATAGGGAAAGTGGAAAATACTCAGGAGGTTAGAATAGAGACTATAGCGCCAGATAAATTGGTAAACAGGGTTATAAGCGCTATGTTAAAAGTTCATCCATACGAAGAGGTAGCTTATGATATATACCCAGTTGATACATTGTACGACGAATATGGAATCGGGAGAGTTGGCTTCATAAAAGACACTACATTAGGCAACCTTGCAAATGATGTAAAAGCAAAACTTGGCTTAAAAAACATACGCGTCGTAGGTGATTTAAACAAGACAGTTAAAAAAGTGGCTGTGTGCGGTGGCAGTGGAGGAAGTCTTGTGTCCATTTCAGCTTTTAAAGGTGCCGATGTTTTGATAACAGGCGATGTTGGTTATCATGATGCAGTAGATGCAAGACATCTTGGACTGGCTGTAATAGATGCGGGTCATTTTGGCACAGAAAAGATTTCTGTAAATTTCATCGCTGAATACATAAGAGATGAAGCGCAAAAAATGGATGTAGACTTAAATGTCATCACCAGCGAGGTACAAGCTGATCCATTTATATTCATGTAATAATTGCCATTTGACAAACTTATTTAATAGTGGTATCATTCTATATCTGGAGAGTAATACTTACGAGTAAGCCAGATGGTCGCGTACATTATGTACGAGGAAAGTCCGAGCTCCACAGGGCAAGGTGCCGGGTAATACCCGGTGGAGGTGACTCCAAGGAAAGTGCAACAGAGATATACCGCCTATCACTAATTCGTCAATAATAATGCTTTTATTAATAGCGGATTGGTGGTGGGTAAGGGTGGAAAGGCGAGGTAAGAGCTCACCAGCATCCAGGCGACTGGAATGCTCTGTAAACCCCACCTGGAGCAAGGTAGAATAGGAGGGAAATACAAGTGGCCCGCTTGACCCTCGGGTAAAACCGCTGGAGGTATCAGGCAACTGATATCGTAGATAGATGACCATCTAAAACAGAACTCGGCTTATAGACTTGCTCGTATTAAAAGGTAAAAACTCAATGTCATGTGGCATTGAGTTTTTTTAAATAATTTTTTTATGAGAGAGGTTGTAATTTTAAATGGCTTATGAGAATCGAAACGTAAAAGTTGTAGTGGGGATGTCTGGAGGAGTAGATTCCTCTGTGTCTGCACTGCTTCTTAAAGAACAGGGATACGATGTGATAGGCATATTTATGAAAAATTGGGATGAAGAAGACGACTCGGGGTACTGTACGGCAGCAGAGGATTATGAAGATGTTGTGAGGGTTTGCGATAAAATAGGTATTCCTTACTATTCGATAAACTTTACAAAAGAATATTGGGACAGAGTTTTTCAGTATTTCTTAAATGAATACAAAAGCGGTAGAACACCTAATCCAGACGTAATGTGCAACAAAGAGATAAAGTTTAAGGCTTTTTTGGAGTTTTCGATGAAAATTGGAGCAGATTATATTGCAACAGGCCACTATGCAAGGATAGAGCATACAGATGGGCACTATAGGATGCTAAAAGGTGTAGACAAAAACAAAGATCAGACGTATTTTTTATGTGAGCTTGGGCAGAAGCAGTTGTCAAAGACGATGTTTCCAATAGGACACCTTGATAAATCGGAAGTGCGGGAGATAGCACGAAAGGCAGGTCTGAAGACGGCTGATAAAAAAGACAGTACAGGTATTTGCTTTATCGGAGAGAGGAAGTTTAAAGAATTTTTAAACCAGTTTTTGCCTGCGAAGCCGGGAGAAATAAGGGATCTGTCGGGGCGTGTATTGGGACGTCATGATGGGCTTATGTTTTACACATTAGGACAGAGAAGAGGCATCGGCATAGGTGGTGTAGGCACAGGAGAGCCTTGGTTTGTGGTTGACAAGGATGTTGAAAACAATATACTTTATGTTGCACAAGGCGAGAAAAATCCTGCATTGTATTCGTACGGCTTGTTTACGAAGGATGTAAATTGGATAGACGGAGACATAAGCTTTAATGAACTTAGGTGCAAAGCAAAATTCAGGTACAGGCAACCTGACCAAGATGTGATGGTCTTTAATAAAGATGATGGCTATTTAGTTGTGTTTGATAAACCGCAAAGAGCTGTTACACCAGGTCAATTTGTCGTCTTTTACGATGGTGAATACTGTCTTGGAGGCGGTGTGATAGAAACCGTATATAAAGATAAAAAAGCCTTGATATAGAAAGCGATTGAAGGTTTACATCATTTTTGATATTATATAATTGTAAAATATTAAAAGGAGATGGATAATTTGAGTATTCACATAGGTGCAAAAGATGGAGAAGTTGCAAGTACAGTATTATTGCCTGGAGATCCACTGAGGGCTAAGTACATTGCAGACAATTTTTTAAGTGATGTAATTTGTTACAATGAAGTCCGCGGAATGTACGGATTTACTGGCAATTACAAAGGCAAAAGAGTATCTGTTCAGGGAACAGGGATGGGTATACCATCTATATCCATATATGTAAACGAGCTTATCCAAAGCTACAACGTAAAAAATCTCATAAGGATAGGTACATGCGGCTCTATGCAAGAAGATATAAACATAAGAGACGTAATATTGGCAATGGCGTCATCGACAGATTCTGCCATAAATAAGATCAGGTTTAATGGCATGGACTATGCTCCTACAGCCAGCTTTAAGCTTTTGAAAAAAGCTTATGATGCGGCTTTGGAGAAAGGCATCAATGTAAAAGTAGGCAATATACTTTCATCAGATACATTTTACAACGATGATAAAGATAGCTGGAAATTATGGGCCAAGTTTGGCGTTTTAGCAGTTGAGATGGAAACGGCAGGCCTTTATACTTTAGCTGCTAAGTATGGAGTAGATGCTCTTACCATATTGACAGTAAGCGATAGTTTAGTTACAGGTCATGCTACATCTGCAGAAGAAAGGCAGAAGACATTTAACGATATGATAGAAATTGCGCTAAATATCGCTGAATAATATGTGGGAGTGATGAGAATGAAACCACTAAAGTTTAAACCCATATTTATGGAAAGGATATGGGGCGGAGATGCCTTGAAGACAAAGTACGGCTTTAATGTACCTTACGGTAAAAAGATAGGTGAGCTTTGGTGCATTTCTGACAATACAACTGCTGTAAGTGAAGTAGATGGTGGTATTTACGATGGAGTTAAATTAAGCGAACTTGTAAATAAGCATGGAGACGAGCTTTATGGAGAAGGCAAATCGTACGATAGATTTCCATTGCTTATAAAGATAATAGATGCCAATGATAAATTGTCTGTTCAAGTGCATCCAGATGATGATTACGCTTATCATTATGAAAATGGCGATATAGGCAAGACAGAAATGTGGTATATAATCGATGCAAAGCCTGGTGCCAAACTTATCTGTGGTTTAAAAGAAGGCACGACGAAGGAACAATTTAAGTCATTGCTTGAAAAGGAAAGACTTGAAGAATGTCTCAATGAGATAGAGGTAAAGCCAGGAGATGTAGTGTACATACCTTCAGGGATGGTACACGCCATCGGAGAAGGCATACTAATCTGCGAAATACAGCAGAATTCGGATTTAACTTACAGAGTTTATGATTACAATAGAGTAGATGACAATGGAAACAAAAGAGAGCTTCACATTGATAAAGCTTTAGACGTGATTGATTTTAATTTAAAAAGCGATAAAATAGTTCCTAAATATAAAAAGGTAGATGGGGGAAGCATCGCCAATGTCGTTCAGTCAAAATACTTTAAAACGGATGTAATCTATGTTGAGTCAACGGTCAATATAGAGACTAACGGCATTTTTAATACGTTGGTGATGGTAGAAGGCGAAGGAAAGATAATTTACGAAGATGGAGAAGCCGATTTGAAAAGCGGTGAATCGCTTTTGATACCTGCGTCAATTGGCAAATACACCATTACTGGCAATTGCAAACTTATAAGGTCTTACGTGTAGAAAGTGATGTTGACATAGAGGTAAAAATATAATATACTAAACATGTGAGGCGAGTGGGGTTATAGCCCAGCTGGTTAGAGCGCTACGTTGACATCGTAGAGGTCACAGGTTCGAGCCCTGTTAACCCCACCATTTTAACTAATTTAAAATTTAAATATGGATTTTTAAGTGGGGTTATAGCCCAGCCGGTTAGAGCGCTACGCTCACATCGTAGAGGCCACAGGTTCGAATCCTGTTAACCCCACCAATCTGAAATATGCAGCTTAAAAAGCTGTTTTTATTTTGCAAAAAACCGCCTCTAAAAGGCGGCTTGAAGATTAGAAAGCATTGATTAAATTAAGCCATTCTTTAGCAATGAGGGCATGCCCCGCATTTGTGGGATGCACACCATCTGAAGCCCAAAAAGCTGGATCTTTTGCGGTTGAATATTTTGCCATGATGCCATCCAGCGGGATGAAATATGCTCCAAATTCCCTTGACAGATTTCTGACCACATGGATTTTTGGATCTAAGTCCACTCTCCATTCTCTTCTGTCTTCAGGGACTGGAAGGACAAAAGGCTCCATGATGATGATTTTTGCGTCAAGATTTTCTCTTGTCTTTTCAAGTATGTATCTATAATCTTCTTCGAATTTTTTCGGTGATGTGTAGTCGTTGTTGTCGTAATTTCTCCATGTATCATTTATTCCAATGAGTATTGATACAACAGTCGGCTTTAAATCTATACAGTCATTTTGCCAGCGTTCTTTGAGATCTCTAACCCTGTTTCCACTTATGCCTCTATTTAAGAATTTTACGTTTAACTCAGGATGTAATGCGTAAAACATTGATGCAATGATATTGGGATACCCAAATCCCAAATCGTCAGGGTTTTCTCGATTTCGACCAGCATCTGTTACACTGTCGCCTTGAAATAATACTACATCACCATCTTTTAATAACATATTAAATCACCTCTATTAAAATTGACGATATGATATCGTAAACTATGTTATCACATTTTAGATGATGATTTCAACTTTTTGACAAAAAAGTAGAAATCATCGCCGTTTTATGATATAATTATTTTCGATGGGGATGTAACTCAGCGGGAGAGTACCACATTCGCATTGTGGGAGTCGAGGGTTCAAATCCCTTCATCTCCACTTAGAAAAAAGGGATTGGACATTTAACTTAAGTCCAACCCCCTTTTTTATGCCGATTGATGCCATATCTTTTTATTTTTTTCATTTTAGTGAATGGAATAAAATGTTCCCATGATATAATAATTTGGGAGGGATGATTATGAATGAAATGTGCATAATAGACAGATTCGAAGGTGATTACGCTGTAATTGAGTTTGGGCGTATTACATTTAATTTTCCTCGTACTCTTTTACCGAAAGATTTAAAAGAAGGCGATGTAATAAAGTTTGATGTATACATTGACAGTGAAGAAACGCTTAAGCGAAGCCAGAAAATAAAAAGGCTGGCAGATGAACTTTTTAGAGAGTAGGGAGGTGCATCATGTTTAAAAAAATAGCAATTTTTGGTTTGATATTTGTTTTAGTTTTTTCTTTGGTTGGATGTTCTGACACCACAAATTTCAATCAGAAACAAGGCGAAATTCAGAATTCTACAGTGCAATCTACAGATGGCTTACTTAAAGTGTATTTTATCGATGTGGGACAGGGCGATAGCATTTTTATTAAGACACCTGACAATAAGACAATGCTAATCGATGCTGGCGTACCAGAAATGGGGAAAAAGGTCGTCGACTACATAAAAAGTTTAGGTGTAACAAAAATCGATATATTAGTTGGAACACACCCACACGAAGATCACATTGGTGGAATGGATAGAGTAATAGAAAGCTTTGAAATAGGGAAGTTTTACATGCCAAGAGTAACTACAAACACGAAGACATTTGAATATGTATTAAACGCAGCGAAAAATAAGGGATTGAAGATAGATGTGGCAAAAGCGGGAGTGACTTTGGACCTTGGTCCTTCTGTCAGCGCTGAAATGATAGCGCCAAATAGCTCTAAATACGACGATCTTAACGAATACAGTGCAGTGATAAAACTTGCTTATAAAAACACATCGTTTTTGTTTACTGGCGATGCTGGTGCTGAATCGGAGATGGAAATGATTGAAAAGGGGTATGATTTGAAATCGGATGTACTTAAAGTTGGTCATCATGGAAGCTCAACATCAACTACTGCGAGCTTTTTAGATGATGTCAGTCCTAAATACGCTGTAATCTCCTGTGGAAAAGGTAATGACTACGGACATCCCCACAGTTCTACATTAAAAAAACTTAAAGCCAGAAACATACCGGTCTATAGGACAGACGAATGTGGGACAATAATTGCTTTAAGCAATGGGCAAAGTATTTCGTTTAATGTTAAACCAGGTGATTACACGCCGGGACAAAAAAACTAAAAGCGGATTTTTGTTACATAAATAAGTAGATTTCATGAAAAGATATAACCAGAAAGAATTATGAGGAGGTTATATCTCATGAAAAAATATAAAAAATATATTGCGATGATGTTGACTTTTGTTATGATGCTTGCAACTGTATCATTGGCAGGATGCAAAAGCTCAGTTAAAAAGCCAGTCACATCCAAGAGAAGTTTAAATGTTGTTGGATTTTATGTTGATTCACCTGGGTACGACAACTCATACAATTCTCTTGTAAAATACGCGAAGTATATGGACACGGTTTCGCCACTGTGGCTTACTGTGCAAGGAGATGGATCTGTTAAAGATTCAACAAATCCGCAAGCTTTAAACTTCGCAAAGAAAAATGGTTTAAAAGTTGTACCGCTTGTAAACGTGGCTGACAGCAAGGATTCGGTTTTGCTTGATTCTAAAGTGAAGACTGAGACTATGAATGAGCTTATAAGTCTTCTTAAAAAACATGGATTTGACGGATACAACATAGACTTTGAGTTTATTCCACATGGCACAAAAAATTATGTTAAGGATAAAGACTACCTTACGGCATTTATGGGTACTTTTAGGACGATGATGAAAAGAGAGGGTAAAATCTTAGATATGTCTGTGATTCCTCATTATCAGGTTTCACCTGATATATCGGGAATTTACGATTATCACAAATTGGCGCCATTAGTTGATCATGTGACATTGATGACTTACGACAGGCATAATGCTTCATCGCCACCGGGACCAGTATCACCGGAGCAGTGGGTTGAGAACAATGTGAAGGATGCATTAAAAGAAGGCTTTAAACCAAGTCAGATTTGCCTTGGTGTTGCGACGTATGGATACGATTGGCCTGCAAATAAGTCAGGTGGTTTTTCTGCTCCAACAAAGACGATACTTCAGAATGCTCAGCAGAAAGGTGTGACAGTACAGTGGAGCAATACGTATCAAGAGCCATATTACACATATTATGACAGCATATATGGCGCCACAAGGCAGGTATGGTTTGAAAATTCTACGACGATGGCTGAGAAAATAGATATAGCGAAAAAATACGGCATTCATGGCATTTGCATATGGAGAATAGGTTTTGAAACACCATCATTTTGGCAGGTTATAGCCAAAAAGATTGGAGCAAAGTAAGTAGTAGCCACTCGCATAGCGGGTGGTTTTTGATTCATCTGTAAATTCAATAAAACGTTGACTTACTGTTAAAAGAATAATATAATCAAATCATGACAAATAAACATATATTGGAGGTTAGTTATGTATATACCATCTATTAGCCCGTATGCATTTAAAATTGGACCGATTGCTGTACATTGGTACGGAATTTTTATGGCTTTATCTATAGCTGCTGGTGCATATTACTTGTACGTTAGGTCGAAAGAGCTTAACTACGATGAAGATTTCTTGTTAAATCTTTTGATGATTGTGGTCATATCCGGAATAGTAGGAGCAAGATTGATGTTTGTATTGGCGAATGACATTGATTGGTTTTACAAAGATCCGATACAGATTCTTAAGATTTATCAAGGTGGACTATCATGGCATGGAGCTGTATTGGGAGGATTTCTTGCAGGCCTTTATTACTGCCGTAAGAAAAACGTCAAGATAAATCCATTGGAAGATTATGCTGTCATAGGATTGGCTATAGGGAATATGCTTGTAAGAATAGGAAATATATTTAACCAAGAGGTTTTGGGAAGGCAGACTGATTTTGCTTTTGGAAGATGGCCTGCACAATTAGTTGGTGTAGCAATGGGACTTATTCTTTTAATACGTTATTTCTACATCGAGAGAAAGCACATGCCGTACGGGTATCAGTTTTGGTCTTTTATATTTTATTATCAGCTTATGAGAGGGCTTATTGAAGAAACTGTAAGGGACAATCCACTGTTTTGGCCAGTTTATCTGAATAAGCACCTTGGAATTGGATTTTTTACTTTGACGCAGATTGCAACTCCTTTCATACTTATATTGGCATATTGGATGATGAGGCGTGTATTAAATGATCCAGAAAATAAGAAAGTAAATTATTGACCTGCTTTACGCGGGTTTTTTATATAATGAAAAATGAGAGAGGGAGATTGTGATGGAGAAAAAAGAATTATTTAAAAGATTGCTTTCGATGATAGAGAAATCATCAAGTGATATAGATGATTTAAACTATTTTTACCGTGAGGTTGTGAAAATATTGGACAGCAATTTGTCTTACTACAATTGGACAGGTTTTTATTTCATGGAAGATGGAATGTTAAAACTTGGTCCATACATAGGAAGGCCTACAGAACATGTGAAGATAAAAGTTGGTCAAGGTATATGTGGCAGAGCTGTGGCTGAAAATGCTACAATTGTCGTTGACGATGTGACAAAAGAGGACAATTACTTGGCTTGTAGCATCGAGACAAAGTCTGAGATAGTAGTGCCTATAAGAATTGGCGATGAAATAATCGGTGAAATTGACATAGACAGCGATGAAAAAGCGGCTTTTGACGATGATGATAGAGCATTTTTAGAAGCTGTGGCAGAAATAGTCAGCAAAAAAATAAAAAATGATCATATAATATCAGAGAAAACAGAGAAAGGAGAGACAACATGAAAAGATCTTCTGTTGTGTTGATATCAGTAGCAGCAGTAGTGTTATTAATAGTTGTTTACTTTTTTTCAAGTTATAACGGGCTTGTAAGTCAGCAGGAAAATGTAAATAGCAAGTGGAGTCAAATAGAAAATCAACTGCAAAGGAGGGCTGATTTGATTCCTAATCTCGTTGAGACTGTAAAAGGTTATGCTGCTCATGAACAGTCTGTGTTTGATAGCGTAAATAAAGCCAGAGAGAAGCTTCTTGCCGCAAATACGGTTCAAGAGAAAGCAAACGCCAATGATGAACTTGGGACAGCTTTAGGAAGGCTTCTGGCTATATCAGAAAACTATCCTAACTTAAAAGCCGATCAAAATTTCAGGCAGTTAAGCGATGAATTGGCAGGTACAGAAAATAGGATCGCTGTTGCCAGAATGGATTACAACAATGCTGTTCAACAGTATAACACCAGCATAAGGCAGTTTCCTAACGTCATCATAGCAAGGATGTTTGGATTTACGGAGAAACAGTATTTTAAAGCACAAGCATCAGCATCAGAAGTTCCAAAAGTCGATTTTTCGAAATAGGGAGGTTATGTGGTGTTAAAATATGCCAAAATATTATTTTTGCTGATATTTTTTCCTATACTAATTTTTGGCCAAATATTTGCTGCTACAATTCCTCCTAAGCCTTCCCAGTACGATTATGTGTACGACTACGCAAAGCTTATGAGCCAAAGCGATATTGATACAATAAGAAACATAGGAAAAGAGATAGAAAACTTAACTGGTGCTCAGATAATCGTAGTGACGGTTGACGATATAGGAGACTATCAAATATCAGATTACGCATTAAACTTATTTAGAAACTGGGGAATTGGACAGAAAGACAAAAATAATGGCGTACTTCTTTTAGTAGATAAAAAAAGGCTATTGGAGGGATTAAGCGGCAAAGTATTTATATCTGTCGGATATGGATTGGAAGGTGCTATTCCAGATTCTGTAGCAGGAAGGATTTTGGACGATTACGTACTGCCTAAATGGAATGATAAAGATTATTCTGGGGGCATCGTAGAAGGATATAAAGCAATAGCCACATTGGTTGCCAAAGAATACAATGTGGATTTAAAAAATGTTGACCAAAGCCAGTATACTCAGCAAAATGACAGTAGCAGTAAAAAAGCGGAAGGAATAATTTCTGTAATTGCTCTAATAATATTGCTTATAATTTTTTCTAATATACGTGGATGGTGGTGGCGTGGTCCTGGCGGGTTTGGCCCTGGAGGATTCGGTGGCTTTGGCGGATTTGGAACCGGCGGTGGTGGCTTCGGAGGAGGCTTTGGCAGCGGAGGAGGTGGAAGTTTTGGCGGCGGATCCACCGGTGGAGGTGGAGCTGGCCGCTAAACTCTGAACTTTCCCCTTTCATATTGCTTTGGCCATTCTACATCTTCTTTAAGGTCGTGGGCTGCATACAGTGGCCAATACGGATTTCTCAGAAGCTCACGGCCTAACGCTATTAAATCAGCTTTTCCGTCTTTGAGGATTTGTTCAGCCATTTCAGCTTTTGTTATTAAGCCTACTGCCGCTGTTTTAAAACCAAGCTGGCTTTTTATTTTTTCAGAGTATTTGACTTGATAGCCAGGATAAAGATCGATTTTCGCATTTAGAAGTCCACCGCTGCTTGCATCTATCACGTCTACGCCTAAAGGCTTTATGTATGATAAAATTTTTATCATTTCGTCAATGTCGATGCCGCCTTCAATGTAATCGTCGGATGAAACCCTTACAAATAAAGGTTTATTTTCTGGCCATACTTTTTTTACAGCTTCTATGACTTCTTTAAGCATTCTCACTCTGTTAGTGACATCACCGCCGTATTCATCATTTCTCTTGTTTGACAGGGGCGACAGAAATTCGTGTAGCAAATAACCGTGTGCCGCATGTATTTCAATAACATCAAAACCAGCATTCAAGGCTCTTACTGCTGCATCTTTAAACTTTTCTACGATAGCCTTTATTTCTTCTTTTGTGAGTTCATGTGGCAATTTATAATCATCGCTCCAGTTTATTGCTGAAGGCGCAACAGGCGTTTCATCTGCCACTTCTGATTTTCTTCCAGCATGGGCTAATTGTATTCCCATTGTAACACCGTATTTTTTGCACTCATCAACAATTCTTTTGAGTGGTTCTACCTGTTGGTCGTTCCAGATGCCAAGATCGCGATCAGTTATTCGCCCTCGACTTTCTACTGCCGTTGCTTCAACCATTATTAACCCCACACCGCCGACGGCTCTGCTTAAGTAGTGAACAAAGTGCCAACTGTTTGCAAGTCCATCTTTGTCAGCGGAATACTGACACATTGGAGACATCATAATCCTGTTTTTTATAGTAATGTCTTTTATTTTTATGGGTGTAAATAACATAAAAACATCTCCTTTCAAAATATATATTACCACTTAAGCTACAAAAATAAAAATTATTAAATAAAAAGTTATTTTATATGCAAAAACGTATTCATTAAGATTGTTTTATTTCTATTTTCCGCAATTCGTGTTATAATATATGTTGTAGATTTTAAAAAGGAGGGCGTAACGTGAGAGAAAGAGTAGAAGAAGTTTTAAAGCTTTTAAGACCTTCTCTTCAAGCAGATGGCGGAGATGTAGAACTCGTCGACGTTACTGACGATGGCGTAGTTCAGGTAAGGCTTACAGGTGCTTGCGGCGGCTGTCCATTTGCAGTAATGACATTGAAAGAAGGAATAGAGAGAGCAATAAAGGAAGAAATACCTGAAGTAAAGGAAGTTGTTGCTCTTTAAAGATAAAAAATCCGGAATTAACCGGATTTTTTTGTGTTAAAAAAAGGATTTTTTAAAAATACATAGAATACTATATATGGTAATATTTTACTTAATGGAGGTATTCTATGTATGATTAAAAGGATTTTTCTTTTAACTTTGACATTGGTAATGGTATTCAGCTTAAATGCTTTTTCATTTGGTTTCCCTGACGATATTCAAAATCAAGATTACTTAAAATTGTTAAAAAATAAGATGCCATTTATAAGTAATATGTCGGTAGATCAAATCAGAAAAAATAGCGATGGATCTATCCAAATAAACATGAAAAGCGATGGCGATACCTACAAAACCCTTGATGTTGTATTAGACAATGGAAATATCAAAAGCGTGGATTATTATGTTGATCAAATGAAATACTTATTTGGCAAAAGCGGTAAATCAAAAATAAGGAAGGACGATGCTGTAATAATAGGCAAAGAACTTTTGGAAAATATTTTTGGAGAAAAATTTGGTTATGTATCTGAGGTTAATGATTCAACGTATATTGATGATGCTTTGGAAAGACCAATAATTTATAAATTTTGTTACAAGAATTTAGTTGACGATATACCTGTGTACAATATAGACGCTTATGTTTACATTGACTCTGAAAGTGGCGCTATATTGAAATTAAAAGGACAAAGTATAGGTGAGTCATCTTATAATAAAGACATAAAGACGATTGGCAGTGTTGATGCCTTGAAGGCGTTTAATAGCAAACTTGATCCTACTCTTGTGTATTTGAAAAACAACAACGATGATTTTCCTAAATATCGGCTGTACTATGCTTTAAGCATTGATTATAATCTCGTTGGTATAGACGCAGTAAATGGTGATTTGGTAGATTTTAATGGTAATATGCTATATGATGATGTTTTAAAGATTAAGTGTGATGCCAATGATTTTAAAAAATCGTATAGCATAGTAGCTTACGACGAGGCATTGAAAATAGCAATGAATGAAATGAATAACTTTCACATAAATGATATTAAAGTATTAGACAGCAAGACAATTGAAAGGTATTTTCTCACTGAAAGAGAAACATATACATTTAATATGAACCATACTGATAGAAATTTAATAGCCAATGCAAATATAGCAGTCGACAAAGAGACCGGAAATATAATAAGCGAGAACGTAGATATTTCTGACGATGGTGGGTTATTTGATACGTATGGCAATTTGGACAGAATAATCGGTTTTACAAAGGAAGTTTTAAGAGGAAAAGATTGCAATTTGGATCTTTTAAAGAAACCTGCCATAGAAGATGATGATTATACATACGTATTTTATCGAGTTTACAATGGTGCAATAGTTCTGGATAATTATGTGAGAATTAAAACAGATAAAAACGGCAAAATAATAAATGTCTCATTAAATTGGGATGAGGCCCATAAACCATCAACAACAGATATTTTGAATGAAAGTATTGCAAAAAATATATTAGTAGGTGAAAAACCATCTCTTTATTATTTATACACAAGTAAATATGAGCTTATGCCAATATATCGTTTGTCTACAATGGATTCAATAGTGGATGCATTAACTGGTCAAAAGGTATCTGTAAATGAATTTGAAAAAGGCTATTAGGAGATGATACTATGGATGAAAAATTAAAGATAGAGGCGGCTAAAGAGTTGGGGCTATTAGATAAGGTACATAAGGTAGGATGGTCGAATTTGACGGCACAAGAAACAGGGAAGATAGGAGCCATTGTGAAAAAGAAAAAATATAAATCGGCCATGTAAAATTTTTGTTGTGGTGGTATACTTGTATTTGAGGTGAGACAAATGGGTCAAGAGGATGTATATGAAAAAGTTGCAAGATTGATAGAGAATTCTAAAAAGACTGTTGTGCTGACGGGTGCTGGAATATCTACAGAAAGCGGTATTCCTGATTTCAGAAGTCCAGGAACTGGACTTTGGGAAAAGATGGACCCTATGGAAGCACTGTCAACAAGAGTTTTATACAATGACCCTAAAAAGTTTTACGACAATGGTTTTAAGATTTTGTTGTCCATGAAAGATGCAAAGCCAAACAAAGCACACTATATATTGGCGCAACTGGAGCAGGATGGGTTTGTATCATGCGTAATTACCCAAAACATAGATAATTTGCACCAAAAAGCAGGATCGAAGAAAGTATACGAAGTACACGGCCAGACGAGGACAGGAAGTTGCACAAATTGTGGTACAGTGGTACCAATTGATTTATTGGAGGTCAAAGTGTCTAAAGGGGAAATCCCGCCTAAATGCGACAAATGCAATGGGATTTTAAGGCCAGATGTTGTAATGTTTGGAGATCAGATGCCTGAAGATTTTGAAAAGGCATGGCATGAGGCCGAAGACAGCGATTTGATGATAGTCATTGGTTCATCGCTTACTGTATCACCTGTAAACTTTCTTCCGGGACTATCAAAGCATCTTGTCATAATAAATAAGTCAGAGACACCTGAAGATAGAAGGGCCGATGCAATTATAAGAGAATCGGCAGGCGAAGCTTTAAGCAAAATCGTAAGATATTTAAAGACGGCACAACAAGGCTAAAATTCATTTGACAATGTATATGTTTCAGTGCTATTATAAAGAAGTAAATTATTTATCACGTTTGGAGGAAGATATAATGGTAAGAGGTAAAGTAAAATGGTTCAATGCTGAGAAAGGTTATGGCTTCATAGAAAGAGAAGGAGGCTCAGACGTATTCGTTCATTACTCAGCAATTGAACAGGATGGTTTTAAGACGTTAGAAGAAGGACAGGAAGTCGAGTTTGATATAGTGGAGGCCGAAAAAGGGCCACAAGCCGCTAACGTTAAAAAAGTTTCCTAATGGAGAAAATCAACCCTAACAGCAATGTTAGGGTTTTGAAATATATGGCAATGCATATTTTGATGAGATGTGAAAAAAATTAAAAAAGGATATTGACGAATCGGCATTTTTTATGTATACTAATACTTGTCACGGAAATTGGTCGTATAGCTCAGCTGGGAGAGCACCTGCCTTACAAGCAGGGGGTCATAGGTTCGAGCCCTATTGCGACCACTGTCATGGCCCAATAGCTCAGTTGGTTAGAGCGCCAGCCTGTCACGCTGGAGGTCGAGGGTTCGAGCCCCTTTTGGGTCGCCATAAAATTTAAAAAGCCTCGATAGCTCAGTCGGTAGAGCAAGGGACTGAAAATCCCTGTGTCAGTGGTTCGATTCCACTTCGAGGCACCATAAAGTTAAGCGGACATAGCTCAGTTGGTAGAGCATCACCTTGCCAAGGTGAGGGTCGCGAGTTCGAGTCTCGTTGTCCGCTCCAAAATTTGGCGGCATAGCCAAGTGGTAAGGCAGAGGTCTGCAAAACCTTTATCTCCAGTTCGAATCTGGATGCCGCCTCCATATTTAATCAAGCGATATCAAGCCTTTCATGGCTTTTATTTTTTTATTTAAAAATAATTTAATGTCTGCCTATATTCCCAAATGCAAACAAAAAAATTAATAAAGCAAGAAGGATTTTTTTTAATGTGTCGAATAATTCATAAAGTATTATAACAATTATAATTTTGCGTAAATCATTTCCATAAAAAGGAGAGGAGGATAAGGAATAACACTTAAATAATAGTTGTTCCAATTGATATGAAAAAATTTCTACAAATTATTGTACCTTTGATTTTGGTTTTTATATCTACTTCACACGTTTACGCTGATACATACTACAATGGTTTTTTGTATACATATAAAAATAATAGCTATATGATGGTACCCGCCAGAGGTGTATTTCAGAGCATGGGGGCAGATGTAAAATGGGATGGTGATACACAAACAGTTAAAATCATAAAAGACAGCCTTCAAATCGTTATTAAGATTAACAGTACAAATGCAGTTGTCAACGGAGAAGGTAAAGATATGCCGGTGCCTGCTATAATAAAAGACGGTTCAACCTTTTTGCCGCTTCGGTTTTTGGCTGAATTGATTGGTGATAATCAAGTCAAATGGGATGATGATACGCAAACTGCTGCTATCCCTTTTAATAATTCATATATTTATGTTAAAGCGGTCGATTATAGCTTAGACGCCACAAGCTTTACTCAGAAAGTTGATGGCGTTGTTGTGACAGGTGTGAGAATACCTCACAACTCGCCATATAAACCTGCTGTTATTTTGGCGAATAATCAGATAGGTACTACGCAGAGCCTATATGACATGGCTAAATACTACAATGCAGATGTTGCAATAAACGGTACATTTTTTAATGCTTATGGTGGAGATCCAGTACCGTGGAATACTATAATCAAAGATGGCAAAGTTGTGCATGTAGTTAATGTAGGATCTGTCTTTGGCTTTACGGCTGATGGTAGGGTGAAGATGGATAAGCTGAGGATAAGTATTGTAGGTGGGACTAATGGCTCTTATAGCTGGCCAAATAATTGGTATGCTTATGGTTTCAATCACATACCTTCTACAAATTCTGTGTATATATTTACATATGAGTGGGGCAGTCACCTTGGCTTCAACTATGGAATAAATATTGTTGTAGAAAATGGCGTGGTCAAAGATATTGAAGAAAACCAGGATGTAAATATTCCTGCAGATGGATATGTCATAAATCTCAATGGCAGCGAGGAATACTTGGCTAAAGTATTCAATGTAGGAAAGACAGTTGAGTATAAAATCAACTTTACAGATGATGGCGGAAATCCAGTTGATTGGTCTGATGTCACTGAGGCTGTAGGAGCAGGTCCTACCCTCGTTAAAGATGGTGTGGTCAGTGTAGATCCTATAGGAGAGGGTTTTACAGAGGATAAAATCGTAAGCTTATCATACGCAAGAAGCGCTATTGGAGTAACGGCACAAGGCGACATTCTTCTTGTGACTACACCAGAGATTACGGTGTATCAGTTGGCACAGATAATGAAAGAATTAGGCGCATACGATGCAATGAATCTTGATGGCGGTGCTTCTTCTGGGCTTTATTTTAAAGGTGAGTATTTAACAAAGCCAGGTAGGGATTTAAGCAATGCACTTATATTCTACAAATAATGGTGTGATATAATATATTTAGTGACTGCATAAAAAAAGGCGATAATATAAGGATGATGTGATAAATGGCTAAAAAGAACAACAATTTCATGCTTTATGTACCCATTCATTCAAAAAAACTTATGTGGGAAGAGAATGGTAACATAGTCAAGCTTTTGTTTAGACACGATAAAATCGTCGAGCGGTTGGCGAGGCTTATCATCAAAAGGCCAAGGATAACGACGATAGAGCTTGATGAAATCGGCAGCACCGTTTGGAAACTTATTGACGGCAAAAGAACTGTTTATGACATAGGCATTAAGCTTAAAGAAGTCTATGGCGATAAGGTTGAGCCTACGTACGATAGACTAAACAAATATTTACGCTATTTGCATCAAAATGGATGGATTAGATGGAGAGTTCAATAATTTATTGTTTTTGCGTTTGGCTTTCCAAAAGCTTTAATATTTTTTCTTGATTTTCGATGATTTTATCTGCTTTTGTATGTAGGTCTTCTATTATTAGCTCTGCTTTTAAATTTACTTCGTAGTCATTTTGCGCTCTTAATCTATCTTTTGCTTCTTGCCTGTTTTGGCTCATCATGATTATTGGAGCTTGTATTGCAGCAAGGCATGATAAAACCAAATTCAAGAGTATAAATGGATACGGGTCAAAGTGTTTTATAAAAGCGACGCTGTTTATAACCATCCAAACGATAAGCAGAAAGCCAAACGTAAATATAAATGACCAACTGCCAGCGTAGTCTGCCAATTTATCTGCCATTCTATCGCCAAATGTCAGCGAATCTTTGTGTTCTTCATTGATATTTTTGGAGACTTTTTTGTCAATATATGAATGTATCAGTTTTTCTTTATTATCCATATTTTTGTTCACCTCTACTATATGATTTTTAATACAGTGAGAAGCTTAAATTTCTTTAAAGCTTCTCACTTTTTAATGGCTATTTGTTTTTGAAAGCAGAAATATACGAAGCTAATATTGTATTTCCAGATGCGAAGTATGCGATTCTAATTGCTTCTTTTATTTCTTCCTCGCTTACCCCCATATTTCGCAGTTGATTTGATATGTTTTCTACTCCAAGGTTAGCGCCGTGCAACGCATCAATAGCCAGTGCGATTAACAATTTTGTCTTTTGGTCTAATGCGCCTGGTCCCATTGCATAAGAATAGACTTTTTCTATTGCAGATGCAAATTCATGATCATTTTTATCAAGCGATGACAAAAATGGCGGTAATGGCATCTAAATCCCTCCTTGTATATTTTTACATAATATATTATATCACCATTGAAAATTAAATTTTAATATTAAGGCAAGATATATAAAAATTTTTCGCTTTGTGGTAAAATACTTTATATGTTAGATTTAAAAATAATTTCGGAGGGCAAAGATGATGGAGAAATTATATGCAGTTGACGATATAAAGAAATTTGTGAATGATGAAGAAATGGCGCTATTGTATTTTTCAACAAATGATTGTGGTATATGTACTACATTGCTTCCGAAACTTGAAATGATGCTCTTAAATTATGACCAGATATCCAGTGGTCATGTCTCTATAGACGAATTGCCTGCTGCATCATCGGAGTTTTCGGTTTTTACTGTGCCTACAGTGCTTCTTTTTGTGGAAGGAAAAGAAGTCATAAGAGAGGCGAGATTTATAAGCATGGATATCTTAGAAGAGAAGATACAGAAGTACTATGATTTGTTTTTTTCATAAGTTACAATAGCTATTGATGTGAAAAGTTGACAAGAAGATTTAATTTTCAAGTTGCTGTGTATTGCCTAAAAGCCGTTTACGATGTAAAATATAAAATTGTTATGAAGCTTAAAATTACTGTTAAGAAAAATTACGAGTTAGATTGGAGATCGTATGAGTAATAAGAAACTGTTTAAGTCGGCAAGCATTGTTGCATTTATAACGATTTTAGGGAAATTTGCTGGACTTTTGAAAAATACTGTGCAGGGTAAGGTGTTTGGCACCACATGGGCTACCGATGCATATACGGTGTCATTAAATATTCCTACAGTGCTTTACTCTATAATAGGTGTTGCTGTATCCACAGCTTTTATACCCCTTTTAAATGAGACGTATGCTAAGCGTGGCAAAGATGAGATGTTTGACTTTGCTAACAATATAATGAACATTTTATTTTTGTTTTCATTTGCCATATTCGTCATAGCATGGATTTTTTCGCCATACTTGGTAAGATTGATGGCGTCGAATTTTACAGGTGAAAAGTTTCAACTTGCAGTAAATTTGACCAAAATAAGCATTGTAAACATGCTGTTTTTAAGCATGTCAGCAGGTTTTACTGCTATCCTTCAAACTCTTAATGACTTTACTGCACCTGCTTTAAATGGTATTTTGATAGACATTCCACCTATTGTGTTTATGCTGTTTTTTGCAAAGGACGGTGGCATAGTAGGCCTTACTATCTACACTACAGTCGCATTTGGACTTCAGGTGGTAAACCAGATACCGTGGCTTATTAAGAACAAGTACAGGTACAGTCTAAAAATTGATTTTAAAGATCCTCGCATAGTAAGGATGCTTAAGCTTATTAGCCCTGTCATTGTGGGATTATCTGTAAATCAGATAAACATAATCATAAATACGAGGCTTGCTTCAGGATTGCCAAATGGAAACATCACAGCTTTTAGCTATGCCAGCTTGTTGACAGGTGCATTTTACGGGACATTTGCTACATCGGTTGTCACGGTCATATTTCCTACTTTGTCAAGGGAAGGGAGTACCGGCGATTATAAAGGCATGAAATCTCACATGATAAAGGCTATAAACAATATCAATATGATCATGATTCCCGTTACTTTAGGCATCATGATTTTAAGGTATCACATAATAGATATATTGTTTAAACACGGCAGATTTAATGATTACAGTGTTGAGATTACGGCTATTGCGCTTTTGTACCTTTCAATAGGAATGATTTTTTATGGCATAAGAGATGTGTTTAATGTATCATTTTACTCCACAAATGACACAAGGACGCCTATGATAAACAGTATTTTAGGCATAGCAGTAAATATATTGATAAGCATAATACTTGTAAAATATATAGGTATCGCAGGTCTTGCCATAGGGTCGTCTGCATCTGCTGCAATTTGTGCCATATTATTGATGAAGGATTTTAGGAAGAAGATGGGTGCTTTTGGTGGACGCGATATTGTAATTACCGGTGGTAAATTGGTTTTATCTTCTGTTACCATGGGTGCAGTGGTATTTTTAATGAATAATTTTCTTTCAAGATACATGGTTGGGTTTAAGATGGAATTGTTGCTTACAAGTTTGATCGTCATTATTGGTGGTGCTATATACGCTGGTATGATGCTTCTTTTAAAAGTAAAAGAGTTTAAGTACTTATTTGGCATTGTTGCAAACAGAATAACTAATTTTCAGAATTAATTAAAGCTCGGTTAAAAACCGAGCTTTTTGCATATATTTTACTTTGTCAGAGCTTGCTTAGGTAATTGTGAAGTGACAATATCATGTCATATGAATCTTCCCATTTTACGTATTTTAAATTTTTCATCTTTTGATATGCTGTATCAGATATTAGTCCTTTTTCATGTGCTAAATCGCATAAACTACCACTATATTTATTAGCTTCATTTCTATATCCAGCATACGTCAAAAGTATATCCGCAGCTTCTTCTTTTGTAAGAGGCTTGTCTACAATGTATTTTTGCAGATACTGATAATCATCATCTATAAGCTGTGATTTATCTGGTATTGACCTTTTAATCATGTTTGTTGCCATATAGTAAAATGATATGCTTTTTATGCTTTCATTAAGCTTAAAATTATTTGTGTATCCAGGTACTATAAGCCCCCAATGAAGGGCAAATTTTAGCCCGTCAAAAGCCCAACTTTTCTCTACAGCTTCTTCTACTTTAAACGGCTTAAGGTATGCTCCTTGGCTTACTAATATGGACTGTATGTTCTTTATATCTTCTTCATTCTTTGCGATGTCTTCAAATGATTTGTCTTTGGCTATGGAGTACGCTGACGCTACGCCTGCTGCATCTCCTTCTGCCATCCCTATTGGTATCGTTCTGGCAGACCCTGCTGCTAAGTGGCTGTAGGATGCTGACCGCCCTACTACAAGTAGGTTCTCTACCTTCTCAGGCACTATGCACCTAAATGGCACTGCATACTCTACAGGCTTCCCATATACATACCCTGTGTCTTCTGGTGATGTTGCTTGTACGTCTACTGGATATGAGCCTATGGCTATCCTGTCATAAAAATCCCTATTGAATACAACATCGTTTATGTCAAGTGTGTAGTATCCTTTTATGTGCCTCGTTT